>JANLSJ010000014.1:0-169254 GCA_031362355.1 Sphingomonas sp.
CTGGTTTTCATCGCGCATCGGCGCCGTGCAGCCTTCGAGGTAGCTGACGTAGCTGCCCTTGTCCGCGACGATCAGCGTCCGTTCGAACTGGCCGGTGTTTTCGGCGTTGATGCGGAAATAGGTGCTCAGCTCCATCGGGCAGCGCACCCCTTCCGGGATGTAGACGAACGTGCCGTCGGAAAAGACCGCGCAGTTGAGCGTCGCGAAATAATTGTCGCGCATCGGCACGATCTTGCCGAGCCATTTCTTCACGAGGTCGGGATATTCGCGGATCGCTTCCGAGATCGACCGGAAAATGACGCCCGCGCGTTCGAGTTCGGCGCGGAATGTGGTCGCCACAGACACTGAGTCGAACACCGCATCGACCGCGACCTTGCGCGCACCCTCGACGCCCGCGAGCACTTTCTGCTCCTCGATCGGGATGCCGAGCTTTTCGTAGACGCGCAGAATTTCGGGGTCGACTTCATCGAGCGAACCAAGCTTTGGCTTCGCCTTGGGCGCGGCGTAATAATAGGCGTCCTGATAATCGATCGGCGCGATGTCGAGTTTCGCCCAATCCGGGGCCTCCATCGTCAGCCACATCCGGAACGCCTTTAGCCGCCAGTCGAGCATCCATTGCGGCTCGTTCTTCTTGGCCGAAATGAAGCGGACCGTGTCCTCGGTCAGCCCCTTGGGAGCGAAATCGGTTTCGATGTCCGATGACCAGCCATGTTCGTAATCGGCGACCTGCTCGGCGGCGGCCCAGGCTTCTTCATTCACAACGTCTTCAAGATTACGCGATGCCATTCAACGGGCCTCTGACAATGTGGTTAGGCTGACGCTGGCGAGTGCCCCGCGCACGGCGCCGTTGACGACGCCCCAATGCGGTTTGACCGCGCAATGATGGTCAAGTGAGCATTCTTCACGGGTTTCGTCGACACAGGCGGTCATCGCAATCGGCCCTTCGACGGCTTCGATGATGTCGGCCAGACTGATGCACGACGCCGGGCGTGTCAGTTTGAACCCGCCGCCGGTGCCGCGCAATGAAGACAATAATCCCGCCTGCGCCAATCGCTGCATCAGCTTCTGCGCCGTTGGCAGAGGCACATGCGTCTCGTCAGACAGCACATGCGCGGACAACCGCGCACCGCAGCCATGACGCGCAGCGGCGCTCATCATCACGACGGCATAATCGGCAAGACTGGACAGGCGCATATTCTCTCAATCGGACTGATTCGATCCGATTACTAGATGGGAGCTTTGCTTCCATTGGTCAAGGCAGCCGCGATCTGGTCAAGGTGATCGGGATTTTGCAGCGTCATCCGTGACAGGACCGATATTTCACCCGGGATTGCGCCCGGCGTTGCACCGGTAAACTGCTTGATCTCGCGGATCAGGTGCGACTGGTCATAAAAGCCCGCTGCGACGCAATCGTCCATTGTCGCGTCGCCGCGTGCAAGGCGCATCGCGGCGCGGATTGCGCGGTATTTACGGGTGAGAAGTTTCGGGGTGACGCCGAACGCCCGCTTGCAATTGCGTTCGACCTGGCGGCGGGACAGGCCGGTCATCGCGACAAGGTGATCGATGTCGGGGGAAAAGGCAGTTTCGAGCCAAGCATTGATGATCTGCGTGAATTTGTTGGTTGCAGGGGGTCGACCGGCAATGATCCTTTGTAGAAACCGGGCGGCAATGACCGCGCGCGCCTCAAGGTCGGGTGCTGCTTCCAGCGCATCGGCCACGTCAAAAATGCCTGGTCCGAAAACGTCGCTGGCGTCGATGATCCGGTTGACGAGCAATGAGGCATCAGTGCCGGTGATTGCGCTCCAGCCATTCGGCAATATGCTGATGCCAAACGTCAGTACCGGACCATAAAGCGAAACCGCCAGAGGACCGGTGGTTGGGCCGAGGAGAAACGCGCGGGTTGTTTGCTGAACATGGCCATCAATGAAACGGCCCGAACCATGCCCCGAAAGCATGAAGCGTATCTGCCCAAGATCAGCGCGTTCGACATCATCGAAAACTGGCAATGACGATCTGAAATCAAAAAAAGTGGAGATGTGGTTTTGAAGTTCGACCGGGGGCGCAAACAAATCCAGCGAGACTGGAATCATGTTTTTGTCACCAGTGGCGACAAGCCGATAAACTCGGTGCGCTTCAGCGTCAGCGTCGCCAGCGTTGGCAGGTCGTCAGTGATCGTCTTGGGCGTAACCCCGGTGAAATGCTTGATCTCGCGAATAAAATGTGACTGGTCGTAGAAGCCGTGATCGATCAGCTCTTGTGCGCCGGCTTCGTGCTTGGCGAGCATGATGGCGGCTCTGAGCGCACGATATTTGCGCGCGAGCAGCTTGGGCGGTGATCCGTAGATCGCCTTGCAATTGCGCTCGACCTGACGGCGCGACAGGCCAGTCGCTGCGACAAGGCAATCGACGCTGGGCGACGGTGAATCAGCGAGCCAGTCATCGACGATCCGTGCAAAATCGAATGCGGCGCTATGCCCGCGCTCGATCAGTTGGCGAGCGAGTGCGCTGCCAATGATAACTTTCTGCTCGATGGTCGTCGTCGCGCGCATTTCCTCAAGCGTTTTGTAAAGGCCTTTACCGAACAACTCGGTCGCATCGACAACGCGATTGACGAGCAGTGAGGCTTCGAAATCGAGCAGACTGCTCCAGCCCGCCGGAAGCAGTCCTGCGCCGAAGGTATGCACCGGGCCGACAACGCGAACGCGGGTGGGGCCGGTGGTCGGCCCGACAATCTGGATCGCGGGTGCTTTCTGAACCGTGCCGTCAGCAAAGCTGTAGGTCGCATCGGTGCCCGAAAGCTGGAAACGGACCTGCGCCAGATCGGCACGCTCGACATCGTCGAAAACGGGGACATCGGCACGGAACTCGTAAAACACCGACAGGTGCTTGCGCAGCGACTCATCCGCGGCCGCATAGTCGAGCGTTATGGCTGCCATTGTGCTAAATGCGCCCCTGATTATGCTTTATGGTTGCAATATAACCACAAACGGGCCCCAAAGAAAAGCGGCCCGGCACGGTTTCCCGCGCCAGGCCGTAAGTGAAAAGGTTTCCCGAACTTTCGTCCGGGAGCCCTTCGGGTCGCATGGTTCTGCTACGCCCCCTTTTGCGAGTCGTATTGGACAGAATCGACATTAACCCTTTATTCTATTGATTTTTTATGGCGCAATTTTTGACCCATTGGTCGCATGCTGATAGCGGCGAAACGATGCTTTACCGCCTTGCGCGCCCATTATTGTTCAGGATCGATCCCGAATCGGCACACCAGGCGACGATTTTTGCCTTGCGCGGGTTCCCTAGGGGAAAGCGACGGTTCGACTCGCGATTGGCAACCACCGTGGCAGGGATCAATTTCCCCTCGCCGGTTGGTCTCGCGGCGGGGTTCGACAAGGATGCCGAAGTGCCCGATGCGATGCTCGGCCTTGGCTTCGGGTTTGTTGAAGTGGGGACAATCACGCCATTGCCGCAGACAGGCAATCCCAAGCCGCGCCTATTCAGGCTTATTGAAGATGACGGCGTTATCAACCGCATGGGGTTTAACAACGGCGGCCATGCAGCGGCACTGGCGCGATTATCGCAGCGTCCGACGCGCGGGATTGTTGGTGTGAACATCGGCGCGAACAAGGATGCGGTGGACCGTGTTGCCGATTACGTCATGGGCATGCGGTCGCTGTCGCCCCATGCCGATTATATCACGGTCAATATTAGTTCGCCGAATACGCCGGGATTACGCGGGCTTCAGGATAAGGGTGCGCTGGATGAATTGCTGGATGCGGTCATGGCGTTGCGCACCGTGCCGGTGTTCCTGAAGGTAGCGCCGGACTTGGATGCGCAGGCCATCGATGACATTGCGGCGGTGACGATGGCGCGCGGGGTCGATGCTTTGATCGTTGGCAATACGACGATTTCGCGACCGCCGTTGGCCTCGCGCTGGAGCGACGAAGCGGGGGGCTTGTCGGGCGCACCGCTTAAATCACTGGCAATGGAAATGCTAAAGGCGTTCCGCAGCGCGACGGATGGGCAAATGCCGCTGATTGCCGCAGGCGGGATCGACAGCGCGGACGAGGCCTATGCTCGGGTCAGGGCAGGAGCGTCGCTGGTGCAGATTTATTCGGCGCTGGTCTATCATGGCCCCGGCCTCGCAAAATCGATTGCTGCGGGGCTGGCGCATTTGCTCGAGCGCGACGGATTTGCGTATATCACTGATGCGGTGGGGGTAGACGCGATTTAGCTTTGCCGCCTAGAATGCGCGCATGATCCGTTTGCTCATTGCGCTTGTCGCTTTCGCCCTCCCGATGGCTGCTTTTGGCGCAGGGGGCGTGGTCTCGTCCGCCGATCCGCGCGCGACGGCGGCGGGACAGGAAATCCTGCGCGAAGGCGGCAGTGCGGCCGATGCCGCAATGGCCATGATGCTCGCGCTGACCGTGGTCGAGCCGCAATCGTCGGGCATCGGCGGCGGCGGGTTCATTCTTTATCATGATGCCAAGACAGGCACGATCGCGACGATCAATGGTCGTGAAAAGGCACCGGCGTCGGCCCGGCCCGACCAGTTTATGACCGATGGCAAGCCGACGGGTTACCTGAAAGCCTTCCCCGGCGGGCTATCGACGGGCGTTCCCGGCAACATTCGCCTCATGGCGCGGACGCATGAACGGTGGGGCAAGCTGCCGTGGGCCAAGCTGTTTGATCCCGCGATCCGGCTGGCCGAAGGGTTTGAGATCAACCGGACGCTGGCGGGCGCGCTGCGGTCGCTTGCACCGATCTGGAAAGACTTTCCGGCAGCGCAGGCGCTCTATTGGCAGGACGGCAAGCCCAAGACAGCAGGCATGACGCAGCGCAATCCGGCGCTCGCCGCGCTGCTGCGCAAGGTCGCGGCGGATGGGCCGGACGCCTTTTATTCCGGGGCCGAGGGACAAGCGATTGTCGATGCGGTCGCAGGGTCTGCGCTCAATCCAACCGCGCTGACGATGGCTGATCTGGCCGCTTACAAGACGCAGGACCGCGACGCGGTGTGCGCGCCCTATCGCCAGTTCAAAGTGTGCGGCATGGGGCCGCCGTCATCGGGCGCGACCACGATATTGCAGATGCTCGGGATGATCGAGCGCTTCGACATGAAGAAACTGGGGTCGGACAGCCCGACGGCATGGCATGTCATCGGCGAAGCGATGCAGCTCGCCTATGCCGACCGCGAAAAATATCTTGGCGATCCAGATTTTGTGAATGTGCCCGTCGCGGGGTTGATCGACCGGCGTTATCTGAAAAGCCGTTCGGCGATGATTTCGCTGACCAAGTCGCTGCCAAGCTATGGCGCGGGCGCTCCGCCGGGGGCACAGCCGCGAACCGCGGGCATGTCGTCCGAAGTGCCCGCAACGACACATTTCGTCGCCGCCGATAGCGCGGGCAATGTCGCGTCAATGACATCAACCATAGAAGGGCCGTTCGGCAGCCAGCTTGTCGCCAACGGCTATTTCCTCAACAATGAACTGACCGACTTCACGTTTGCGCCGGTCAAGGGCGGCGCGCCGGTCGCGAACGCGGTCGCGCCGGGCAAGCGGCCGCTCTCGTCGATGTCGCCGACAATTGTCTATGACCGCAAGGGTCGCGTTGTGCTCGCGGTTGGCTCGGCGGGCGGCAAGCGGATCATCATGCATGTCATGAAGTCGCTCGTCGGCTATATGGACTTTGGGCTGAGCGCGCAGGAGGCGATTGCGCTGCCCAATATTTACTTCAGTGGCCCTGCATTGCTGGTCGAAAAGGACACGAAATTAAGCGCGATGCACGCCCAGCTGGCGGGGCTGGGGCAGATGGTCGTTGTCGGCGATCTCGGCTCGAAGCTCAATGCCGTCGAGCGGACAGCCAAAGGCTGGCGCGGGGCTGCCGATCCGCGCAGCCCGGGCAATGCGCTCGACGAATAGACCGCGACCGGCATAACCGGCGCGCACCACAGGAGAGACGATGCGGCAGTTCGAACATTTCCCCAACCTCGTGACGATGTTTTTTGCGCGCGCGACCGAATATGGCGACGCGCCGTTCCTGTGGCACCGCGACGGGAAAGCGTGGACGTCGCGAAGCTGGAAACAGACCGCTCTGCAAGTGTCGGCGCTGGCGGCCGCTCTGAAGCGGCTCGGGATCGAGCGCGGCGACCGCGTGATGCTGGTCAGCGAGAACCGCCCCGAATGGTGTATTGCCGACCTCGCGATCATGGCGGCGGGTGCAATCACGGTGCCGACCTATACAACCAATACCGAGCGTGACCATAGCCACATCCTCCAGGATTCAGGCGCTAAAGCGGTGATTGTTTCGACCGCGAAACTGGCGCGCACGTTGCTGCCGTCGGTCATCCGTTCGACCCAATGCAAGACGGTCATCGGCATGGAAGACCTGAAAGTCGGCCAGTCGGGCGATGTCGCCTTTCACGACTGGGCAAAAATGCTTTCGGTTGAAATGGCCGACCCGGCGGCAACCGCAGCAGGCGCAGATTTCAAGCGCACCGACACCGCCTGCATCATCTACACCAGCGGCACCGGCGGAAGCCCGCGCGGCGTGCGCCAGCATCACGGCATGATCCTCCACAATGTTGAGGGCTGTCTCGACATTTTCATCCATGATTTCGGCTGGGGCGATGAAGTCTTCCTGTCGTTCCTGCCGCTCAGTCATGCATATGAACATTCGGCAGGGCAGTTTTTGCCGATCGGTCTCGGCGGTCAGATTTATTATTCCGAAGGGCTGGAGAAACTGGCCGCGAATATCGAGGAAGTGCGCCCGACGGTGATGGTCGTCGTCCCGCGGCTGTTCGAAGTGCTGCGTGCGCGGATATTGAAAACGATTGAAAAGCAGGGCGGACTTGGGCCGAAATTGCTCCGCCGCGCGCTGTCCTTGGGTGCAAAAGACCTCGGCAAGGGGATACCCTTCTGGGACAAGCCGGTCGATTTCTTCATCAAGCGCACCTTGCGCCCAGCCGTGCAGAAAAAATTTGGCGGGCGGATGAAAGCGCTTGTCGCGGGTGGCGCGCCGCTTAATCCCGACATCGGCCTGTTTTTCCACGCGCTCGGCCTGCCGCTGATGCAGGGCTACGGTCAGACCGAGTCTGGCCCCGTGATTTCGTGCAACCGCCCGAGCGCGGGCATCAAGATGGACACCGTCGGCCCGCCGCTGATCAATACCGAAGTCAAAATCGCGGCGGATGGTGAAATCCTCGTGCGCGGCGAGTTGGTGATGCAGGGATATTGGAACAACGAGGCGGAAACGGCGCGCGTCCTGATCGACGGTTGGCTCCACACTGGGGACATCGGGCACCTTGATGCCAAAGGCCGTGTGGTCATCACCGACCGCAAGAAAGACCTGATCGTCAACGACAAGGGCGACAATGTCGCGCCGCAAAAAATTGAAGGGATGCTGACGCTCCAGCCCGAGATTATTCAGGCGATGGTGGTGGGCGACAAGCGGCCGCACCTCGTCGGCCTTGTTGTGCCCGATCCCGAATGGTTGATGGAATGGGCGGTCGCCAATGATGAAAAGCCCGATTGCAAGGCGTTGGCCGACAATCCGGCGTTCCAGCGTGCGCTGATGGCCGCCGTCGACCGCGTCAATGCCGAGGTGTCCGTCACCGAAAAAGTGCGGCGCATTGTCGTCACGCCCGATGCGTTTACGGTCGATAACGAAATGCTGACGCCGTCAATGAAAATCCGGCGGCACAAGATCAAGGACGTTTATGGCGAGCGGCTGGATTCGCTCTACAAAGCCTAACTCTTCGGCTTTGAATACGGTGTGAAGCTGCGCACCGAGCAGGCGCCACCTTGAAAACCACTGGTCCGGTCAACGAGGCGAATGAGGTCGCCACGGCAGAGCTGCGAGCCAAAGACATTCTGCACCAATATGTAATCATTGGCTCCGCGCGCCGACCCGCAACCCGGCGCATCGGCGAGCCAATATTTGTTGCGACCGGTGCGATAGAGGATGGCATCGCGGAAAATTTCGTTGCCCGACGCTTGGTCGAGCGGGATGCAGCTTTGCGATTTGCCCGCGACTTTGCCGTCGAGCGCGGCGGTTAGCTTGGGGTCTGGCCCCTGCGCGGTTTGCGTTGTGGTGGCGCAGCCGGTCAGCAGCGCCAATGGCAGGATTATCCGGATCATCATCATGTCTACTATCCTCGAAAACTGTCTTTTGCCGCGCGCCGTTCGGCCAATTCGGCAACGCTTGCTGCCCGCATGAACGGGTTGGTCGCCCGTTCGAGCGCAATCGTGGTCGGCACGGTCGGTTCGCCTCTCAAACGCGCTGCATCCACATCATTCATACGCGCGATTAACGCAGCATTGCCGGGTTCGGCGGTCAGCGCATAGCGGCCATTCGATTGCGTATATTCATGCGCGCAATAGATGATGGTGTTGTCGGCCAGTGCTTCAAGTTTGCGCATATTGTCGAACATCTGGTCCGCTGTTCCTTCGAACAAGCGACCACAGCCCATTGCGAACAAAGTGTCGCCGACAAAGGCGATGCCCTCATACTCGAAGTGGAAAGCAATATGCCCGGCGGTGTGTGCCGGGACGTCAATGACATGCGCCTTTGTCGTCCCGAACATAACGGTGTCACCCCCGCGCACCTGCACGTCGAGCGTTGGAATGCGCTCAGCTTCGGCTGCTGGCCCGGTGATGATGCACCCCGTCGCGGCTTTGATCGCCGCGTTGCCGCCGGTATGGTCGGGGTGCCAATGCGTGTTCCAGATGTGCGTGATCGTCCAACCAAGTTCGGCGGCTTTGGCCAGCACTGGTTCGGCGACGGCGGGATCGACAACCATCACGTCGCCGCTGGTGTTTTCACGGACTAGCCAGATGTAGTTGTCCGAGAGCACGGGGATGCGGACGACTTCGACACTCATCCTACCATTTCCCCGTATTTGCCATCGACACCCACGGCTCCTGCGGCGGCAGTCGATCACCCGCCTGAAGCAGCTCGATCGAGATGTTGTCGGGGCTGCGGACAAACGCCATGTGGCCGTCGCGCGGCGGGCGGTTGATGGTGACGCCGCCGTCCATAAGCCGCTGGCAGCTCGCGTAAATATTATCGACACGGTAAGCGAGATGGCCGAAATTGCGGCCTTCGTCATAACCCTTCTCGTCCCAATTGTGCGTGAGTTCGACTTGTGCGTCCTCATCACCGGGGGCCGCGAGGAAGATGAGCGTAAAACGGCCCTGCTCACTGTCGAAACGGCGGAGCTCCTCCAGGCCGAGTAACTCGAAGAAAGCGATGGTAGCGGCGGGGTCCGACACGCGGATCATGGTGTGGAGATATTTCATGCAGCCCATATAGGGTCAGCGCGGCAGTCTCGCCAGCGACTCCGTTGCCGCCTTGGCCGAAGGGGTATTTGGCGCCAGTTTGACCGCTGCTTCCCATGCTGTGCGCGCCGCATCGTCACGACCTGAAAGGACAGCGATGTTGCCTGCCTCCAGCGCAACCGACGCATCATCGGGGGATCGTGTGGCGGCCTGCTCAATATCAGCCTGCGCACGCGGGAGGTCATTCATCTTCCGCGCCAAGGTTGCCGAGAGCAACCATCCAAGCGGATCGGCGGGGACATGCTTGGTCGTGAGATCGAGGTCAGCCCGCGCACCTTTCATATCGCCCAGCGCCGCCCGCGCCCGCGCACGATCAAGATGCACTTCGCCGAGCGCCTCACCCGTCAGTTGTCCGCGCGCCAGTGCCCCGTCAAAATAGGTCGTGGCCTTCGCGGGATCATTGCCCGCCAGCGCCGCATTTCCCGCCTGCACCCACAGAAACGCAGCGCGCCCGTCCGCACTGGCGTCTGCCTCACGCGCCGCTGCTTCGAATGCTGCTGCGGCAGGTGCCCAGCGCTTCTGGGTCACATAAGCCAGCCCTTCGCACTGCCGCGCGAGCACGCCGCCCCCTGCGATGCGCCATGTGCTGGCCTCGTCAATTGCGCGGACAGGGTCGCTATCGGCGAGCAGGGCACAAGCCTCGAAGCGCGTCGGTTCAGCAGCGAGGAGAAGAAGGGCAATCATAAGGTTTCCAGCAAGTGTTCAACCGTCGTAATCAACAATGCGATGTCCTGCGGGCGCGACAGTCGGTGGTCACCATCCTTGACCAAGGTGACCTGCACATCGTCTGAACGCAGCCGCGCGGCGAGTTGCATCGAAATGTCCCACGGCACATCGATGTCGCATTGGCCGTGGAGGAGGCGGACGGGGCAGGTGATCGGAATTTCGGCGGTTAACTGGCGGTGCTCTTCGCCGGATCGCCAAAAAGCCACGTAGGTCGGCATCGGCTCGCCGTAATCCGATGGCTGGTCGATGCGGCCATCGCGTTCGATCATCGCCTTTTCATGCGACGTGTAACCCCAATCAGTAAAGTCCGGCGCGGCGGCGATGCCCACCAGTCCTTTAACCCGATCCCCCAGCGCCCGGGCCACGAGCAGCATCAGCCAGCCACCCATCGACGAGCCAACCAGAACGACCGGCCCTTCGATCTGTCCGATGACAAGCAGCACATCGTCCCGCCAGACGTCGAATGTGCCATCCTCGAACCGTCCGCCGCTCGCGCCGCATCCCGAATAATCGAGGCGGAGCATCGCGCGGCCTTGCCTTACCGCCCAAGCCTCAAGCGCCAATGCTTTGGTGCCAGTCATGTCGGACATATAACCGGGCAGGAAAACCAGTGTTGGCCCGCGCCCGCGTAAATGCGCGACGGCGATTTTGACGCCGTCTGGCCGGATCAGATCATCCATTCGACCGTATGCATCTGCGCCGTTGCGGCGCGCTTTTCGACAAGAACGGCATGGAGGCTACGTACCGTATCGCTTCCCGCTGTCTTGAAGATATTGGGGAAGAATCCGTGGAGGACAGCCTTGATCCCGCCGACGATCATTGTCCGGCCAAAGCCGGTGGCAACGCCGAAATGCTCCCAATAGCTCTCGCCGACGGTCTTTGGGTGGTCGAGGAAGATTCGGCTGAACACGTTCACGGTCTCCTTAACTGACGCCGCCCGGCTCGCCTTCGCGCGGGGCGGGGTGGGCGGTGCCGAGGCGGGATGACGGGGCGTGCACTATGTCGATGTCAAGCGGCTCGGGTTTGTCGAGTGCCCCTTCCCATTTGGCAACGACGGCGGTGGCGACGGCATTGCCGACGACATTCGTGCCAGTCCGCCCCATGTCGAGAAACTGATCGACCGCGAGGATCAGGACCAGTCCCGCTTCGGGCAATCCGAACTGCGCCATCGTGCCCGCAATCACCACGAGCGATGCGCGCGGCACGGCGGCCATGCCCTTCGACGTCAGCATCAGCGTGAGCAGCATCGTCGCCTGCTGGGCAAAGGTCAGCTCGATGCCGTAAAGCTGGGCAATGAAGATCGACGCGAAGGTCATATACATCATCGATCCGTCGAGATTGAACGAATAGCCGAGCGGCAGGACGAAACTCGAAATCCGGTTGGGCACGCCGAACTTATCGAGCGCCTCCAGTGTGCGCGGGTAGGCTGCTTCTGATGACGCCGTTGAAAACGCGAGCAAAATCGGATCGCGGATATAGCGGATGAGCATCACGATCCGCGGCCCGATGACAAGGAACCCGGCGAAAATCAGCAACAGCCACAGGACGCCCAACCCCAAATAGAAACTCCCGATGAACTTGCCGAAGGTCAGCAGGATGCCGAGCCCATTGACCGAAATTGCCTTGGCCATCGCCGCAAACACCGCAACCGGTGACACGCGCATGACATAATTGGTGACAACCAGCATGACCTCGACCAGCGCATCGATGCCTTTCACGATTGCTGCGCCTTTTTCGCCCACTGCCGTCAGCGCAACGCCAAAGAACACCGAGAAAATGACGATCTGAAGCATGGTCGTGTTCGCCATCGCTTCGAAAATCGACTTGGGGACCATTTCAGTGATCGTCTGGAACATGTCAGCATGTTTGGTGTCGATGCCCGAACTGCCGACGGCCTTGGCGAGGTCAAGACCCGAATCCACGCCCGGCTGGAGCGTATTCACCAGCACCATACCCAGCGTCAAAGACACAATCGTCGCGCCGAGAAACCATGTGATCGTCTTTGCGCCGACACGACCGAGCGATGCCGTATCGCCCATATGCACGATACCTGCGACGAGCGTGGCGAAGACCAGCGGCGCGACGATCATCTTGATCAGCCGCAGGAAGATGTCGGTGATCATCTTGAAATATTTATTGGCCTCGGTGATCGCGTCAGGGGTCATCGTCGCATGCATGACCGCGCCAATGATGATGCCAAGCACAAGGCCGATCATGATGTACAGTGTCAGCTTCTTGGCCATGAGTGCTCCCGATTTTTTTCTATCTTAGGCGGAAGCGAGCGCGTCCAGCAACCCGGCAGCGAAGATCGACAGCGTGTCATCACGCGCGCCCATCACGATGATGCGGTCGCCGGGGCGAGCGAGGTCGATCAAACGGGCACCACAATCGCCACGGTCGGGGATGTGTTGGGCCTGTGCACCGATCATCGCAACAAGGGAGTCCGCGCCGACGCTGCGATCCACGGTGCCGCCGAAATAGGCGGGATCGCTGACGAGGAGCTTGTCGTCCGGCTTCATATTCGCAACAAAACTATCCGCCAGTTCGCGGCCCATTTGTTTGATCGGGCCATAGCCGTGCGGCTGGAAATAGATCAGCAAGCGACCGGGAAAAGCGTGCAAGGCAGAAAGCGTTGCCGCAATCTTGTCGGGGTTGTGGCCGAAATCGTCGACAACAGTGATGTTGTTCGCGGTGCCGACGGTTTCCATGCGGCGTTTCAGACCTGTGAACCCTTCAATCGCGGGCATCGAATTACAAAGGGGTTCGCCCGCCCCGCAGGTCGCAGCCAGCGCCGCCAGCGCGTTGGCGACATTGTGGCGACCGGGCACTTTCAGGGTCACGCGCCCGACTGGCATTGTCGCATCGATAAGGTCAAAGGACACCGACGTCGGCTCTTCCACGATGTTTTGCGCGACGAAATTGTGCGACGTTGGTGCGCCATCGACCGAAAATTCGATTGAAAGTTCGCTGTTCAGTCCGCGCAGCAGCGCCAGCGCTTCCGCATTGTCGGCGTTGCCAATCGCCCAGCCCGCACGCCCGAGGAAATCCCCGAACAAAACGCGCAATTCTTCCATCGACTTGTGATCGACCGCCACATTGTTCAAAACGGCGACGGTCGGATGATAAAGCGCAATCGACCCGTCGCTTTCGTCGACTTCGCTGACAAACACTCGTCCTGCGCCAACGCGTGACCCGCTACCGTAATTCTTCATGATCGCGCCGTTCATGATCGTCGGGTCATGCCCCGTCTTGTCGAGGATCCAGCCGATCATCCCCGTGACTGTTGATTTGCCGCTGGTCCCGCCCACGGCAATACTGACCGGCGCGGCGTTGAACAGTTCGGCGAGTAATTCCGCCCGTGTCATGCGCGCGCATGACAGTTCGGTTGCCCGGATGATGTCGGGCACGGTCGCTTCCACTGCTGCCGAGGCCACCACGATTTGATCCGCCGATACGATCCCGCTGCCGTCCTGCGCATGCAAACCAATGCCGCGTGCCGCCAGCGCTTCAAACTTCGCGCCCAGCCGCCCCTGATCAAGCGAACGGTCAGACCCCGCGACCGAGCACCCTTGCGCAGCGACGATTTCAGCGAGTGGCAACATCCCCGACCCACCAATGCCAACAAAGAAATAGGATTTTGTCATCTGTGCGCTATCATCAAAATGGTGAAGGGGAGCAAGTCGTGAAGATCGCCGTTGTCGCACCAGCCAATATGTTGCCCGCCGAGGTGCCGCAGAAAGTAACCGCGCTGGCGCAATCGCGTTTTGGTGACAAGGCCCCCGAAATCATCTTTCACAAACAGTGTTTCCTGTCGTCGGGCCATTTTGCCGGGCCGGACAAGGCGCGCGAGGATGCGTTGGTTGAAGTCGCCAATGACCGACAAGTTGATGCGGTGTGGTTTGCGCGCGGGGGTTATGGGTCGAACCGCATCGCCGAGCGCGCAATTGCCCGCATGGGCCCGGCGGCGAAGAAAAAGCCTTTTCTGGGGTATAGCGATGGCGGGTTTATCCTGGCGGGCTTGCTTGCGAAGGGCATTGGTCAGCCCGTCCACGCGCCCATGCCCATCGACATCAACAAATCGGGTGGCGACGACGCGGTGGCGCGCACGCTCGAATGGCTGATCCTTCGCGGTGAACCGCGACTGCGCTATTATTTCGGCGATCTGCCCTATGATGCAGGCGGCGGCAAATATGCCGCATTTAACCTGATGGTGTTTTGCCAGTTGCTGGGGACGCCACTTCAGCCGGATCTTACCGGTCGCACGCTGCTGCTCGAGGAAGTTGACGAAGCGCTTTACGCCATCGACCGCTGCTTCTTTCAGGTCACGTCAAACCCCGGGGTGCGCAAATGCGCAGGGATCATGCTTGGACGCTGCGCACCCATCACGCCGAACAACCCCGATTTTGGCATGGATGAAGAAGCCATCGCCAAACATTGGTGCGAAGTTTCGGGCATTCCCTATCTGGGTCGTGCCGACATCGGTCATGATGTGGATAACAAGGTCGTGCCGTTCGGTTAGGCGGCGATGGGCTCGCGTCCCAGCAATGCACCGAGCCGTTCAACCGTAACGCCGTCAAGATCGGGAAGCACAGCGGACGCGCCTTCAAAGGTGCCACCAACCCAGAGCTTGCCCGGCACCGCAAAGGTCGCAATCCCTGCTGCCAACGCAGCTGCCATGCTCGGCGCGCTATCTTCGATGGCGATCACTTCGCTCGAATCAAGTCCCAGTTTTTCGAGCGCTGCCAGATAAATTGCGGGCGAAGGCTTCACACCTTCGACATCTTCACCCGACAGGATCACATCAAACTGATTGCGAATCGCAGGGCGCATTGCCGCAAACATCGCGTCGATATTGGCACGCGACGTCGTTGACGCAAAAGCGACCGCCAGTCCTGCGCCTTTTGCATCCGCAATCAAGGCTTCGACGCCGCGATTAAGCGGCAGGCCGTCACGCGTCATTATGTCCTGAAAATGACGGCTTTTTGCTGCGTGCAGATCAGCCACGCCGTTATCATCGAGGTTGATTCCCCGTGCGGCGGCGTCCGTCCGGATGCGCGATTGGCCGCCAACCATCGATTGCGCGCCCGACACCATCGCGCGGTAAGTCGCTTCATTCCAGACAATATCATGCCCCGCATCGGCAAAGGCTTGGTTAAACGCTTGCCGCTGCATCTCGGATGTCTCGGTCAATGTGCCGATGGCGCCAAAGATCACTGCTTTCAGAAACGCCATGATAATTCCTTATGGTAACCTCGGCAGGGACAACCCGTTTCCACCCATCGGGTTTCATCGGTGCGCTGCCCTTGCCGCATTTGAATGAGGGCGGCATATGCGCGCACTATGTCAGTAATGCTAAAAATAAGTCTGCCCGACGGTTCGGTGCGCGACGTTCCTGCGGGGACCACGCCAGCCGATATTGCCGCAAGCATTGGGCCGGGCCTCGCCAAGGCCGCGATTGCGGCGCGCGTTGACGGCGAAGTGCGCGACATCATGCGACCCTTGGAGGCCGATGCGAGCCTTGCGCTCATCACATCGCGTGACGAGGCCGACGCGCTCGAACTCGCGCGGCATGACTATGCGCATGTCCTTGCCGAAGCGGTGCAGAACCTGTTTCCCGGCACGCAGATTACGTTCGGGCCGTCGACCGATGACGGCTTTTATTATGATTTTGCGCCAAAGGACCGCCCGTTCACCGAAGAAGACCTGCCCGCGATCGAAGACGCAATGCGCAAGATCATTGCAGCCGATAAG
This sequence comes from Sphingomonas sp., assembly GCA_031362355.1. Lineage (GTDB taxonomy): Bacteria > Pseudomonadota > Alphaproteobacteria > Sphingomonadales > Sphingomonadaceae > Sphingomonas_O. The sequence goes on from JANLSJ010000014.1 coordinate 15,806, forward strand.
CCGCTGCGCCGTGAAGTCGTGGCGCGTGATGACCTGATCGCGACGTGGGCGAAAGCGGGCGAAAGGTTCAAGGCTGAATGGGCAGCTGAACTCCCCGAAGGTGAGGAGTTGAGCGTCTATTGGTCCGGCGACAACTGGATGGACATGTGCCGCGGGCCGCATCTCGCCTCGACGGGGAAACTTGACCCGCAAGCGTTCAAGCTGACGCGCGTGTCGGGGGCTTACTGGCGCGGTGATCAGAATAATGCTGTGCTCAGCCGCATCTATGGCACCGGCTGGCTGAACAAGAAGCAGCTTGATGCGCACCTCGTCCGGCTTGAAGAAGCGGCAAAGCGCGACCACCGCAAGCTGGGGCAGGAAATGGACCTGTTCCATTTGCAGGCCGAAGCACACGGCAGCGTGTTCTGGCATCCCAAGGGCTATCTGATCTGGCGCGAGCTTGAGTCCTATATGCGCCGCGCGATTGACGGTGGTGGGTATAAGGAAGTGAAAACGCCGCAGTTGATGGACGCCAAGCAATGGGAAGCGTCGGGGCACTGGGGCAAATACCGCGAGAATATGTTCGTGGTGCCCGACGAAATCCCCAATGCCGAGGAGGATGGCCCGGTCCTGACGGGCAAGAGCGACCTGATGGCGCTGAAGCCGATGAATTGCCCCGCGCACGTCCTGATTTTCCGGCAGGGGATCAAATCCTATCGCGACCTGCCGCTGCGCATGGCCGAAATGGGCTGCTGTCACAGGAACGAACTGCATGGCGCGCTCCACGGCCTGATGCGGGTGCGCCAGATGACGCAGGACGACGGGCATATTTTCTGCCGCGAGGATCAGATTGTCGATGAAGTGCGGACGTTCTGCGATCTGCTCGACAAGGTTTACAAGGATCTCGGGTTCGAGAGTTATGCGATCAAACTCGCGTTGCGCCCAGACAAGCGCTTTGGCTCAGACGAGATGTGGGACCGCGCGGAGAACGACTTGCGCGAGGCGGTGCGGCTCGCCGGGCGTTCCGGCCCTGAATATCAGTGGGAGGAACTGCCCGGTGAAGGGGCATTTTACTCACCCAAGCTCGAATTCCACCTGACGGACGCTATTGGCCGGACGTGGCAGTGCGGGACGATCCAGCTTGATTATGTCCTGCCCGAACGGCTCGACGCGAGTTACGTCGGCGAGGATGGGGCAAAGCACCGACCGGTGATGCTCCACCGCGCGATCCTCGGCACATTCGAGCGGTTTATCGGGATTTTGATCGAGCATCATGCGGGGCGCTTCCCCGTCTGGCTGGCGCCTGTGCAAGCGGTGGTCGCGACGATTGTGTCGGATGCCGATGGCTATGCCGACGAAGTGGTGGCGAAATTGCGCGCGGCCGGTGTTCGCGTTGAGTCCGACCTGCGCAACGAGAAGATCAATTACAAAGTGCGTGAACATTCGCTGGCGAGAGTCCCGCATTTGCTGGTGGTCGGGAAGCGTGAGGCCGATGAAGGCACCGTCGCCGTTCGTTCGCTTGGTTCCGAAGGGCAGCGGATCATGAGCCTAGATGAGGCGATCAGAATGCTGGTTGATGAAGGCACGCCACCGGACCTTAAGTGACACCCGCTTGCCACAGGCCGTGCAAATTCGCCCGCGCGGGCTTTCAAAGCGGCAGCATTTGCCCTAAATTACATCCATCAATGCAACGACGACAGGAGTCCCAGTTATAGCACCGCCCATGATACGCCGCCCGCTTGGTGGCGCGCCAATGCCGAATAATGGCCCCCGATTTAACGAATTCATCGTCTCACCCAAAGTGCGCGTGATCGATGAAAATGGCGAAAATCTGGGCGTGATGCTCACCCGTGAAGCCATGGAGCAGGCGCGCGAGCTTGGTCTTGATCTGGTTGAAGTGTCGCCGAATGCGGACCCGCCGGTCGCGAAATATCTGGACGTCGGCAAATTCAAATACGAAGCGCAGAAAAAAGCGAACATCGCCCGCAAGTCGCAAAAGACGCAGGAGATCAAAGAGATCAAGATGCGTCCGAACATCGACGATCATGACTACAACACGAAAATGAAAAAGATTTTCGAGTTCATCGGGGACGGCGACAAGGTCAAGGTCACGCTGCGCTTCCGTGGTCGCGAACTGGCGCACGGTCAGCTCGGCATGGTTTTGCTCCAGCGCGTGCAGGCCGACACGGTGGAAACCGCCAAGGTCGAAGCCTATCCGCGCATGGAAGGTCGCCAGATGCTGATGGTGCTCTCGCCGAAATAAACCGCTTCCGTAACGGAAGCTTTGTCACACTGTTGCAAAAAAGCCGCGACGCCCCCGAAAACCGTTCGTTTTCGGGCGTTCGGCTAGCGGTGCTGCGTCAATCGCGGTAACCCCATCACCAACGGACAACAATAGTCCAACCCTTCGAGGAGAGAATGATGCCCAAATTTCGCTTGATGCTGTCGGCTGCGCCCGTAATTCTGGCTTGCACCTTTGCTGCGCCGGTGTTCGCTCAGGAAGCCCCTGCGCCACAGGGAGCACAAGCCGATGAAAGCGGAACGGGTGATATCATCGTCACCGCGACCCGCCGTTCGGAAGCGCTGTCGGACATCCCACTGGCCGTGTCGGCAGTGACTGCACAGAGCCTCGCCAATTCGGGCGCAAGCGACATTCGCGCATTGAACCAGCTTTCGCCATCGCTGCTTGTCGGCTCTACCTCGTCCGAAGCAGGCGGCGGCACGGCGCGTATCCGCGGCATCGGCACCGTCGGTGACAACCCCGGTCTTGAAAGCTCGGTCGCGACGTTCATCGATGGTGTTTATCGAAACCGCGCGGGCGTCGGCCTGACCGAGCTCGGCGCGATTGACCGCATCGAAGTGCTGCGCGGGCCGCAGGGCACGTTGTTCGGGCGCAATGCCTCTGCCGGTCTGATCTCGATTATTACCGCCAAACCATCGTTTAATTTCGGCGGTTCCGCCGAGGCCAGCTATGGTAATTTTGACGCCTTCCGCATTGGTGGCGGGATTACCGGCCCAATAAGCGAAACCATCGCCGCGCGCCTTGATGGCGTTTATTTCAAGCGCAACGGCTATATTCAGGACGTCGTTTCGGGTCGTCGCGTGAATGGGCGCGACCGTTATGTCGTGCGGGGTCAGGTTTTGTTTCAACCGAGCGATGACCTCTCGGTCCGCTTGATCGCCGATTATTCAGACCGAAAAGAAGAATGCTGTGGCGCGTCCGTTCTGGCATCGCCCAACATCAGCCGCGCTGCCGACGGCACATTAGCAACAGCACCAAACACTCTGATTACGGCGCTGCGCACGCTGGGCGGCATATATAACGACGATACCTATGCGCGGAAAACATCAATTACCCCGGGCTATGGCTATCGCGGTGACGTAAAAGATTACGGTATTTCGGGTGAAATCAACTATAGTTTTGGTGATACTAATCTAACCTCGATCACTGCCTATCGTGACTGGTTCGTGAATCGTGGGGCCGATTCGGACTACAATGTTCTCGACATCCTGCACCGCTCGGACAACGGCGGATATACGCAAGGGTTCAAGACGTTCACGCAGGAATTGCGGCTTCAAGGCGAAGCGTTTGACGGTAAGCTCGACTGGCTGATCGGTGGTTATTACGCCAACGAAGAGCTGAAGCTGAAAGACAATTTGACCTATGGCACCGATTTTGAGCGCTTTGCGAACTGCGCAACGGCGGCGAATGTCGCAGGTGGCCTCGGCATTCCGTCAATTGTTTCTGCGGCGGGTCCAGGTTGCTTTAACACCCCGGTCGCAACTGCCGTTGCGGGCAATCTCGCCGTGCCCGCAGCGACGCGTGCTGCGGTTGCATTGCTCTCCGGTCTGACCATTCCGGGCCTCAGCGGTTATCGCGCACTTGCGGCGGCCAGCGGCCAGCCAGCGGCAACGCTCAATGGCATATTCTTAAACGATAGTTACAAGCAGGTGAGCCGCAATTACGCGTTTTTCACGCACAATAAGTTCGACTTTACGGACTGGATGAGCCTGACGCTCGGCGCGCGTTACACCAACGAAAAGAAAACGCTGGACGCAGCGCTGGTGGACAACAACGCCTATTGTCGGACCTTGCGCGCATCGGCGCTGGCGGGCCTTGCCGGCTTGCCCTGCGTGATCAGTGCACTGCCGGGCGGGAGCTTTACGCAAAATGGCTCGGTCAAATCCGAAGAACGCGTGACGGGCACTGCCGTTTTGAGCCTTAAACCCGCCGATGGTCTGCTCATCTATGCCAGCTATTCGCGCGGTTATAAGGCGGGCGGGTTCAATCTTGATCGCGCCAGTCTTGTTGCTTCAGCCCCGAATCTCCAGCAGCTGACGTTTGCACCTGAAATTGTCGATGCGTATGAGTTTGGCTACAAGCTCAACAAGCAGGGCTTCGATCTCAACATCGCGGTGTTTTACCAGAAGTTCAACGGCTTCCAGCTGAATGCCTTTAACGGCCTGAACTTTGTGGTGACTAATATCAACTCGTGCTCGACACCGCTTAACGGGGCTGATCAGGATAATAGCGGCACAACCGGTGCCTGCACGACGGCTTTGAAAAGTGGTGTGGTTGCTAAGGGTCTTGAAATCGAAGCCTTCTTGCGGCCCGTGCGTCATGTCGGCGTCAATCTTGGCCTGACCTATACCAACACGCGCTACCAGAATGACATTGTCGCATCGGGCGGTGCACCGCTGGGCGCGGCTTCATTCCAGTTGCCAGGACGTCGCCTCTCGAACAGCTCGGAATATGTCGCGACGGGCTCGCTTTCGTGGACGCCTCCAATTGGTGACAGCGGCCTATCGGGACTTGTTTACACCGACTTCCGTTACCAGAGCGATACCAACACGGGTTCGGACCTTGACCTTGAAAAAGTCCAAGACGGTTTCATGATCGTCAATGCCCGCGTTGGCATTCGTGGCAACGAACAGAAATGGGGCCTCGAGTTTTGGGCGCAAAACGTATTCAACGTCCAGTATCAGCAGGTCGCGTTTGACACGCCCGGACAGGGCGGCGGGACGACCCGCTCGGTCCAGCGCGGGTTCTTGAACACGTCGAACCAAGTGTTCTCGGCTTTCCTCGGCGAGCCGCGCACTTATGGCGTAACAGCGCGGTTCAAGTTCTGATTGGCTTCAGGCGGCGGCCTTTTCGGTCGCCGCCACCAAGCCCGTCGCCGCTTCAAGCAAGCGCTTCTCCAGCGCCTTGAGGCGCGCCGCGCCTTCGACCTTGCCGCCGATTAAATCAGTCATATAAAAAGTATCGACGGCACGCTCGCCATAGGTCGCGATGTGCGCCGAGCTGATCGTGACTTTCGACTGGAACAGCGCATAGGCGAGCGCATTGAGCAGCGCGGGCCGGTCTCGCGCGTTGACCTCGATCACAGTGTAGCGGTTTGACGCCTTGTTATCGATCAGCACATTGGGCTGGATCGCAAACGCATCGGCGCGGGTGCGCGACAGGGGACGGGCGGCGAGGCGATCATCAAGGCGCGCGCGGTTCGCCAGCGCATCCTCGATCCCGGTTGCTAGCCGTTTCAGTCGGGCGTCTTCGTCAAACGGCCTGCCAAACGGGTCTTGAACGAGGAAATTATCGAGCGCCATGCCGTCGCGCGTCGTGTGGATGCGGGCGTCGATGATGCTGGCGCCGGCCAAGTGGATCGCGCCCGCAAGGCGATAGAACAGTCCCGGATGGTCGGCGGTATGAACCGTGATCAACGTCGCCCCGCGCGCCGGATAGACTTCGGCGCTGACCGCAAGCGCCTTGTCACCTGCCTCGGCCACATTATGCGCATTGCGGAGCAATATGTCGTCGGGCTCGGCGATCCAGTAGCTTTCGGGGAAGCGCTTGCGATACGCTTCGAACCGGGCCGCGTCCCAGTCGAGCGCGGCGGCGAGCGCTTCCTGTTTTGCCGCAATCTTCTCGCTGCGCCCGCTTTGTTTGTGGCCGAGGCGGAGGACTTCTTCGGCGGCTTCGTAAAGATCGCCGAGAAGTTGCCGCTTCCAGCCATTCCACACGCCCGGCCCGACGGCGCGGATGTCCACGACGGTTAGCGCAAGCAGCAAACGGAGTCGTTCGGGCGATTGCACCGCTTCGACGAAATCCATGATCGTTTTATAATCGGACAAGTCGCGCTTGAAGGCGGTGGCCGACATCAGCAGATGCCAGCGCACCAGCCAAGCGACGGTCTCGGTCTCAGCCGGCGACAGGCCGAAACGCGGGCAGAGTTTCATCGCGACGTCGGCGCCGAGGATCGAATGGTCGCCACCGCGCCCCTTGGCGATGTCATGCAACAGGACCGACATATAAAGCACCCGCCGTGAGACGAGCTGGTTGATGATGACCGTGGCCAGCGGATGATCCGCCTTGAGATCACCCGCCTCGATCCGCGCGAGCAGGCCGATGGCGCGGATGCTGTGCTCATCCACGGTGTAGTGGTGATACATATCGAACTGCATTTGCGCGACGACGCGGCCAAAATCGGGCACGAAACGGCCAAAAACCGTGGCTTCGTTCATCCAACGCAGTACGGTTTCGGGATCGCGCTTCGAGGTCAGCACGCCCACGAACAGTGCGTTTGCGCGCGGGTGATTGCGGATTTTGGCATCAATGATCTTGGCATCGCGATTGGCCGCACGCATCGCTTGCGGGTGGATTTCGAGGCCGTGTTCATCCGCCAGGGCAAAGATCTCGATCAGGCGCACCGGGTCTGCCTGAAACCAGTCGTCCGACGGCAGCGCGAGTCGCCCGCGATCCAGCACAAAGCCCGATAATTTGCGCGGGCTCCGCATGAATCCGGCCAGTGTAAACCGTCGTCCCTTTGCGGCCATGCTGTCGTCGAGGTGAGCCAAGAACACGCCGGTCAGGTCACCAACCTGCTTTGCCATCAGGAAATAATGCTGCATGAAGCGCTCGACCGCCGAGCGCCCCGGCCGGTCGGCATAGCGCATCCGCCGCGCGATTTCGGGCTGGACGTCAAACGTCAGACGATCTTCGGCGCGGTTGGTGACGCTGTGCAGGTGACAGCGGACGGCCCACAGGAAATTCTCGGCTTTCTGAAACTGCCGCAGTTCGGGTTCGGTCAGCAGCCCCTTATCGACGAGCTCCGCCACGGTTTGCACCCGGTGGACATATTTGCCGATCCAGAACAGCGTGTGGAGGTCACGCAGCCCGCCCTTGCCCTCCTTCAGATTGGGTTCGACAACATAGCGGCTGTCCCCCATCCGCTTGTGCCGCGCGTCGCGCTCGGCGAGCTTTTCGGTGACGAAGGTCCGCGCGGTGTTGGCAACGACCTCGGCCTGAAAACGCGCCGCCGCCTCATCATAAAGCGGCTGATCACCCCAGACGTAACGCGCCTCGAGGAGCGCAGTGCGGATCGTCAGATCGCCCTTCGCCATGCGGATCATTTCGTCGACCGAGCGCGACGAATGGCCAACCTTCAATCCGAGATCCCACAGTGTGTAGAGCATCGACTCGATGACCTGCTCGGTCCAAGCCGTCTGTTTCCAAGGTGTCAGAAAGGCGATGTCGACATCCGAAAACGGCGCCATTTCACCGCGCCCATAGCCACCGACAGCGAGCAAGGTCAGCCGTTCGGACGCGGTCGGATTGCCGAGGCGGTGCAGCCGCTGCGTGGTAAAATCATAGGCAAGGCGCAAAATTTGGTCGGTCAGAAAGGCTTGCGCCGACGCCGCGTCATTGCCGCGCTGGGGATGCTCCGACAGGCGGCGGGCGATCTCGGCGCGACCTGCTTCGTGCGCGGGTTTTAGGGCGGCCACAGCCTGCGCGCGCAAATCTTTGCCCTCGAGCGCCGCCAGCGCATCGGCAAGTGCCCGCCGGTCGATAATGGCACGGCGGTTGGTAATGGTTTCGAAGCGCGACGACATGGCAGCCGCTCTAAAGGGCTTGCGCACGCGCGTCACGCAATTAGGGTTTGGGTGATGGATAGCAACGCTCTTGCCCGCAACGGGATCGATGCGCTGCGGCGTGGCGACGCGGCGACGGCGCGAGCGGCGTTCGAGGCGATCACTGCGGCGGGGAATGCGCCGACCCAGCCATGGGTTCTCCTTGCGCAAAGCTGTGCCTTGCTCGGTGACCATGCGGCATCCGATGCCGCGCTTGATGCGGTGCTGCGGTTGGAGCCGCGCAACCTCTATGCGCTCCTGATGAAGGGCGATGCGTTCGTTCGAGCGGGCGATGACCGGGCGGCGGTGAGCTGGTATATGATGGCCACCAACGCTGCCGCGGGGCTCAGCCTGCCGCCCGATCTGATTGCGCGGCTGAACGCGGCGCAGGATGTCGTGTCGCGGGCAGGCGGGAGCTTTCGGGGACATCTTGATGCGGCGCTGGCATCGCGCGGCGTGGCCGATGCAGGATCGCGTTTCGCCGAGGCGCTGGCGATTCTGTCGGGCGAAAAGCAGCTTTTCCTGCAATCGCCGACGAGCTTTTTCTTCCCCGGACTGCCGCACACACAGTATTTCGACCCTGCTGACTTTGCGTGGGTGGCAGGATTGGAAGCGGCGGCACCGGCAATTCGCGCAGAACTTGAGGCCGTGCTGGAGAGCGACACCGGCCTCAAACCTTATGTCGAAGCTGATCCGACGCGCCCCAACAAAGGACACGCGCTGCTCGGCGATCCGGACTGGAGCGCGTTTCACCTCATCGAAAACGGCGCGCCAGTGCTGGGCAATGCCGAGCGATGTCCCGCGACACTTGCGGCATTGGCAAACCTCCCAACTCCCGAAATCGAGGGGCGGTCGCCGATGGCGCTGTTCTCGGTTCTGAAACCGCACACTCATATTCCGCCGCATTCGGGGATGCTCAACACGCGGTTGATCGTCCATCTGCCGCTGATCGTGCCCGAGGGGTGCCGTTTACGGGTGGGCAATGATGTGCGGCCTGTTGTCGCGGGCAAGGCCATGATTTTTGACGACAGCATCGAACATGAAGCATGGAATGACAGTGACGAGACGCGCGTCGTGCTGTTGTTCGAAATATGGCGGCCCGAATTGTCGGCGGCGGAACGGCATGCGCTGACCGCGATGTTCGAAGCGATTGGCAGCTATCCGTCGGCCTGAAGCGCTTTCAGGCGGTAGAGTGCCTCCAACGCCTCGCGTGGACTCAGTGCATCGGGGTGGATCGCGTCAAGTTCGGCACGCAACGGATCGGGCACCGCTTCCTCGACCAGCGCTGCGAAAAGGGGGAGGTCATCCAATCCTGCCGCCAGTCCGCCCGTGGCCGCACGTCCGGCTTCGAGTTTAGACAGCACCGCTTTCGCCCGAGCCAGCACTGCGGGGGTCATCCCCGCCAACCGCGCCACGGCGATCCCGTAACTACGGTCCGCCGGTCCCCCGGCAAGTTCGTGGAGCAGGACGAGATCGCCTTTATACTCGCGGGCGCGGACATGGTGGAGCGAGAGCGCGTCGAGCTTTTCCGCCAGCCGCGTCAATTCATGATAGTGCGTTGCGAACAGGCATCGGCATTTATTGACCTCATGCACCGCTTCGACCACGGCCCACGCAATTGCGAGTCCGTCATAGGTCGATGTCCCGCGCCCGACTTCGTCCAATATCACGAAACTATGTTCGGTCGCTTGCGCAAGGATCGCGGCGGTTTCGACCATTTCGACCATGAAGGTGGATCGACCGCGCGCCAGATTGTCCGACGCGCCGACGCGGCTGAATAAGCGGTCGACGAGGCCCAATGTGGCTCGGGCTGCGGGCACGAAACATCCGGCTTGGGCCAGCACTGCGATCAACGCATTCTGGCGCAGGAAAGTCGATTTGCCGCCCATGTTCGGGCCGGTGACGAGCCACAAGCGGTCGGTTTCGGACAACGCGCAATCATTGGCAACAAAGCGTGCGCCGGATTTGGCGAGGGCGGCTTCGACAACAGGGTGGCGACCGCCTTCGATGTCGAGGCACGGGTGATCCACAAGCGTCGGGCGACACCATCCGCTTTCGACCCCGCGTTCGGCATTGGCGGATGCGACGTCGAGACGGGCCAAGGCGTCGGCGGTGGCAGCAATGGCGGGGGCTGACTGCAATGCCTGCGCCGTCAAATCCTCGAAATGTGCAGCTTCCGCCGCAAGCGCGTGCGCGCCCGCTTGGGTTACTTTCAGCGCGACCTCGTGCAGTTCTGGGGCGTTGAAACGGACGACACCCGCGAGCGTCTGGCGGTGCGTGAACCCCGAGTCCAAAGCCATCAGCGGATCGGCGGCGCGGGCGGGGACTTCGACATGATAGCCGAGGACGCCATTGTGACGGATTTTCAGCGTGGCGATGGCGGTGGTTGCGCGGAAACGGGCTTCGAGCGCGGCAATCTCGCGTCGTCCGTGCCCGCCGGTGTCGCGCAGATCGTCGAGCGCGGCGTCATAACCGGGGGCAATATAGCCACCAGCGCTTGCTTCAATCGGCGGCATTTCGACCAGAGCGCGTTTGAGCAAATCAATCAACGCGCCGTGGCCGCCGAGACGGGGGAGAAGGGCGGTGAGCAATGACGGTGGTTCGGGGGTGCGGCCCAATGCCTCGCGCAATTCCCATGCCGCTGCCAAACCATCGCGCAAATTGCCGAGATCGCGCGGGCTGCCGCGCCCTGCCGACAGCCGCGCCACCGCGCGCGATATGTCGGGGATACGCTTCAGCATTTCGCGCAGGCCCGCGCGTGCGCCGCTATCGCCTGCCCAATGGCCGACGAGATTGAGGCGCGCGTCGATAGCAGCGCGATCCATCAACGGCGCAGACACGTCCGCCGCAAGCATCCGCGCGCCGGCGCCGGTGACGGTCCGGTCGATGCAATCGAGCAGGCTCCCTGCGCGGCTGCCGCTCGATGAGACTGTTAGTTCGAGGCTCTCGCGCGTTGCCGCGTCGATGGCCATGTGGGCGGATCGGGTGCGGCGGACTGGCGGCGTTAGGAACGGGACGCTCCCCTTCCCCGCATGGTCGAGATAGGCAAGTAGTCCGCCCGCTGCGGCCAGCTCGGCGCGCGAAAACGCGCCGAAGCCGTCGAGGGTGGCAACATTGTGACGGGCTTTGAGCCGTGCTTCACCCTTTGCGGAGTCGAATTCGGATCGGGGGCGATCCTCCGCCGTGACAACCTCGGACGGATTCAACCGTGCCAGTTCGGCGTCCAGCCCGCCCTCGCCAACCTCGCACAACTCGAACCGACCGGTGGACACATCCGCAGCGGCAATCGCGTAAACGCCGCCAACCTGCGCCACTGCAACAAGCCAGTTTGCCGCTTTGCCATCGAGCAGCACATCCTCGGTCAGCGTCCCCGCCGTGACCACGCGGACAATTGCGCGCGCAACGATGGATTTGCCGCCGCGCGCTTTGGCAACCGCAGGCGACTCAATCTGTTCGGCGATGGCCACCCGATGTCCGCCCTTGATCAGCCGCGCGAGATAGGCATCCGCCGCGTGCACCGGCACACCACACATCGGCACTTTTTCACCGTCATGTTCGCCGCGCGCCGTCAGCGCGATGTCGAGGCAGGCGGCGGCGGCCCGGGCATCATCAAAGAACAGCTCGAAAAAGTCGCCCATGCGGTAAAACAGCAGGCAATCGGGCGCTTCGGCCTTCAACGCATGATATTGCGCCATCATGGGTGTGGGTGTGCTGGCCATTCTTCCCCTTAATCCGTTCTGGCAGAGCTTGTCGAAGCCTTGTCCTTTTCTTCGACATTGTTTCAAGTGAGGACAACCCTTCGACAAGCTCAGGGTGAACGGATAGGGGAAGACGCAAGGGAGTCGCGCATGTCAGACGAATCGAATGTTCAGTTTTCGGACCGCGAAGCCCTGTTGTTCCATTCCGAAGGTCGCCCCGGCAAGCTAGAGATTGTCGCGACCAAGCCCATGGCGACGCAGCGCGATTTGTCGCTCGCCTATTCGCCGGGTGTTGCCGTCCCCGTCCTCGCTATCGCGGCGGACCCCGCCACCGCTTATGATTATACGACCAAAGGCAATCTGGTCGCGGTCATCTCGAACGGCACCGCGATTCTCGGCCTCGGCAATCTTGGCGCGCTCGCATCAAAGCCCGTGATGGAAGGCAAAGCTGTCCTCTTCAAACGCTTTGCCGATGTGGATTCAATCGACCTCGAAGTCGCGACCGAGGACACCGACAAATTCATCGAAGCCGTCGCCCTCCTCGAGCCCAGTTTCGGCGGGATCAACCTTGAAGACATCAAGGCACCCGAATGCTTCATCATCGAACAAGCGCTGAAAGAGCGGATGAAAATCCCTGTCATGCATGATGACCAACATGGCACGGCAATCATCACGGCGGCGGGCTTGATCAACGCCATGCACCTAACGGGCCGCGAGATGAAGGACGTCAAGATCGTCGTCAACGGCGCGGGCGCGGCCGCCATTGCGTGCACGGCGCTCATAAAGGCGATGGGCGTGCGGCATGACAATGTCATTATGTGCGACCGATCTGGCGTGATTTATCAGGGTCGCGAAGTCAGCATGGACCAGTGGAAATCGGCGCACGCAGCGAAAACCGATGCGCGCACACTTGAGGAAGCGCTCGACGGTGCGGACGTGTTTCTTGGCCTGTCCGCCAAGGACGCGCTGACGCCAGCATTTTTGAAAAAGATGGCGAAGGAGCCGATCATCTTTGCGATGGCCAATCCCGATCCCGAAATCACGCCGCCCGCTGCCAAGGCTGTGCGTCCCGATTGCATCGTCGCGACGGGGCGGTCGGATTATCCGAATCAGGTCAACAATGTGCTTGGGTTCCCGTTCATTTTTCGGGGCGCGCTTGACGTCCGCGCGACCGCGATCAACGAGGAAATGAAGATTGCCGCCGCCCACGCCATTGCCGGGCTGGCGCGCGAGCAGGTCGCCGAGGAAGTCGCGGCGGCTTATGGCGGGCGCGTCCACAACTTCGGACGCGATTACATCATTCCCGCGCCGTTCGACCCGCGCCTGATGGAAGTCGTGTCTTCCGCAGTGGCGCAGGCGGCAATGGATTCGGGCGTGGCGACGCGACCGATTCTCGACATGGACGCCTATCGCCAGACGCTGCGCAGCCGCCTGAACCCGACCAATTCGGTTTTGAGCCTCGCCTATGAAGGCGCACGTGCGCAGCCCAAGCGGGTGGTTTTTGCCGAGGGCGAGGAGGAAGTCGTCCTGCGCGCCGCCATCGCATTCAAGGACGGGGGTTATGGCACCCCGATCCTCGTCGGGCGCGATGACGTTCACGAACGGCTCCGCGCGCTCGGCGTTGACAAGCCCGAGACGTTTGAAGTCCACAACAGCCGCAATTCGCCGCTCGTCCCGGCGATGATCGACAAACTCTATGAGCGTTTGCAGCGCCGCGGTTACCTGCGCCGCGAATGCGAACGCATGGTCAATCAGGACCGCAATATCTTTGCCGCGCTGATGCTCAAGCTTGGCGAAGTCGATGCGATGATCACCGGCACGACGCGGACCTATGCGCAATCGATGCGCGATATTCGCCGCGTGCTTGACCCGGCTGAAGGGCAGACGCCGTTCGGCATCCATGTGCTTGTCGGGCAGACGCATACCGTGTTCATGGCCGATACGACCGTGAACGAACGCCCATCGGCGGCCGAGCTTGCGGACATCGCCATCGGGACAGCCGCGGTGGCGCGGCGGATGGGCCACGAGCCGCGCGTTGCTTTCCTCAGCTATTCGACGTTCGGCAACCCTGCGGGCAATTTCCTCGAAAATATCCGCGATGCCGTCGCGCTGCTCGAAGCGCGCGGTGTGGGCTTTGAATTCGAAGGCGAAATGGCGCCTGACGTGGCACTCAACCCGCTGGTCATGGCAAGCTATCCGTTCAGCCGTCTTTCCGGCCCCGCCAATGTGTTGATCATGCCCGGCCTGCAATCGGCAAACCTCAGCGCCAAACTGCTCCGCGAACTGGGCGGCGACTCCGTGATCGGCCCGATGCTGATCGGCATGGAAAAACCGGTTCAGGTGGCAACAATGGGATCAACAGCGAGCGAATTGGTCACGCTGGCTGTGTTGGCGGCAGGCGGGGTGGCGCGCTAGGATCAGTTCCCGCCGTCGGGGTTGTCCGCCGTCGCGCCGCCTTGGCCGACTGACCCGACCTGGCCGATGTTGCCGAAGATTTCCTGAAAGAAGCTGCGGTTGTTGCCCATGGTCGGGGTCTTGTCACCCATCGGGCGGATCGCGGCGATGGTCTCAATACCGGTTTTGTTGACCGCCGTGACATTGCCTGCTGCATCAAACGAGACGCGGAGAAGCACCTGCTTGGTGGCACGCGGCAGCGCAAACGCGAGTTGCTTGGTTTCGCGGTCGACATAATACCAGTCGTTCGCATCGAACTGCCCGGCAAAAGTCGGACGACCCAAAGTGCGCATCACTGATTCGCGGTTATCGACACCCGGCTTGATCGCATCGATCAGCGTCGCATCCGCGAGATAGCCCTGATGCCCGCGCACGCGCGAACAGCCGCTGATGGCGACAAGCGCGATCAACGCGACGGAAATTGTCAGGGCCTTGGTCATCATACTCACTCTTCTTGCACTCACGGCGTGCACGCTCAATATGCGACGCAGCACGGCACGGCAAGCGGAGTAGGCATGGGTTTGTTATCACGACTGTTCGGAGACCGGCGCGACCGCGGCGATTTGCTGCTGCTTTATAACGCCGTGGTGGCGGAAGCGCGGCGGCCCGACTGGTATTCGCGCGGCGCAGTGCCCGATACGATGGACGGGCGGTTTGACATGGTGGCCCTCGTGCTGTCGCTGGTTCTCCTCCGTTTCGAACGCGAGGGCGAGAGCGGCGCGCTGCCTTCGGTCCTGCTCACCGAAGTGTTCATCGATGACATGGACGGCACGATGCGCGAGGTGGGCTTCGGCGATCTTGTCGTCGGCAAGCGGGTTGGCGGGATCATGGGGATGCTGGGCGGGCGGCTCGGCGCGTATCGCGATGGTGATCGCAAGGAAGCGGTGATCCGCAATGTGTATCGCGATGTGCCGCCCGACGAGCCGTGCGTTAACGAATTGGTGGCAATGAGCGCGGCATTGGAAGCGCGGATTGCTGCCGTGACGACGGCGGACCTCTTGAAAGGGTCACTGGGATGACGCCCGAATTCTCTCGCGGCGTGGCGCTCGATTTGATCGGCGCGGGCGGGCATAAGACGGGGATTTCCGCCGATGATGGCGAATGTGCGGCGCTGGCCAAGCGCTTTGGCTGGACGCGGATTGAGAGTTTGACTGCCAATGCAAACCTGCTGGCGCGCGCGGGCGGCGTCGATGCGCTGGGCACGGTGAGCGCCGTGATCGAACGGGCGTGCGTCGCGAGCGGCGATCCGGTGCGCGAGAGTGTCGAGGAAGCCTTTGCGATCCACTTCGTCTGCGCGGACGAGGACGCGGCAGTCGAGGGTGAGGTTGAACTCGACGAAGATGATCTCGACATCGTTGAGTTCGACGGTGCCGCAGTCGACATCGGCGAGGCGGTTGCCCAGACACTGGCGCTCAGCGTCGACCCCTTCCCGCGCAGCCCCGCCGCCGAAGCTCAGTTACGCGCGGCAGGCGTGCTGGCCGAGGGCGAAGTCGGGAGTGCGGCCTTTGCGGGGCTGAAGGGGTTATTGAAGGGGTGAACGCCTATTTGCTGAGGGCCACGACACACGCCGCGCGCAAGCTCGGCAAGTCATCGCTAACGGTATTCCAAAGTGTCGTAAGATCGAGCTTTTCATACTCGTGGCGCAAGGCATTGCCCAAACCGCGCACTTCGTGAAACGGGACATCGGGCGCGATTTCACTCATCCGCTCGGCACCGATACGGATCGCGGCCTCGGTAATCCGCTGAAGGCAGCGTTCGACGGCATCAATCGTTTTCAGGTCGTCGGTAAACTGGGCAAAAGTCAGCCGGTTCAAATGGTCGTCGATGCGGTCGATATTATCAATGATATGTCCCAGCCGCTCGGCGTCGCGATCAGAAGGCACGCACCCGGTCCCGATCGATTTCGCTCTGCATACGGGCATGGCGCGCGGGTTCACCGACCAGATCAACCGGCCCGCCCAGCACATCCCGGAGGCGCCCCTCGATGGCGGCAAAGCGGAACATGCCGACGCGCTTCGCCGGATCGAACGTCGCGGCAAGATCAATATCCGAATCCGCCCGCTGATCGCCACGCGCAAGCGAGCCAAACAGCGACAGGCTCATGACGCCCATCGCCCGAAGCTCGGCCTCACTGGCTTTGAGCCGTTCGAGTGCTGTCATGCGGTCCATGGGGACCGTTTAATGGACTTTGAGCGGGCAAGAAAGCGTTAAGGTGCTGTGGGCGAGGAGCCCAAGGTGCAAATCAGCCTGCGCCTCGACAGCGATCTGATCGATTATTTCCGTAGGGGACGGGCCAGGATGGCAAACGCGGACGAACGCGGCGCTCAGGAAGATGGCGGGGATTTAGGGGGGGATGCCTACTGGCACGCAGCAAAACCAATAAGCTCCAACTCATCAATCCAAAAATCGAATCTCATTCGACCGTCGTGCCCAACATCAGTCAGTAACGACCTCACATCGCCGTTCGAAGCTTTTGATGCCCAACTGGCGCTTTGCAATTTTTCGAAGCAGCTTAAATTGTTTTCGTGAGCACAGAAGTTTCGCAGCAGTCGGATTTGATCCGCCGGTGAATTGGCGTCGCCGATAGCATTTTGAATTTCAGTGTAATTTCCCACGGCAAATCGCCTAGCTTTCGCAATGGCAATTGACGCGTCATGCCAACGCGGCTCGT
Source organism: Sphingomonas sp. (assembly GCA_031362355.1). Lineage (GTDB taxonomy): Bacteria > Pseudomonadota > Alphaproteobacteria > Sphingomonadales > Sphingomonadaceae > Sphingomonas_O. The sequence goes on from JANLSJ010000014.1 coordinate 32,513, forward strand.
CGCCAACTGTGCCATCGCGCTTGACTCGCGATTTTCGAAGTGCGTCTGCTAAACTCACATTAGAGCCTCTGGGAAGCATTCGGCCGGACGCAGTCTCAATGTTTCCGACTGAAGATTCTGCGACAAGTAGCTTAGAAAATTTACCCCATGCATCAAGGAGCGAGATCACTGAAAATTTGAGAATGGCGTTCTGTTCGCGCTTCTCAATTGACGTCAGGTTCAAGCCTGTTCGAATGGAAAGCCGAATTTTCTCACAGTCTTTAGCCAGTCCAGCGTAAACATAACTAAGCCCCCTTGCCATCTCTACGCCGTTACAGCCTCATAGTATGCAGCAAACCGTTCCTTTCGCGAAGCAAGGCGCTGGGTTGTGGACCGGGAAGCGCGCCAAAAGTCCTTCATATTTTCTGGCTCCTCTTTTGAAACAATAATTGCCGAAAGGTTGCTTAACCGATCAGCAATCAAATTTGTATCTTGGCTAAGAGGACACCTGTCTGGAAGTTCATCAAGACCGCCTTTAACGAGGCCGATCATAGAATGCGCTAATGCTGCAAAGAGTATCAACAAATGAGGTGGTTTCAATATCTGAGCTTCGAAAAGTCGCGGTGCCAATGAATCCTCAATAAAATTCAAAACACGTTGAAAATTCCCCTGAATTAATTCTTTGTTAAAAGAATTATCAACATCATATTTTTTATAAATCCGATTTATCTTCTCCGCCCCACCGTCACTTATGCCTTCGAGCAGAATAGTATACATTTCTGCTACAAGTGCGTCATTTTCCATACGCACCATGTCACGGTATGAAAATACTTTAGACGTATTCCAGAATTCAAAGTTTGCTACGGACAGGTCATGAACAGAGGATCGGAAATCGCCTTGGTACGCTGCGTGCCTCAGCTCTGGGGCATTCAACTTCACATTATACGAATTCAATCGCGCAAATATATCCAAAACCTTGTCATCTGTGGCATTTATTAATTGGTCAACAGCGAGAGGGTATTCCAAAAATCGATCCTTTAGCTCATCTGGTAGCGAGCTAAATCTGAAGCCGGAGTATTCTTTGGCGCGCTGGGAAAGAGTTATCTTATCGTCTGCAAAATCAATTATGGCGCGTAGTCGCTGTTGACCGTCCACAACCTCACGAACCGTTTTTCGCGAGACGCGATCAATTTTGGAACGAATAAAAATTTTCGGTATTGGCAAATCTCTTAAAATTGTGTCGATCAGCATGATCCTTGCTGCAGGCGTCCAAACTGAGCCGCGTTGAAAATCGGGGTTGAGTTTCAGACCTTTGGCCCCATGCCATTCAAGAAAGTCAGAAATTCGAAACTGCTCTAACATCAGTGCTCTTTTCTAAGTTTACTGTGATTGCGGAGTCAATTTTCTTCACCCCCTCAAAACGGCACGTCATCATCCAGATCGCTGTCAAACGCACTCGGTCTCGTCGAACCGCCGCCCCGCGTCGCTCCACCGCCCCCACCGCCGCCATAGCCGCCGCTGTCGTCCTGATTATAGCCGCCCCCGCCACTGCGCTGGCCGCCGCCGCCGCCCATGCCGCCGCCTTCAGCGCGGTCAAGCAGCACCAGTGTGCCGTTGAAATTCTGGAGCACGACTTCGGTGGTGTATTTGTCCGCGCCTGACTGGTCCTGCCATTTGCGGGTCTGGAGCGACCCTTCGATATAAACCTTCGAGCCTTTTTTCAGATATTGTTCGGCAATGCGGACGAGGTTTTCGTTGAAGATCGCGATGTTGTGCCAATCGGTCTTTTCGCGCTTTTCGCCGGTGTTCTTGTCTTTCCAGGTTTCGCCCGTCGCGATGCTGAAATTACACACTTTGCCGCCGTTCTGGAACGACCGCACTTCGGGGTCCTTGCCCAGATTGCCGATCAACATGACCTTGTTCAGACTGCCCGCCACGATATTCTCCTAAAGTCCGGCCGCCTTAGCGATCCAGTATGTTGCCCCTGCCGCCACATAAGCGAGCGCGAACAGATACACTAGCATGAAGCCTGGCCATTTCCACCCGTTGGTCTCGCGGCGGACGACAGCGATGGTCGAGATGCATTGCGGCGCGAAGACGAACCAAGCGAGGAAGGCGAGCGCAGTGGCGAGGCTCCATTTTGAGCGCAGGCTTTGCGCGAGGCTCTGGTCACGCTGTCCCTCATCCGGCGTGTCGATGGCATTGACGGTGGCGAGCGCGGCAACGGCCACTTCGCGCGCGGCCATCGCAGGGATCAGCGCGAGCGCGATGTCGCGGTCGAAACCGATGGGTTTGACGACGACGGCGAGGCCATCGGCAATGCGGCCGGCGATGCTGTAATCGATCTGGCTCTGCGCGCTGCCGACGGGGACGCGCGGGAAGCTGAGCAAGGCCCAGAGGATGACGGTAGTGAGCGCGATGATCGTGCCCGCGCGTTTCAGGAACACCCACGCACGCTGCCACAGGCCGAGCAGGAGATCGCCAATGCGCGGCCATTGATATTTGGGCATTTCCATCATGAAGCCCTGCGCCGGGCCCTTCGTCACCGTGCGGCGGAGGAGAAGTGCTGCGAGAAGTGCACCGACAATCCCGGAAGCGTAAAGGCCGAAGAGGACGAGGCCTTGCAAGCCAATACCGGGGCCAACGCGGCTCGGCGGGATGAAGGCGGCTATGATGACGGCATAGACGGGCAAGCGGGCGGAACAGGTCATGAGCGGCGCGATCAGGATCGTCGTCAGGCGGTCGCGCGGGTCTTCGATTGTCCGCGTCGCCATGATGCCGGGAATGGCGCAGGCAAAGCTCGACAGGAGGGGGATGAACGCGCGGCCCGACAGGCCGACCGATGACATGAGCCGGTCCATGAGGAACGCGGCGCGGACCATATAGCCGCTGGCTTCAAGGATCAGGATGAAGGCGAAGAGGATGATGATCTGCGGCAGGAAGACGACGACCGCGCCGACGCCCGCGAGGATGCCGTCGGTGAGGAGCGAGCGCAGGATGGTTTCGGGCATGGCGGCCTTGACCGCGTCCTGAAGGCTGCCGATGCCACCGTCGATCAGGTCGGCGGGGTAGGCAGCGAGCGTGAAGACCGCCTGAAACATGGCGAACATCAGCAACGTCAGGATGACGGGCCCAAGAAGTGGATGCAGGACGACGCGGTCGATGCTTTCGGTCCAGCGGCGTGCGGGGCTGGTTTCGACGGTGACGGATTTGGCAATGCGGCGGGCGTGGCGCTGCCGCTCGGTCAGAGTCGGTTCGGACAGCGTGGTGCCGGCGTGCGGCTGGATGAGATTGCCCATCACGAGCGGATCGAGCGCGGCACGGAGCTCGTCGAGGCCACGCTTTCGGACGGCAACCGTCGGGATGACGGGAACGCCCAATGTCTGCGCGAGGGCCGGCACATCGATGGTCAAGCCATCGCGGACGGCGAGGTCGAACATGTTAAGCGCGACGACTGTGGGCCGCCCGAGCGCGATCAACTCCATCGCGAAACGCAAGTGATTGTCGAGGTTTGACGCGTCGACGACGATGATGAGCGCAGACGGAATGCGCTCGCCTGCCTGTGCGCCCATGATGACGTCGCGCGTCACTTGCTCGTCGGGGCTCGAGGGCGTCAGGCTGTAGGTGCCGGGCAGGTCGACAAGTTCGAGCGGCCGACCGTCGCCCAGCGAGAGGCGCCCCGCGTGGCGTTCGACCGTGACGCCGGGATAATTGCCGACTTTCTGTCGCGCGCCGGTCAGCGCGTTGAACAGCGCCGACTTTCCCGAATTGGGATTGCCGACAAGCGCGACCATTGGCGTCGTTGTGATGGCGGCGGGGGCGTTCATCGGACCGGCTCCACGTCGATTGCGGCGGCATGGACGCGGCGGATGGCGACGGTCATCCGCCCGATGCGCACCGCGAGCGGATCTTTGGTGGCAAAGCCCGCCCCGTGCAGCGGCTCGACGGCGACGCCCTCGTCAAAACCCAGCTCGCGCAACCGGCGGCCATCGCGCTCAGACAGCGCCGACCAGTCAATCGCGCTGATCGTTGCTTCTTGGCTGAAAGGCAGGTCGGCAAGAGTCACTGCGACCGATTATCAATAGCACGCGCCGAACGCCAGCGATTAGACTGCCGGATACCTCAGCCGACCCAGAAACCGTGCGAGGCTCAGGCGCTCGGGGGCGCTGTGGGTGAAGCGGCCTTTAAATTTTTCGAAGCGCATGATGCCGTCGATCCGGCGCGACAGGAACGAGCGGGTGTCGGCGTGGCCTTCGCTCTCGTCGTCCATCATTGCCATGATTGTGGCCATGTAAACGCCGCCGAGGATGGCGCGTTTTGAATAATGGTTGAAATCAGTCGCCGTGTCGCCCGCCGCGTGCCACATGGCATCGGCCGCGCGCCAGCCGAGCTTGGTGGCACGGGGCAGGTTTTGCGGGAGCGCGAGGACGGCGAGCGCGCGGCGCAGGGCTTCGATGTGAACGCTGAGCAAGTCCAGTCGCGCTTCGACCAAAGCCGAAATCTTCGCGCGGACTTTCATGGTGCCGAGCGTTTCGAGGGGCAGTTTGGCGAGCATCGCATCATCGATATGCGCGAACCAAGCGTCGATCATGTCCATCGCGCCGCCGGGAAAGGCCAGCGCGGCAACAGCGGGATCAATCCCCGTTGCGCCTGCCGCCAGTGCCAGCGCGTCGGGGGTCCACCCGTCAAACGCGGCGTGATGTGGAAGCTCCGCCGCAAGCGTGACACGCATTTCGTCGAGAGTGGGGTCGGACATTGTAACGCTCCATCGGGTGACAGAATTCAAATGGGCTGCTAAGCGCCAAACATCAATCGTGTTGGGGTCGTGCCATGGCAAAGTTTTTTGGAAATCTCGGGTCAGTACTACTGCTGTCCTTTACGCTGCTCGTCGTCGTGATCTTCGTGTTTCACGGCGGCACCGAAGCGCCGACTTATATCAACGCGCTGTTCCGTTTTCTCCATACGCTGTTTGGCATCATGTGGATTGGCCTGCTTTATTATTTCAATTTCGTCCAAATTCCGACGATGCCGACGGTGCCTGCCGAATTGAAGCCAGGTGTATCGAAATACATCGCACCTGCTGCGCTTTTCTGGTTTCGCTGGGCGGCGCTTGCCACAGTCATCATGGGTCTTGTCATCGCTGCGCACCCACCACAGCAGTATCTTGTCGAAGCGCTGACGTTTCAGGCGGGATACCGGATGATCGGCCTTGGCATGTGGCTCGGCTTGATCATGGCGTTTAACGTGTGGTTCGTAATCTGGCCAAACCAGAAAAAGGCATTGGGCCTTGTTGAGGCCGATGCCGACACGAAAGCAAAAGCGGCGTCGACTGCGATGATCTTCAGCCGGACGAATACGCTGCTGTCCGTACCGATGCTCTACACGATGGTTACGCAGGGCATTCTCGGCGGCGCTTAGTCGATGTTCCGGATCACAATCTCCGCCGTGCTTGCCGCTTCTTCGGCGGCCGCAGCGGCGCAGTGCGATCTGGCACTCACCAATGCCAATGTATGGAACGGCGCGGCCTATGAAAACCGGACGCTCGCGATCAAAGGCGGGCGTTTCGTGGCCGGAGCGACGATGCCCGTCAGCCTTGATGCGTCATTTCTTTATCTGACACCGCCCTTTGCTGACGTTCACACCCATACGATCGATGTGCCGCGTGGTCGCGATGACGAAACCCATAAGCGTTATGTTGGCCAGGGCATTTTCTACGCGCTGAATCCCAACAATATCCGCCCAAAGGGCCCGACCCCGCCAGCGCAAGCCGGGCTGGTCGAACTGCAAGCAACCGGTGGTGGGATCACACGGACCGGCGGGCATCCGCAACCCCTTTACACGGGCCTTGCACAGCGCGGCTTTCTGGGGCCGGTCAAGGTCGAAGATCTGCCCGGACGGGCATTTCACTTGGCGGATACGCCCGAAGCAGCGCGTACAGCGGTGCGCGCGGTCAAGGCCAATGGCGCGTTGATCGTGAAGCTCTATCTCCTTTACCACACCAGCGAAAACAGCGCCGGATTATCCGGCGAAGTATTCGATGCCGCCGTGGCTGAGGCCAAAGCACTGGGGCTTAGGCAGATCGTCCACATCGAGGATGCCGCCGATTTTCGGCGCGCTGTTGCCGCCAAAGTGACCGCGCTTGGCCACATGCCCTATGAAGCTCCATCCGCAACGCATCCGGCAGAAAGCTATCGCATCACGGCCGCCGATGCCGCTGCGGCGGCGGCTGCCGGGATTACTGTCGTGCCGACGGCAACCGTCGGCGCCATGCGGTATGACGGCGCGAAACTGGCCGAAGTGCTGGCGATCATGCGTCACAATCTGACCATGCTGCGCAATGCCAAGGTGAAGCTGGCAGTCGGCGCGGACCAATATTCGCTTGGTATGCATCACGAGATCACAACATTGCGAAGTTTCGCGCTGTTCGACACGTCCGAGATCATCGAGATGGCCACCAAGAACGGTGCCGAACTCGCGTTTCCCGGGCGCAAGCTGGGCCGGATTGCCGACGGCTATGAGGCCTCCTTCGTTGCCTATTTTTATCCGTTGACGCAGGGCTGGGCCGGCCAACGCGAGCCGGCAATCGGCATGCGCGGTGGCGAAGTGACGATCGATACGATCAACTATTTCGCAAAGTCGTGTGCCAAAGCTACCGTCGCACCAGAACCAGCGCCAGCGCAATAAGGGCCGCACCGGCGAGATCGGGCGGCGAGAGGGTTTCGTCGAACATCAGCCAGCCGGTTAGTGCGGCAGTAATCGGCTGGGTCAGGAGCGACAGGCCGATGACCAGCGGGCTCATCCGGCCTAGCGCATAAACCATGAGGCCTTGTCCGATTACCTGACTGCACAGCGACAGCGCGATCAGCGGGGTTCAGTTGGTCGGCATCACCGTCTCACCCATGATGTTTGCCAGAAGCAGAAGCGGAACGGCGCTCGCCAATGTCGACCACGCCAAAAGCGGCAGTGGCGCCAGCGTTTCGCGCGCGCGGGCAATCGCGACGAAATAGGCGGCGTAAAAAACCCCTGCGAGCAAGCTAAGCAAATCGCCAACCAGATGTTCAGGCGATAACTCGGCGCTACGCCCCATCAACAGCCCAGCCCCCGCCGCTGCCATGACCAGCGCCAGAACTTGCCGCCGCGCGGGCCACGCGCGTGCGACAACAAATCCATAGATCGGGAAAATGAAGCTGGCCGAATTGCCGAACAGCGTCGCGTTGGCGATTTTTGTCTGCATGATGCCCAAGTGCCAGCTGGCCAGATCCGCAGCAAACAACACGCCCGATGCGGCAATGATCAGCACAAGCGCAGGCGTCATCTGCCCGCTCGATTTTGGCCCAAACCGTGCCATCAGCGCCAAGAGCGGTAAAGCAAGTGCCATCCGCCAGAAAGCACTGGCAATCGGCCCCGTATCGGCCATGCGCACGAACATCGGCCCCAGCGCGAGCAGGGCACTGCCCACCAGCAACGCCACGAGGCCAAATCGCGGGGCCCCAAGTTTTTCTTCGCTGGCGATTGCACCCATGCGCCGCCATATGCGCGAGATCATTCCCGTTTCAAAGAGGAACCCGTTTATGCCGTCGCTGTTCGATTCGATTGACCTTGGTGCGATCCATGCGCCGAACCGCATAGTGATGGCACCACTGACGCGCGGACGGGCGACGCGCGGGCATGTCCCGACAGCGCGGATGGCAACCTATTATGCGCAGCGGGCGTCGGCGGGGCTGATCATCAGCGAAGCGACGGGGATAACAGTCGAAGGATCGGGCTGGCCTTATGCCCCCGGTCTGTGGAGCGACGAACAGGTCGAGGCATGGAAGCCAGTGACCGAGGCCGTGCACGACGCCGGTGGGCGTATCGTTGCGCAGCTTTGGCATATGGGGCGTATCGTTCATCCCAGCCTGAACGGGGTGCAACCGGTCTCGTCATCGGCAACGACTGCGCCCGGCAAGGCGCATACTTATGACGGCAAACAACCCTATGTGGAGGCACGCGCGCTGGGCCTTGACGAAATCCCGCGCCTGATCGGCGATTATGTCCATGCCGCACGGAACGCGATGGCGGCGGGTTTTGACGGGGTACAACTGCACGGCGCGAACGGCTATCTGATCGACCAGTTCCTGCGCGACAATTCGAATTTCCGTGATGATGCCTATGGTGGGTCGGTCGAAAACCGTATCCGTCTGCTCGATGAAGTGACGGCGGCGCTGGTTGCCGAGGTGGGTGCGGATCGGACCTCCGTGCGCTTGTCGCCCAATGGTGCCTCGCAAGGGGCCGATGATCGTAATCCGGAAGCGCTGTTCACGGCCGCAGCAATGGCGCTTGCCGCTCACCAGATTGCGTTTCTCGAACTGCGCGAGCCACCCGCCAACGGCACGTTCGGTGCAACCGACGTCCCGCGCCAGTCGCCTGCGATCCGCAAGGTCTTTCCTGGGCCGCTGGTGCTAAATTCAGACTATGACGCGGCGTCGGCGCAGGCCGCGCTCGATTCGGGGGTGGCGGATGCCATCAGCTTCGGACGCGCCTTCCTCGCTAATCCCGATCTCCCCGGTCGGCTGGCAAGCGGTGCCGCGCTTAACGAAGGTGAAATGATGACATGGTATTCACAAGGTGACGAGGGCTACGTCGACTATCCCGTGCTTGAATCTGTTGCCGCCTGAACTGTCCCATTATGGAACCTATTCAGGACAAAACGGTTTCATGCTAAGCTGAGTCGCAGGATGCCGGTTAAATGAGCATCCAGAGGGGAAAGACGGGGCCGCGCGTAAATTCAGTGGAGTGAAGCGATGGCGAACCGTGGTGTAGGGTTTTTCGATAGCAAGGGGCAGTTTTTCCGAACGCCTCAAGAAGCAACGCAGAGCGATCTTGCGGGTATCCTAGGCCGGATGGGCGAGGGCGATAGTCTTGCGCCGGGTATTGCCAAAATCCTGTTCGATAAACGGCGCGAGATCGAACATATCTTCCGCGATCATGACGATATGCTTCAGGGCCGCGCCACCGATGCGCGTGCGCGATCCGAGGATAAGCCGGGATCGAATGTCACGGCGATCAAGCCGCTGAAATCGGCCTGATGATCTACAGAGGCTAATCACTTACAAGGGAAGCGCTTTGCCATATAATTGGCAAAGGCGGCGCGGACACTCAGCCGCGTGCGCTCGGCTGCGGGAACAGCACGGAATGCAGCGAGAAGCTCGTCCGAACTGGTCTTTACGGTGCCGAGTGCCGGCGGGCAGCTTTGTGGCGGTTTGCCAGCGGCCACATCGGCGCGATAGGCCACAGATGCACTTTTGATTTCAGCTTTCAGCAAACCGATGTCCGACGAAAACATCGCCATTACGCCTCTGGATTGTAGCGTTTCGGCTTTGCCCAGAAACTCCGCCACCGTCATCGCTTGCGCGTTGACCGGCGAGAATAGCAACAGGCCCGTTACAGCTACCGCCCCCCGGCGCAACCCTTAAGCCCCCGCCGCAGCGGGGCCGCCGATGCCGCCCTTGGGTCGCTTCGATTTCGGAATTGACGACCCGCCGACAATCGCTGCTGGACCCTTGTCCTTGCCGCGATCCCGGTCGATCGGCTCGCCTGCTATCGCACGTTTGGATTCGTCACCTGACAGGGTTTCATATTCGAGCAAGGCTTCGGCGAGCTTGTGCAACTGATCGAGATTGTCGGTCAGCACTTGCCGCGCGGTCGCTTCGCCTTCCTCAACAAGCACGCGGATTTCCTGATCGATCAGGCGCGATGTTTCCTCGGACACATTCTGCGAGCGCGCGACACTGTGGCCAAGGAAAACCTCGTCCTGATTGTCGCGGTAGCGCAGCCAGCCCAATTTCTTGGACATGCCATATTCCATGACCATCGAGCGGGCCATATCGGTCGCCTGCTGAATGTCGTTCGACGCGCCGGTGTTGAGCTCGTCATTGCCATAGATCAGCTGCTCGGCGATGCGGCCACCGAACGCCAGCGCGAGCCGCGCCTTCATCTGCTTCATGTTCATGCTGAAGCGGTCGCGTTCGGGCAGGTTCCATGTGACGCCCAGTGCGCGGCCACGCGGGATGATCGTCACCTTGTGCAGCGGATCGCAATGCGGAACATGGAGCGAGACGAGCGCATGACCGGCTTCGTGATAGGCGGTCGCTTTCTTTTCGTCCTCGGTCATCACCATCGAACGCCGTTCGGCACCCATCATGACCTTGTCCTTGGCTTCCTCAAACTCGAGCATCGCGACGAGGCGCTTGCCTTTGCGCGCTGCCAAGAGCGCAGCTTCGTTCGCGAGGTTGGCGAGATCGGCACCCGAGAAACCCGGGGTGCCGCGCGCAATCGTGCGAAGATCGACATCGGGCGCGAGCGGGATTTTCTTGACGTGGACTTCGAGAATTTTCTCGCGGCCTTCGATGTCAGGACGCGACACGACCACCTGACGGTCGAAGCGACCCGGACGGAGCAACGCAGGGTCGAGCACGTCGGGGCGGTTGGTTGCCGCGACGATGATGATGCCTTCGTTGGCTTCAAACCCGTCCATTTCGACAAGCAGCTGGTTCAGCGTCTGTTCGCGTTCGTCATTGCCGTTGCCGAGACCGGCACCACGATGACGACCGACGGCATCGATTTCATCGATGAAGACGATGCACGGTGCGTTTTTCTTGGCTTCGGTGAACATGTCTCGGACACGGCTCGCGCCGACGCCGACGAACATTTCGACGAAATCAGAACCCGAGATTGTGAAGAACGGCACGCCCGCTTCGCCTGCGATGGCGCGCGCCAGCAGAGTCTTGCCGGTACCGGGCGAACCGACGAGCAAAGCACCCTTGGGAATCTTGCCGCCGAGGCGCGCGAACTTGGTCGGGTCTTTCAGAAAATCGACGATTTCCTGGAGTTCCTCGCGCGCTTCGTCAATGCCTGCCACGTCGGCAAAGGTAACTTTGCCTTCTTTGGCTGTCAGCATCTTGGCGCGCGATTTGCCAAAGCCCATCGCCCCGCCGCCGGCATTTTTCTGCATCTGGCGCATGACGAACACGGCAAGGCCGATCATCAGGACGAAGGGGAGCGCTTGATAAAGGAGGAGCACCCAAATCGACGCGGTTTCCTCGGGCTCGGCGGAGAATTTAATGTTCGCTTTGGTCAGACGCTCGATCAACTGCGGATCATTGGGGCGATAGGTGCGGAAGGGTTCACCGTTCGAAAGCGAGCCCGATACAATGTCCCCTGCGATTTTGACGTCTTTGACTGAACCTTCGTCAACCTTTGCGATAAAGTCTGAATAGGCCATGCCATTGCCCGCTACGGGGCTGGCCTTGCGACCGTCGAACACCGATACAAACACCGCGAGCGCAGCAAGGATGCCCACCCAGATCAAAAGGCTTTTCATCCACGGATTGCCGTTCGGCGTCTTGTCGTCGTTCATAGGTGCCTCGCTTCTAATCCCTTAAATAAGGCGAATACCCTTAATGACAATGGAACGGAATGCAGATTCATTGCGGATCATGCGTCTGGCGCGGCGGCGCGGGGTGAAAAAGCCACAAGTGGCCGCCGCGTGCGATCACATTGCCGAGCGTTGCGACGCTGCCTTTCGTGAGCGTTTCGATCAGGCGGGTGAGCGCATCACCGCGCGGTCGACAGGCCGGATCAACGAGCAACAGGCAGCGCAGAACGATGCGGCGGACGATTTCAACGGGGAAATCTTGGTGGTGGCGGTCGAACGAGATCGCGCCATCGCGTTCGATAACATGGAGGCTTTCAACGGCATCAACTGCCCATTCGATGGCAGCATCAGCATCGGCGAGTGCAGCGGCGCTGGCCGATGCCGCGAGCGGATCAAGCCAATCAGCCCCCGCGAGCGCTTTGCGAAGGCGTGCACGGTCAAAGCGGTCGTCGCGGTTGCTGGGGTCATCGACGGCGATGATCCCTGCCTCGACAACGAGCGCGACGAGCTCCGCGCGCCGCCAACCCAGCAAAGGCCGCACAATCCGGCCCTGTTTTGCGCGCACACCCGATAGCCCCGCAACGCCCGATCCGCGATTGAGGCGCATGATCATGGTTTCGAGCTGATCATCGGCATGATGCGCGGTCAACAACCAGTCGAGGTGCTGCGCCTCCATCCAATTGTCGAGCGCCGCATAGCGGGCCGTGCGCGCTTGGGCGGAAACATTGCCCGGCGGCAGGCCTTCGAGTCTCAGAATGCTGTGCGGGATGCCGCGCGTGGCGCAGAGGTCCGCCACCATCAACGCTTCATCGGTCGCTGCTGGCCGCAAACCATGATCGACCGTTGCGGCCTCAACCCGCTCCGGAAACACCGCCGCCGCGAGCAACAGCAGCGTCAGACTGTCCGGCCCACCCGAAACCGCAATGCCGATCCGGTCATCCGGACCCGCATCGGTCAGCCGCGTGAAATCATCCGCAAAGCGGCGGACACGCGCGTCAGGCCGTGCATTTTGCGTCAGCACGGCCCTTGGTCGCTTTCGCTTTCAGGTCGGTGCCCAATTTGGTTCCATAAACTTCGTCGAGTTCAGCGTAGACCTTGCACGCATCCGGCAGTTTCTTGAGTTTGGTCAGGGCCTGCCCCAACCAGTAAAGGCTTTCGGGCGCGCGTTCCCCTTTGGGCATTTTCTGATAATTGTCATAAAACGCAACGCTCGCGAGCGCGGGCTTGCCTTCGTCATAATAGGACCGCCCGAGAAGGTTTTGCGCATAGCTGGCGCGGCGGTGCGCCGGATATTTGGCAACAAATTCCTTTAGCTTGGTCTGCGCTTCGGGATAGAGTTTGGCCGAATAGAGGCGAAAACCATAGCTATAGGCGTCCTCGGGCGCGTCGCCGGTCGCGGGGATTTCAACCGCCGCTATTTGCGCCTTGCGGGCCGCATCGGGCTTGGTCGCGACCACCGTCGGCTTGGTAGGCGTCGGGGTGGTGGGCCTGAGGACGGCGGCTGTCGCTGGTTTGGGCGTCGCCACAACAGGTGTCACGGCGGCGGGTTCGGCGCTTGCTTCGGGTGTCAGGCGTGCCTCGATCCGCTTGATCGCTTCGTCTTGCTGGCGGTTGCGAAACTGCACTTGTTCGATCTGGCCGGTCAGCGACGCCAGCGACTTTTCAAGCGCATCGACGCGCGAGGTCAGATCGGCAATCGGCGCGGTGGCGGGCGATCCCGCTGCTGTGCCGGGTACCGCAATCCCACTTTCGGGCTGGACGGGCACGCCTTGCGGGAACACAGTGCGCTGCACTGCCTTCATTTCCTTTTCGAGCTTGCCGACGCGCAAGTCGATGGCGCCGGTCTGCGCGAATGCTGCCCCGCTGAATGATGCACTTGCCAGAAGCGCTACGATCCCCAATTTCAAACGCATAACCCATCCCCGTTCGTTCGATTTTTATAGTGCCGGTGGTGGCGACATCGGTGCCGTTGCCGCCGGCGTTACCACCATCGGTGGCCGCGCCGCCAGCGCTGCCGCACTGATGCCGACATCCTTGATCGATTTCTCCGCTGTCCCCAACGGCGCGACTTCTCGCCCGCCCACAGTGACTTTCAAGCCATCGGGCCGCCCCGTCAGGATCATCGGATTATTCGCATCGGCGGGGACCGTATATCGCTCGCCGACGGTCATTTCTTTCTCGAATAGCTTCGTTTTGGACGCATCATAAATGCGCAGCCAGACGGGGGCGGTTGCCGTCAGGACGACTACGCCCGTTGCGGGTGCTGTTACGACCGGTGCTTGTGCGGGCGCCGTGGTTGCGACGACGGGCGGCGGCGCGGGCGTCTCGCTGGGCACGGGCGTCACGGCGTCTGGCCCCCAATAGTTCGACCGCCATGTCCAATAGCCAATCGCCAGCACCAACGCCAAGGCCGCCGCCGTCCACGCCAACAACCGCCCCGGCACCCGCGAAGGGTCGGCCGGTTCGTAGGGCATATGGCCATGCGCCATCGGATCTTCGCGACCGAGATCCTCGCGCAGCTGCACAATGAGCGGCGCATCGTCCGCCCCAACCGCGCGGGCATAAGAGCGGGTAAAACCGAGTGCATAGGTTGGCGAGGGCAACGCCGCGTAATCGCCGCGCTCGATGGCTTCCAAGTGGCGCAGCGGAATGCGCGTTTTCGTGCCCACGTCGTTCAGGTCAAGTCCTGCAGCCTCACGCAAAATACGCAGGCGCTCGCCTACGCTTTGCGGGAACAAGCCAGCTTCCGGCAGTTCTGCATCGACCATATTTCATATTCTCCCCACCCTTACGCGACCATTGGGCGGTGTCCCGTTGTCTCAAATCGTAAGGGGTGCTGTCAACTCAACGTCTATCGCCCCCTCTTTTCTCCATGATTATGTGATTTCAACATTATGATCGCGCGACCAATCGGCCAGCACCGCGCGCAAGTTACGATGTTTTTGAACGAGCATCGCTTGCATTTCGGTGCGCAACGCAGCGGCGTCGAGCGAACGGATCATCGCTTTGACGGGGCCAATCGCCGCAGGCGTGATCGAAAGGCGGTCGATCCCGAGGCCGATCAGTGCCATTGCTTCCAAGGGGCGCCCGCCCATTTCGCCACAAACGCCGACCGGCACATCATGCGCTGCGGCTTCGCGGACGATGCGTGACAGGAAGCGAAGGATGGCGGGGCTCAGCCAGTCGTAACGCTCGGCAAGTTTGGGATTGGCGCGGTCCGCTGCGAAAAGGAACTGGGTCAGGTCATTGGTGCCGATAGAAAGAAAGTCGAGATTGGGCAGCAGGACGTCGAGCATTTCGGCGAGCGCGGGGACTTCGAGCATCGCGCCATAGCGAACGGCATTGGGCGATCGCTTGCCCCGTTCGCCGAGCCATTTGCGCTGCGATTCAAACAGCGCCTTGGCTTCGTCGAACTCCCAAGGCTCGCTGACCATCGGGAACATGACGCTCAGGGTGCGGCCGACAGCTGCTTCGAGCAACGCGCGTGCCTGCACTTTCATCAGCCCGTCACGATCAAGTGCGACCCGGAGCGCGCGCCAGCCCATGGCGGGATTTTCCTCGCCGTCCTGTTCATCGGACGTCCGCAGATAGGGCAGCGCCTTGTCGCCGCCGATGTCGACGGTGCGGAAGATGACCGGGCGATCCCCTGCGGCATCGAGCACGTCGCGATACAGGCGTTGCTGCTGCGCGCGTTGCGGGAGGGTGGCCGACACGAGAAACTGGAACTCGGTGCGGAACAAGCCGATGCCGTCGGCGCCCGTCACGTCGAGCGCGGCCACATCATCGCGCAGGCCTGCGTTGACCATTAACTGGATGCGCACGCCATCCATGGTGACCGGCGGCTGGTCACGCAGTGCGGCAAAACTCGCGCGCTTTTTCTGGCCGATCAGTAGTTTGGACTCAAAGGCTTCGTCCATCGGCTGGCTGGGCCGGACAATGACTGACCCCGCAGTGCCATCAAGCAGCAGCGCATCGCCATCGGCAACCATCCGCCGCACATCTTTGACGCGGCCAAGTACGGGCACGCCCATTGCGCGAGCCACAATCGTCACATGCGCGGTCAGCGACCCTTCCTCGAGGATCACGCCCTTCAGTCGCCGCCGGTCATATTCGAGCAGTTCGGCGGGCCCCAGATTGCGTGCGATCAGGATCGTGTCCTGCCGCAGCCCCGCTTGCGCTGCGGTGCCCAATTGACCCGAAACAATCCGCAACAGCCGGTTGGCAAGATCCTCGAGATCGTGCATCCGGTCGGCGAGCAGCGGATCGTCAATCTGGCGCATCCGCATCCGCGTGCGTTGCTGGACGCGTTCGATGGCCGCTTCCGCCGTCAGCCCGCTGTCGATGGCTTCGTTGATCCGCCGCCCCCAGCCTTCGTCATAGGCGAACATCTTGTAGGTATCGATGATTTCGCGGGTTTCGCCGTCGACGCCGAATTCGGCCTGGCTCGCCATCCGGTCGATCTGTTCGCGCATCTTGTCGAATGCCGAATAGACGCGGTGGCGCTCGGCCTCGGTGTCCTCCGCCACCGTATGTTCGATGATGATGCGCGGCTGGTGATAAACGGCGTGGCCGCGCGCCATCCCCTCGACCAGTTTCAGGCCCGACAGTCGCACCCCCTGTGCGGTCTGAACTCGGTCGCCGTCGCGGCGCTTTTCATCGACAAGGCCTGCATTGGCGATGAGTTCGGACAGAACCATCGCGACGGTCTGCAGTGCCTCGATTTCGACTTCTTCATAACGGCGCGGCTCGGCATGTTGGATGCACAGAACCCCCACCGCAGCCTCGCGCCGGACGATGGGAACGCCAGCGAAGGAGTGAAACAATTCTTCGCCGGTTTCGGGCTTATAGGCAAAATCGGGATGCGACGTCGCTTCGTCGAGGTTGAGCGTTTCGACATTGGCCGCAATCGTCCCGACCAGCCCCTCACCCAGCGCCAATTTGGTGACGTGCACCGCTTCCTGCTTCAGCCCGCGCGTCGCGTAAAGTTCGAGAACGCCGTCGCGCAGCAAATAGATCGAGCAGACTTCGCTCGCCAAGGCTTCGGCGATGATGCCGGTGACTTGATTTAGTTTCGCCTGCGCCCCCGTTCGCGCGGCCATAACCTCGTGAAGACGGGTCAGGATTTCGCGGGCGGAGGCGGCAGCAGTTGGCATGGGCCAAGCGCTATCAGATTGTTGCGCGGCTTTCGAGGGCTGCATTCGCTTCGTCGCAAAGCTGCGCGATAATCTCGGCAACGGGCTCCTCGGCCTTGACCATGCCGACGGATTGACCCGCCATCAGCGAGCCGTTTTCAACGTCGCCGTCGATCACAGCGCGGCGCAACGCCCCCGCCCAATAATGTTCGATCTGAAGCTGGGCATCCATCATCGCGAGGCCGCCTTCATCAAGCGCGCGCGCGACTTCGACTTGTTTGGCGGTGAAGAGTTCGGTGCCCGCATTCTTCAAGGCGCGCACCGGAATGACGGGAAGCCGCGGATCGATCTGGACGCTGGCAATGGCGTCGCGGGCCGAGGCGCGGAAAAATGCCTTTTTGAAATTGGGATGCGCAATGCTTTCGGTCGCGCAGGCAAAGCGGGTGCCGAGTTGCACGCCTGCTGCGCCCATTTCAAGATAGGCGGCAATCGCTTCGCCGCGCCCGATTCCGCCTGCGACAAACACCGGCACTTGGTCGGCCACTTCGGGCAGGATTTCCTGCGCTAGCACCGACGTGGACACCGGGCCGATATGGCCACCCGCTTCCATGCCTTCGATCACGAGTGCATCGACGCCCGAACGAATGAGCTTCTTCGCCAGACTGAGCGCGGGCGCGAAGCAGATGACTTTCGCGCCCATGGCTTTTATAGCATCGAGGCTGCCCGACGGCGGCAAACCACCGGCGAGGACTATATGCGTGACTTGATGTTTCGCGCACACGCCGATCAGCTCCATCAGCATCGGGTGCATCGTGATCAGGTTGACGCCGAACGGTTTGGTCGTGCGCTTCTTGGTCTCGGCAATTTCGGTATCGAGCAAGTCGGGCGTCATCGCGCCGCACGCGATCAGGCCAAAGCCACCCGCATTCGATATGGCAGACACAAGATGCCGCTCGCTGATCCACGACATCGCGCCGCACATGATCGCGGTTTCGGACCCCAGAAAAGCGGCGCCGCGCGCCATGAGGCCGGAAAGTTGCGTGGTGGGCGGTTTGATGTTCATGTCAGCCATGCCCGCGCCATGCCCGCGCCGCGCCGGACGCGCAAGCATGGGGGCGCGTCAGACTGCCGATATGCGGTTGGTGATCAAGTCATCGACCACCGACGGATCGGCCAGCGTTGATGTGTCGCCCAGCGTTGAGACATCGCCTTCGGCAATCTTGCGCAGGATGCGGCGCATGATCTTTCCGCTGCGCGTTTTGGGCAGTGACGGCGCGAACTGGATGGCATCAGGCGCGGCAATCGGCCCGATTTCGGTGCGGACCCAGTTGACCAGTTCCTTCGCCAGCGCCGCATCGCCCGTCTCGCCGACATTCAAGGTGACATAGGCATAAATGCCCTGTCCCTTGATCTCATGCGGCATGCCGACAACGGCGGCTTCGGCGACTTTGGCGTGGAGGACAAGCGCGCTTTCGACTTCGGCGGTCCCCATGCGGTGGCCCGAGACATTGATGACATCATCGACGCGGCCCGTAATCCAGTAATAGCCATCGGCGTCACGTCGCGCGCCGTCTCCGGTGAAATATTTGCCCGGAAATGTCTGGAAATATGTTTCGAAAAAACGGCGGTGATCGCCCCAGACGGTGCGCATCTGGCCCGGCCATGACCGCGCGATGACGAGGCAGCCTTCCGCTGCGCCTTCGATCACACCGCCGTCATTATCAACGATCTGCGGCTCGACACCGGGTAGCGGGAAGGTCGCCGAGCCGGGCTTCAGCGGCGTGAAGGCGGGCAGGGGAGCGATCATTCCCGCGCCCGTCTCGGTCTGCCACCACATATCGATGATCGGGCATCGCCCGCCGCCGACGACGTCATGATACCAGCGCCATGCCTCGGGGTTGATCGGTTCGCCGACTGAGCCGAGCAGTTTGAGCGAAGCGCGGCTGGTCGCGGTGACAAAACTGTCGCCTTCACGCATCAGGGCACGCAGCGCCGTGGGAGCCGTAAACAAGGTCTGGACCTGATGCCTGTCAACGACTTCCCAGATGCGTGAGGGCGTCGGCCAGTTCGGCACCCCTTCGAACATGAGTGTCGTCCCGCCATTGGCAAGCGGCGCATAGACGACATAGCTGTGCCCCGTGACCCAGCCGACATCGGCCGCGCACCAGAAGATTTCGCCTGGTTTATAGTCGAAACAGGTCTCATGCGTCATCGCCGCCCAGAGCAGGTAACCGCCCGATGTGTGGACAACGCCCTTGGGTTTCCCCGTTGATCCCGAGGTGTAGAGGATGAACAGCGGGTCTTCGGCACCCATCGGTTCGGGTGGGCAGTCGCTGGCGACGTCGGCCTCATGATACCAGAGGTCGCGGGTCGGGTGCATCGTCACGTCACCGCCGGTCGCCTTCACGACAATGACTTTCTGCAAGCATCCGGCAATCGCTGCGGCCTTGTCGATGTTGGCTTTCAGCGGGACGCGCTTGCCACCGCGTCGCCCTTCGTCGGCCGTCACGACAATATTGGAATCGCAATCGGTGATCCTTCCGGCAAGCGCATCAGGCGAAAACCCGCCGAACACGACCGAATGGATCGCCCCGATGCGGGCGCAGGCGAGCATCGCGAACGCAGCTTCGGGAATCATCGGTAGATAGAGGGTAATCCGGTCGCCTTTTTTTGCGCCTGCCGATTTCAGGACATTGGCAAAGCGGCAGACTTCGGCATGCAGTTGGTTGTATGTGTAACGGCGTGGTTCTTCCGAAGGCTCGTCGGGTTCCCAGATGATCGCCGTCTCGTCCCCCCGCGTCGCCAGATGCCGGTCGACGCAATTGGCGCTGACGTTGAGGATACCGTCGGCGAACCAGCGGACGGCGAAGGTCGCTTCGTCAAAGCTCGATTCGTCCATTATCGTGGGCGTCTTGATCCAATCGAGACGCTGCACCGCATGATGCCAATAGCCGTCGGGCGCGCTAAGCGACTGTGCATACTCAGCCACCGGATCGCCCTGAGCGCGCGCGGTCCAATCGTCGGGAACGGGAACAATCATATCCGCCATATTCGCATCCTTGTTATCGCCCGAACGTCAGACCCAGCCAAAAAGTCTGCGGTGTTCCCAAATCTTCGACGCCTGTTGCTGATATGCCTGAAACAACTTTTTCGTCGAAGATATTTTCGGCGCGCGCCACGATGCGTACGCCATCGAAGATCGGGACACTGATAACCCCGTCGACAGTAAACGCCTTGGGCAATTGCCGCGTTTGCAGATCATCCTCGAACTGAGCGCCGGCATAGCGGATGCTGATCGACGCTTGCGGGCCTGAGGCCGGTGCATAGGCAAGAGTCGCGCTGCCCTGATGCTCGGGCGTTTGTGCGGGGCGCTTGCTGTTGAGGGGGAGGGCAGAACCGCTCGCCCGGACGCGGGCGTCGGTAAACGCATAGGACGCCGATATGCGAAAATCACCGAACGGCGCGCTTGCTGTTGCTTCCAGCCCTTTGACTTCGATGGCATCGACGTTGAGCCGCTGGCGGAACACACCACCTGCCGCGACGAAGCCGACTTGCGGAAATGTGCCGGGGCCAGACCCCAGCGTGACGTTGGCGATGGCACCGTCGAGCTGGTTCCAAAAGGCCGTGAAACCCAGTGCTGCCTTGCCCGCGTTAACGCCGATGCCGCCTTCGAAACCTTTGAGCTTTTCGAGGCCAAGGGCGCCATTGGCGGCCGTGGCATCCGCCCCGACGCGGAAGGGGCGGTAAAGTTCGTTGAGTGTGGGCACACGAAAACCGGTGTAACCCGCCGCGCGGAGCGCGATCCTGTCCGACAGTTTGAGCACGGCACCGCCGCGGAAGGTCGGGCGCGTTCCGGATCGGTCGGCAAACGCCAGGTTGAGCGTATCGACGCCCGTGCCGATGACGCTTTCGGTCAAGAAACCGCGCTTGATCGACCAGCGATCCAGTCGCGCGCCGCCGGTAAGCGTCAGTGGGCCGATGCTGCTGCTCCCCTCGATGAACCCGCCCAAGGTCGTGTTAACGCCACCCGCGCGGCGCAGTCGCGTGGCGACGCCGGATTGATAGCGAAAAAACTCGTTGGTGCTGCCCGAAGCATCACGGATGTCGGCCCCGATGCGCAGGCTGTTATTGCCACCCACCGGCGGACGGATTTCGATTTTCGCGCCAAGGCCAAGCGACGGCGTGTTGAACTGGTCGAGCGTCGTGGTCGTGCTCGACCGGTCAGCGGCGGTCGAGACGAAACCCGACCTGAAACTGCGTTCCTGCACATAGGCAAGCGCTTCGAACCCCCAGCGCCCGCGTGCCACCAGTTTAACGCTGGCGTCGGCCCCACGGCTGCGCGAAGCAGTGCCCGCCAGCCCACGGAGTCGATGATCGTCGAAAACGAGACCACTTCCCTGCACTTCAAGGTCCGGATTGACCGGTGCGACGCCGCGCAACGCCACGCTCCATGCATCGTAACGCGCCGGGACGTCAGCCGCCCCGCGCTGTGATTTCGGGATCAGCAGATAGCCGTCGCCACGATCCCATCCGGCATTGACGCTCGCAAAGCCTTCGCCAAGCCGCTGGACAACGCCGCCGGCAATTTCGCTGGCGTCGCGGCTCCCCCCGAACGCGCGTGCCGAAACGCCGGGAAGATCGTCGGGCCCGCCGCTCGCCAATTCAATTGTTCCCGCCACGGCACCAACGCCAAACGCGCCCGCGCCGCCGCCGCGGGTCACGCGTGCCGATGCCAGCCGCTCGGGCCGCAACGCCGAATAGGGGATATAGCCCGTGAACGGATCTGCCTGCGGCACCCCGTCAAGTAGAACCAGCGCCCGGCTCGACGCATTGCCACCGAGCGCGCGCAAGGTTGCACCTTGGCTTGTCGGATTGGCGGCGCGGCTGTCGGTCCGGCGGAATTGCTGGAACCCGGCGACGTCGCCCAGCACATCCTCGATCCGGCCCGACGCATTCAGTGCCAGCCGGTTGCGCGCGATCACGACACTATCATAGGCTTCAATGCCAATCGCCGCATCCAGCCCCCGACCCGTCACGATAATCGGGTCGGCGTCGTTGGCGTGCGCAGGCGCGGGGAGGGCAAGGAGAGCACAACTGAGCAGGAATCGCATGCGTGCGTTCCTAGAGCGGGTTCCCTTCAGGTTGCAATCGCCCGGAGCCGATAGACTTTCATAGTGCGGCATATCGCACGGCCCGTTGCCATGCTACCAAGTGACTCATGAGTATTGCGCGCCTCATCGGCTGGTTCATCACTCTCGCCATCCTCGGGGTCGTTGGCCTCGCGCTTTATGCGGCGTCGATATTTTATGTGCCCGAGCGACGCGCACCGCGTCCATTCGTGCTGATGAATGCGCCCCATATCACCCTGATCGCCACGATGCCGCAAACGCCTGAATTTAGCGGCTACGATGATAAAGGCGAACCGATCCAGCTCGACCTTGGCTATTCCTATCGCGAGATCAGTGCGCTGTGGATGCCGTTTGTAGCGTTCGAGGATCAGGGCCTTGTGCTGTTTTCGGGAAGCGGTTTGAATACCAGTGTCGCGCCACTCACCGATATTGACCGCGCCGCGATGACCAAGGCGGTGGGTGCTGACCTGACCAAGACCTACAGCTTCCCCTATTATGCGCACATGTGGGGCTGGCTCTCGGTGCTCGCTTTGGTGTTCGTGACGTGGCTGATGGTCAAGCGTGCCGAATGGAAGCGCGACAAAGCCGGGATCATGTGATCGGCCTGTCACAATAGTCTCATCAAAATAGAAAGCCTGCGTCACATTGGGGACTCATAGGCGCTGCTTGACGACGATACGTCCAGCAGGGAGCCAACATGGACGCGATCACGCGGTTGCCGTTCGAGGCCGATTTCTCCGATTTATCGGACAGCGCGCCATCGATTCCCGAACAGGTCGCGCGCCAGCGACGGCGTTTCCGCACCATCTGGATAAGTGACATCCATCTGGGGACGCGCGGCTGCAATGCGGCGATGCTGATCGACTTCCTCGATTCCACCGACAGCGAGACGATGTATCTGGTCGGCGATATTATTGACGGCTGGCGGATGAAGCGGAAATTCTATTGGCCCGCCGCGCACAACGATGTCGTGTGGCGTGTCATGAAGCGCGCGAACCGCGGCACCCGCGTTGTTTACGTGCCGGGCAACCATGACGAGATGTTCCGCCAGTTCACCGGCATGAGTTTCGGCGGTGTCGAGATTCGGCGCAAGGCGATCCATCATACCGCCGACGGGCGCAAATTGCTGGTGATCCACGGCGACGAGTTCGATACGATCATGCTCGCGCACCGTTGGCTCGCGTTCGTCGGTGACGCGGCTTACACATGGCTGATGCGGTGCAACCACATTGTGAACAAGGTTCGCGCGTGGATGGGCAAGCCTTATTGGTCATTGTCTAAAGCCGCCAAGCACAAGGTCAAAAACGCCGTCGAGTTTATCTCGCGTTTTGAAGAGGTCGTCGCGCATGAAGCGGCGTTGCGCGGGGTTGACGGGGTTGTCTGCGGCCATATTCACAATGCCGAAGCGCGCGAAATTGCTGGCATTCAATATTATAACGACGGCGATTGGGTCGAAGGCTGCACCGCGCTGGTCGAGCATTTCGACGGGCGGATGGAAATTCTGCACTGGGCCGACGAGATCAAGGCGAGAGCGTTGTCCGGGCCCGAACTGAGGCTCGTTGCGTGAGAATCTTGATCGTCACCGACGCCTGGGCCCCGCAAGTGAACGGTGTGGTGCGGACGTTGATGGCGACGCGGGCGGAACTCGAACGGCAGGGGCATGTTGTCGAAGTGATCTCACCCGACCTTTACCCGTCGATCCCGTGCCCGACCTATCCCGAAATCCGGCTTGCCATGACGCGCGCGGCATGGGTCGGTGACCGGATCACGAAATTTGGGCCCGATGCGGTGCATCTGTCGACCGAAGGACCGCTGTGCATTGCCGCGCGGCGCTGGTGTTTGCGGAACAGTTTTCCGTTCACCACCGCCTATCACACACAATTCCCCGACTATTTCGCGGCGCGCACCGGCATTTCGGCAGACTGGGTGTGGATGTATATCCGCTGGTTCCATGCGGCGTCGCGCGCGGTGCTGGTCTCGACGCCGTCAGTGCGGACGATGCTGATGGCGCATGGTGTGCCGCATAGCGTGCACTGGAGCCGCGGCGTCGATATCGACAATTTTTCGCCCGATGCGCCGCCGCCCGCATTGTTCGCCGACTTGCCCCGTCCGATCCAGCTTTACGTCGGGCGCGTCGCTATCGAAAAGAATATCGAAGCGTTTCTGGCGAGCGATCATCCCGGCAGCAAGGTGGTGGTCGGCGATGGTCCGGCGCGGGTTGCGCTGGAAACAAAATTCCCTGACGTTCATTTCATGGGGTCGATGAGCGGGCGCGCACTGGCCGGCGCCTATGCCGGTGCCGATGTCTTTGTGTTCCCCAGCTGCACCGATACGTTCGGCCTGGTCATGATCGAGGCACTGGCCTGCGGCACGCCGGTCGCGGCCTATCCAGTTAGCGGCCCCATTGATGTCGTGACGCCGATGACGGGCGCGCTTGACGAAAATCTGACTGGCGCGATTGCCAGCGCCCTGACCCGCGACCGCGCCGATTGCGCACTCTACGGCGCGACGTTCACATGGGCCGCGAGTGCCGCGCAATTCGTGTCGGCGCTGGTCCCCGTCGTCGAACGCGCCAAAGCTGCGTAATGCTTGCCCTTCGCGGGAACCGGGACTAAGCAACGCACAACGTCCGGCCGCTCCGCAAGGGGTGGCCCTTATTTTATGCGAAGGATTACCTATGGCCCAGCCGCTCATGCCCCATGCCACTGCGTCGTGGCTGGTTGACCAGACCGCGCTGAGCTTTGAACAGATCGCGACATTCTGCGGTCTCCATATCCTCGAAGTGCAAGCGATTGCCGATGATACGGCGGCAACCAAGCTGACTGGTCGTGACCCGATCCGCGCGCATGAGCTGACGATGGCCGAAATCGAAAAGGGCCAGAATGATCCCAACCATGTCCTGAAAATGGACCGCGAACCCGAAGCCGTGACGCGCACCAAGGGGCCGCGCTACACGCCGGTGTCAAAACGCGCCGACAAGCCTGACGGCATTGCATGGATTATCCGTAACCATCCCGAAGTTTCGGACGGCCAGATCGGCAAGCTGATCGGCACGACGCGCACGACAATCGGCGCGATCCGTGACCGGTCTCACTGGAACATGGCGAATATCACGCCGAAGGATCCCGTGACGCTCGGCCTGACGTCGCAGCGCGAGCTTGATGCTGCCGTGGCCAAAGCCGCCAAAGCTGCGGGTATCGAAGCGCCGGTCGATGACCGGATCGACGGTGACCGCGCCGCGCTGATTCAGGAATTGCGTGACCAGCGTACCGAAGCCGCGCGCTTGGCCGATGCAGCCCTCGCCGAAGAAGCGGGCGAAGGACCGGGCATGATCGGGAACATCATCGACCCGTTCAAGAAGTCGGCATAACCCGCCCGGGTTTTACCACTTATTTACCATCCTCGTTCATGGCTGACACCCATGAAAGCGATCATACTTGCAGGGGGCCTTGGCACCCGGTTGGCCGAGGAAACGTCGGCCCGTCCCAAACCCATGGTCGAAATCGGCGGCAAGCCCATCCTGTGGCACATCATGAAGATGTATTCGCAGTTTGGGGTGAACGAGTTCGTCATCTGCCTCGGCTATCGCGGCTATATGGTGAAGGAATATTTCACCAATTACGGCATGCACATGTCCGACATCACGGTCGATTTGCGCACCAACAGCATCGAAGTGCACCGGAACGACAGCGAAGACTGGAAAATCTCGCTGATCGATACCGGCGCGATGACAATGACCGGCGGGCGTCTGCGTAGGGCAATGCCGTTCATCGGCAATGACGAAAGTTTCTGCCTGACTTATGGCGACGGCGTATCCGATGTCGACATCGGCGGCGCAATTGCGTTTCACCGCGAACACGGCAAGCGCGCTACGGTAACCGCGGTGCGCCCCGCCAGCCGCTATGGCCAGCTTGATCTCGATGGCAATGCGGTCCGCGCGTTCGCTGAAAAGCCGGTTGAAGAAGGTGGCTGGATCAATGGCGGCTTCTTCGTCCTGTCGCGCGACGTCGCGGATTATCTGGGCGATGATGACGAATGCGTCTGGGAACGCGATCCACTTGAACGGCTTGCGGCAGAAGGCGAACTCCGCTCCTATTTTCATGACGGTTTCTGGCAGCCGATGGATACCCTGCGCGACCGGCAGCTGCTCGAAGGCATGTGGGAGCGCGGCGAAGCGCCCTGGAAAACATGGCATTAGACCCGGCCTTTTGGACCGGTCGCCGCGTCTTCGTTACCGGACACACAGGGTTCAAGGGCAGCTGGCTGCTGCTGATGCTTGATGCGCTGGGCGCGAAGGTGACGGGATATAGCCTCGCGCCGCCGACTGATCCGGCGATGTTTGATCTGCTCGCGCTGGACCGGCTTTGCGACCACCATATCGGCGACATCCGCGATTTGGCTTCGATGGAAGCGGTATTGGCCGATGCCAAGCCCGACATCGTGATGCATATGGCGGCGCAGCCTTTGGTCCGTGCGTCCTACGCCACGCCAGTCGAGACCTATGCGACCAACGTCATGGGCACGGTCAACTTGATGGACGGCTGCCGCCGCGTGCCGTCAGTGAAGACAATCATCGTCGTCACGACCGACAAATGTTACGAAAATCTCGGGCTTTCGCGCGGCTATGACGAGAGCGACCGAATGGGCGGGCACGACCCCTATTCGAACAGCAAGGCCTGCGCCGAACTCGCGGTTTCAGCCTATCGCGACAGTTTCATGCGCGAAGGGGGGATTGGTCTGGCCTCGGCACGCGCGGGCAATGTCATTGGCGGTGGTGATTTTGCCGAGGACCGGCTGGTGCCCGATGCCGTGCGCGCATTTTCGGACGGCAAGCCACTCTCGATCCGCAACCCGCTAGCCATCCGTCCCTGGCAGCATGTGCTCGAGCCGCTTTATGGTTATCTGCTGCTTGCAGAGCGGACACACAATGATCCAGCGCACTATGCGCAGGGCTGGAATTTCGGTCCCGCAGTCGCCGATGCCGCGTCGGTAGAGACGGTCGTCGATCACCTCGCGACGATATGGGGTGACAACGCGTGCTGGGTCCAGGATCCGGGCTCGCACCCGCATGAAGCCGCCACCCTGATGCTCGATTGCGCGAAGGCAACAAGCGAACTGGGCTGGGTGCCACGCTTCGCACTCGCAGAAGCGTTGCAGCTCAGCATCGACTGGTATCGCTGCTGGCACGAAAAGGGCGATGTTGGCGCGCTGTGTAAAGAACATGTTAACCAATATCTTTCACACCCCTCTTCGTGACGAAGCGCGGGGGCGATCCGGTGAAATTATTGGTGACAGGGGCAGGCGGATTTGTAGGTGCTGCCGTCGTGCGCGCCGCACTCGCCGCCGGGCACGATGTTGTCGCCACCGGACGTAGCGATGTGCCGTCCCGCTTGGCTGGAACGGTGGCCACTTATTATGCGGTGGACCTGTCTGACTATGCTGCCGTGGACGCCATGGTCGATGCCGAACGGCCCGACATCATCATCCACAGCGCGTGGGAAGGCGTATCAGGCGCGGCGCGCGCCGGCGACATCCAGTTCGCGAATGTCCGTCATTGCAATCACCTCGTCGATGCCGCGATCGGCATCGGGGCAAGCAAGTTCGTCGGCATCGGATCGCAAGCCGAATATGGCCGGTTTGACCGGCTGATCAGCGAAGACGACCTGCCCAACCCGAGCATGATTTATGGCGTTGCCAAGCTCGCGGCCTATCATTTCGGACGCCAGCGCGCTGCCGAAGCGGGCATGGACTTTGCATGGCTGCGGTTGTTTTCGCCATATGGTCCCGGCGACAATGGCAATTGGCTGATCCCCAGCCTGATTGCGCAAATGGCCGCTGGCATCCCGCCAAAAATGACAGCAGGCGAGCAGAAATGGGATTATCTGTTCATTGATGACTGCGCCGATGCGATCCTTGCGGCGGCCCAGTCCGATGCTGTCGGCGTTTTCAATCTCTGTTCAGGCGAAGCGACCCGCGTCCGCAACATTGCCGAAGCGATCCGCGATCAGGTTGCGCCGCGCCTTGACCTGACGTTCGGTGAAATCCCTTATGGTCCCGCGCAGATCATGCACCTTCAGGGTGACCGGACGCGATTGAGCGCGGCCGCGGGATGGGCACCAAAAGTCCGCTTCAAAGACGGTCTCGCCCGCACCATCGACGCAATGGTGGCCGCATGATTGCGCTGCGCTCGGTTCGTCGTGCCGCTGAAGTGCGCCAGTTCATCAAGTTCCTGATCGTCGGCGGTCTTAACACACTTGTCGGCTATGCGATTTTTTCGGCTTTCATTCTCATTGGCACTGCATCGGCTGTCGCCGTGATTGCGACAACGATTATCGGCGCGCTTTTCAATTTCGCCTCGACCGGCTGGATCGTTTTTCGCTCGAGCGAGACGACATTGCTGCCGCGTTTCATGATTGTTTATGCCGGACAGGGCGTCGTTAACATCGCGATGCTGCGTGCGCTCGAGACCATTGGCTTCACGCCGCTCGTTGCACAGGCGCTGCTGCTGCCGCTGATCACCATCCTTTCGTTCGCGGCGATGCGCCAGTTCGTTTTCAACGGGAACAGGTCATGACGCTTCGCAAACGCATTTCGATTATTTCGCCGTGCTTCAACGAAGAAGGTAATGTCCGCGCTTGTTATGACGCCGTGAAAGCTTTGTTCGATGGGCCGTTGGCGGCCCATGATTGCGAGCATATCTTCGCCGACAATGCGTCGACCGATGCGACGCAGGACATCTTGCGCACCATTGCTGCGGAAGACGCGAGCGTGAAGGTCATCCTGAACGCGCGTAATTACGGTCCGTTCCGTTCAAACTTCAACGCCCTGCGCGCGGCCACCGGCGATGCGGTGCTCGTGTTTCTGGCGGTCGACTTGCAAGACCCGCCCGAAAAGATCGTCGAGTTTGTCCAGCTTTGGGAAAGTGGCGTCGAAGTCGTCGCTGGCGCGCGCGTCAACCGGCAGGAGAGTCTCGCGCTGCGCAGTTGTCGCGCGATATTCTATCGCCTTGTCAACGGGCTGTCGGACATCGACATTCCGGTCAACGTCGGCGAATTTCAGCTGATCGACCGCAAAGTGTGGCGCGCGGTTGTCGATCATGACGATCATTATCCCTATATCCGCGGCATCATTGCATCAGTCGGGTTCCGCCGCGTCATCGTTCCCTACACCTGGGAAGCGCGCAAGACCGGCCTGTCGAAAAACAATCTCCCGCGCCTGATCGATCAGGCGATGAATGGCATTTTCTCGTTCACCAACGCGCCGATGCGGCTCTGCACTTTTGCCGGCTTCATCCTGTCGGCGCTTTGCATTCTCTATGCGCTGGGCTCGGTTGCGGCCTATGCATTTGGCTTGGGTATTGCGCCGAAGGGGACCGCAACGCTGATTGTCTCACTGTTCTTCCTGTCGGGCATACAGCTCGCTTTTATCGGCATTCTCGGCGAATATGTAACGTCGATCCATTCGCAAGTGCGGCGCGGACCGATGGTGGTCGAGCGCGAGCGGATCAATTTTGGCCGTGAACCAGACGTCGCCAATCCCGTTCACGAACTGCAGAAAAAAGTCGCGTCGCTGTAAGCCGCGATCAGCGCCGAATGCAGGTGACGATCTTGATCGCACCACCGCCGAAAGTGCGACACTGATAGGGCGCGCCTTTGACCCCTAGAACCGGCGGATGCTTGACCCCTTGGGCATCACCGGCATTTTCGTCATAGGCCCAGATGATGCCATCGCCCGGCTGCGTGGCGATGGCGGCAAGCGCGATATTGGGGTCGATTTTCTGGCCCGCAATCGGCGGTACAATCACGGGTCCGTGCCAGCCGTCGCGACGCAGGAAATAGCTTCCCATTTCGCCAGTTCGTTCGGGCGTTGAAATCGACGCGCTGACATTATCCCAGAAAAAGACCAGCCGCTGCACCCCCTGCTTCTGTAACCAGGCCGACGGCTTGTCGAAGCTGAAGCTATGCCGGAAATCCTGTTCGGGATAGCGCACCAGATGCCCGAGCTGGCCCGCACCAAAAATGATCGCAGTGCCAACCACAGCTGTCGGGAGCAGCGCATACCGGCGCGACATCGTCGACGTCCAGACCGCGAACCCAAAGAGCAGACCGGGGACGCACGGCACCAGATAGCGCAGGAGAAAGACCGGTTTGAAAAACCCGATTATGACAAGTGCCAGCACGGCAAGGATCGACGCACCTGCCGTCGCCAGATCAGCCGCTGAATAGGGTTCGAACGACCGCCCCGTGAGCCCGCGAATGGCCTGAAGCGCCATCATCGGCACCATGACGACAAACAGGATGCCGACGACAATATTGTCGCCCATCAGCGCAATCGGGATGTTCCAGCTTTCCGACAGCGACAGCGTGGGAAACCATGTGACGCCGGGTTTCATATAACTGAGGACAAAGGGCAGGTGCGCAGCCATCCAAAGCCCGACCGGCACAAAGACAAGCGCGGCGGGCCAGGTCCGTCCGATCTCTCTTCGGTTCAGCACCAGGTAGATCAGGCCCTGAAATGCCGTGACGGGCAGCGTGTGATAATGCGTCAGGACCAACAAGGCGGAAACGATGGACCACGCCATCGCCCGCCCGCGTCCGCCCTGCGCGATGAGGCGATAAAACAGGATTGCCTGTGCCGTGCCGAGTAGCATCAGCAGCGCATAAGGCCGCGCCTGGCTGGCAAATGTTACGGCGGGCAACCAGAGCGCAATCAGCACTGCCCAGACGAGCCGCGTGTCGCGCGACGGATGCCCTTTCCATAGGATGAGCAATGGCGTCGCCACTGCAAAAATCAGGCTCGGCAGGCGGAGCGAAACCGCGCTCTCCCCGAAAATCTTCACCCACAACCACGTCACCGTGTAGTAGACCGGACCGCTGAGTTCGTGCAGGCACCAGTCGATCAGTCGTTCGAAACTGGGCTGCGTCGCGATTGTCGCGGTATAGGTTTCGTCGAGCCAGATCGGCGTGTCCCAACCGGAGAAAACCGCGCGGGCGGCGGCAACGACAAGCGCGATGCCTGCCAGCCAGACCAATAATTTCGAAGGGGCAAGCGCGGCCTGTGTGCTTTCGGCACCTGATAAATCGGCTTTGGTCATTGTCGCTCGCTTCCCGCGCTTCTTTTACGGCAGCGCTGTTAAACAACAATGAAGTCAATGGCCGCCTCGCTTTGTGTTCGGGCGCGATCCGCCTATCAGGCCGTCATGCCGCTCACCCGACCCAAGATCGCGCCCGAATTCGCGCTGCTGTTCGCTGTCATGCTGACCATCGGCGCGGGGAATACGGCGCTGCAGTCGGTCATGCCCGCGATCGGCCGGTCGCTGGGCATTGCAGACGGCGTGATTGCGGCGGCTTTTTCGGTGTCGGCGCTCGTCTGGGTGATCGCAGCGCCGATCTGGGCGCGGCGATCCGACCGGACGGGGCGGCGGCGGATGGTATTGATGGGGCTTGCCGGGTTCTCGGTCTCGGTCTTGCTGTGCGGGGTGTTCCTGACGGCGGGGATCCACGGCCTGATCACGCCGCTTGCGACGATTGCCGCGTTCATTGCGGCGCGGATGATCTATGGCCTGTTCGGCGCGGCGGCACCCCCGGCGGCGCAGGCGATCCTTGCCGACCGGACAACGCGGGCGGAGCGGACCAAGGCGCTGACGTTGCTGGCGTCTGCGTTCGGCCTGGGCACGATATTGGGGCCAGCGCTCGCTTCGTATTTCGTGTTGCCCGGCGTGGGGCTTGCGGGCCCGGCCTATTTCTTTGCCGGCATCGGCTTTGTCGTGCTGGCAGCGACGTGGCGCTGGTTGCCCGATGATACACCCGGCAGCGCGGCACATGGTGCCGTGACCAGCTATCCCTCGATTGGCGGGAACCTGACCGGCGCGAGCGTCACGGCAGCGACCGCCGACAAATCGACCGAGCGCGTCAAGCTAACCGACGCACGGATCTGGCCGTGGATGCTGATCGGACTGGTGATGGGGCATGCTCAGGCGATGGTGGGGCAGGCGATTGCGTTTCTGGCCATCGACCGGCTCAACCTCGACCCGGCGACGATCCTGTCGCAGCAGACGATTGGTATTGTGCTCACCGCAGGCGCAGGCGCGGCGCTGCTCGTGCAATGGGGGGTGATCCCGCAGTTGAACATGAAACCGCGTGCGCTGGTGCTGGTGGGGCTTGGGCTGGCTGCCGTCGGGTGCGCGATGATCGGGTCGGCGACGTCGTTGTTCGGTATCGCGACAGCCTTTGCGATTGCGTGCGCGGGCTTCGGCTTTGCGCGGCCGGGATATACAGCGGGATCGTCGCTGGCGGTCGGACCTGAATTGCAAGGCGTGGTCGCGGGGCGGGTGACGTCGGTCAACGGCGCCGCGTTCGTGCTGGGGCCGTCCATCGGAATCGGGCTCTATGAGGTCTGGCGCCCGCTGCCCTACCTTGTGTCGGCAGCGGCCTGTGCGCTGCTCGCGGTCTATGCGTGGCGCGTCTTGAAGCGCGACACATAAAAAAAGGGGTCGGCCCACTGGGGACCGACCCTTGAAAGTTTATAGGAGAGGATGCCTGAAAGGCACCGTCTTTGTGCATTGCCGCATCAAATGCTGCAAGTGCGAAAAGAAAAATCGCGCATGCAAAGATTGCATCTTGAAACGCTCTCTAAAATGCGCATGTTGTCCGGACTGGTTTCACAGCTGCTATTTTGCGGCAGTGCAGCGTAAAGGGCATGGTTATGCGGCGTCTGCCGTCCTTGTCGGGAGTTGAAGCGTTCGTTGCGGTGGCGCGCACGGGTTCGGTCAAGGCCGCCGCCGAGGAATTGTCGCTGTCGTCACCCGCGCTCAGTCGTCGTATCCAGTCGCTCGAACGCTTCATAGGGCGCGATCTTTTTGAGCGCCGCCATCAGGCAATGGCGCTGACCACATCGGGCGAGCGGCTGATTGCCCTTATCGCCCCCGCAATCGACCAGTTGTCCGATGCCATCGAATCGGTGGCAAGCGATGGCGAGGTCATGCGGCTCCGGCTGGGCGTTTTGCCCCTGTTCGCGACGCAGCGGTTGATGCCGCAGCTCGCCGAATTGCGCGCGGCACATCCCAAGCTTCATCTTGATCTCGATACCGCGCCCCATGCCTCGACACGTCTTGGCGATGGCATCGATGCCGCGATCATCCTGACGCGTGATCCTGATCCGGCGCTACATGCCGAACGGCTCGACCGCAACAAGGTGTTCGCGATTTCGGCGAAGCACATCAAGAACGGCCCCGGCGCGATTACACGGCCTGAGCAGCTACACGAAATGACCGTTATCATTCACCGCGACATGCCCGACACGTTCGAGGAGTGGCGCAAGGCAATGAAGCTGACCAACATCGAGCCCGCTGCCGTCGACCATTATGATTCAGGGCAATTGATGCTTGATGCAGCGGCGCAGGGGCTGGGCGTGGCCTTCATGCACGAAAGCCATTTCAACAATTCGCACGACGACCGGCTGGTCAAGCTGTTCGATGTGGATGTCGAAAGTCCGTACAGCTATTGGTTCGTCTGCCGCCCTCGGGCGCTTGATCAGCGCCCGGTGCGGGTATTTCGGGACTGGGTGGTTGGGGCGATGGCGGGTTAAACCGCCTTCGCGCTGACAATTTTCCCCGGCGCGCGTGGTGGCTCACCCTTGGGCAGGGCGTCGACGGCGTCCATGCCTGACGTGACTTCGCCCCAGACAGTGTATTGACCGTCAAGGAAGGTGGCATCGTCGAGGCAGATGAAGAACTGGCTGTTCGCACTGTTGGGCGATGACGAGCGCGCCATCGAGCAGACACCGCGGACGTGCTTTTCACGGCTGAATTCTGCCTGCAGATCAGGCAGCTTCGATCCCGACATGCCGGTGCCTGTCGGGTCGCCGCCCTGTGCCATGAAACCGGCGATCACGCGGTGGAACACGACGCCGTCATAAAAGCCTTCGTTGGCGAGTTCGGCAATGCGGTCGACATGACCGGGCGCCAGATCGGGGCGAAGTTTGATGACGACTTCGCCAGTGTCGAGAGTGAGAGTCAGGGTATCGGCCACGCATGTTTCCTTCTGAAGATTCGACGCGCCCTTTAGGGTGTCCGGACAGCTTTGCGCAACATAATGCGAAACGCTGGCATTTTTGTTACGAATCTGTTATGCATGGTGCCAAGCAAGCGGTTTCCGTTACGGCAACCCTGTGGAGTATCACGATAAGGTCCACGCGCATCGTTGTTATTGGTTGCCCTGCACCACATCCGGTGCGGCTCCTTTGGCAGCATCGACGATAGGGCCGGAACAGAAAGGTCGATATATGGCTTCGAACGCACTTCTTTTCGATGTCGGCGATTACGTCGTTTACCCAAAGCATGGCGTGGGCCGCGTGATCGAGCTCCAGAAATCCGAAATCGCGGGAATGGCACTCGAACTTTATGTCCTGCGCTTTGAAAAAGAGCGGATGACGCTGCGCGTGCCGACCAACAAGGCCGAAGGCGTCGGGATGCGCAAGTTGTCGTCGAATAAGCAGATGGACGAAGCGCTCGAAACGCTGAAAGGCAAACCGCGCGTCAAGCGGACGATGTGGTCGCGCCGTGCCCAGGAATATGAAGCCAAGATCAATTCGGGCGACCTTGTGTCGATTGCCGAAGTGGTCCGTGATCTGTTCCGTGCCGAAGACCAGCCCGAGCAAAGCTATTCCGAGCGCCAGATTTTCGAAGCGGCGGCCTCGCGCCTCGCCCGCGAACTGGCCGCGATGGAGCAAGTCGACGAACCGACCGCGCTCGTCAAGTTGCTCGACATTCTTCGCGCATCGGCAGCGATTTATAACAAGCCTGCTGCTTAGCGCTTGCGTCTTCTAATACTCCGCTGTATTGTTTAAGCAACACAGCGGAGGTTCGATGATGCGCACGGTTCTGACCATTCTTCCCTTGCTGGCGCTTGCTGCGTGCGGCATCGCGAACAGCGAATCGCGAAACGCCGGGCCAGACGGCACGCGCAGTTTTGCGGTTACCGGATTCGAGTCGGTTAGCCTCGAAGGGTCAGACAATGTTCGTGTATTGCGCGGGCCAACGAACAGTGTGATCGCGACCGGCCCGCAGGCTGTGCTCGACCTGCTCAATATCCGCGTTGAAAACAACACGCTGAAAATCGACCGCAAATCGGGCCGCACAAACTGGTTACGCGGCGATTATCGCGGCGCGACGATTACGGTAACGATGCCCGCCATATCGGCAGCCGCCGTGGCCGGTTCGGGCGACATGACGGTGGATCGCGCCGACGGCCCGGCCTTTGTTGCGGCGGTCGAGGGTTCGGGCAATCTGAAAGTTGCCGCAATCGCCGTAAAACGCGCCGCGCTTTCTGCGGAAGGATCAGGTGATCTCACCATATCGGGCACTGCCACAGATGCGACGATGGCGGCTGAAGGCTCCGGCAACATCGACGCACGCGGGCTGGTCAGCCAACAAGCGACCATCGCGGTCGAAGGATCAGGCGACATCAGCGCCACCGTTCGTCAGCGCGCAACCATCGCGGTCGAAGGCTCCGGCAATGTCGACGTATCGGGCACAGACAATTGCACCATCGTGAAAGAAGGTTCGGGCGACGCGCGCTGCGCGCGTTAGGTCACCCGCCCGTCAATGCCGGAAGTGGCGCATTCCGGTAAAGACCATCGCCAGACCCGCGGCGTCGGCGGCGGCAATAACCTCATCATCGCGGATAGAGCCACCCGGTTGAATGACCGCGGTTGCTCCGGCTTCGACGGCGGCGAGCAACCCATCGGCAAACGGGAAAAACGCATCGGACGCGACTGCGGAGCCGATGGTGCGTGCTTCGGGCCATCCGGCTTTTTCGGCGGCGTCCTTGGCTTTCCAAGCCGCAATGCGTGCGGATTCAAGGCGGTTCATCTGCCCCGCGCCGATGCCCGCCGTGCTGCCGCCCTTGGCATAGACGATGGCGTTTGATTTGACATGCTTGGCGACTGTCCAGGCGAAGCGGCAATCGGCGAGTTCCTGGTCCGTGGGCGCGCGTTTGGTGACGACTTTCAGGTCGCCCAACTGGCCGTTGTCGCGCGACTGGATCAACAAGCCACCCGCAATTGTTTTCATATTCATGCCGAAGCGCTTGGGGTCGGGCAAATCACCGGTCAGGATGAGGCGCAGGTTTTTCTTTTTGGCAAACACCGCGCGGGCATCGGCGTCGGCATCGGGCGCACAGACGACTTCGGTGAAAATACCGCTGATGGCTTCGGCGGTTGCTCCGTCGAGCGGGCGGTTGACGGCAATGATCCCGCCGAATGCCGAGACGCTGTCGCACGCCAGCGCCGCCCTATAGGCGTCGATCAAGCTATCGCCGCTGGCCACGCCGCATGGGTTGGCATGTTTGACGATGACCACTGTCGGCGGCCCGTCGCGGAATTCGCTGACCAGCTCCAGCGCGGCATCCGCGTCATTATAATTGTTATAGCTCAGTTCCTTGCCCTGAACCTGCACGCCTTGCGCGATGCCGCGGTCGCCCGATCCGTTGGCCAGATAGAGCGCCGCAGCTTGATGCGGGTTTTCGCCGTAACGCAGCGTCGTCGCCAGCGTCCCGCCAGTGGTGACGCTGGCGGGGAACATTTGCCCTTGATCCACAGCCGCGAACCAGCCGGCGATCATCGCATCATAGGCCGCCGTGGCAGAATAGGCTTTCGCTGCCAGCATTTTACGCTGGTCGAGCGTCGTTGTGCCACCCGCGACCGTCGCATAGTCGGCCGGGTCGGTGACAATCGTCACGAACGCATGGTTCTTCGCCGCTGAACGGATCATCGAAGGGCCACCAATGTCGATATTTTCGATAATATCGTCGCGCGACGCGCCCTTCGCCACGGTCGCCGCAAACGGATAAAGATTGACGACGACAAGATCGATCATCCCGATCGCGTGCGTAGTCGCCGCCGCCATATGGTCGGCATTGTCGCGCACGGCCAACAACCCACCGTGCACTTTCGGATGTAAAGTCTTGACCCGCCCGTCCATCATTTCGGGAAAGCCGGTCAGGTCATCAATGTCGCGCACGGCCAGCCCTGCATCGCGCAACGCCTTTGCTGTGCCACCGGTTGAAACAAGTTCGACGCCGTTCGCGGCAAGGACTTTGCCGAGTTCGACCAAGCCGGTTTTGTCGGACACCGATAGGAGGGCACGAGTGATTTTGATGGGGGTCATAAGCTATTCCAAGTCGAAAAAGTGTCAGACACTTTTCTGTTAAAAGATGAATTTTGTGCGTTGAGCCCGCGCCGACAGAAAAGTGTCTGACACTTTTTCGACTACCCCGCTCGCTTCAATAACCAGCCAACAGTCGCGCCGCCTGCCGCGGCTTCGCCCGAGACGACGAATTGCAACGTCGGCACCGCCCGCCCGCTGGTGTCGATCCACAAGCTTTCCTCGATGGTCAGCGCGCCACCGCGACAGCGGAACTGCCACAAGGGTCCATGGTCGATGCGCAGCAACGCGGCTTGACCATCGGCGGTCGGCGTGACTTCGACACTCGGCGCCAAGTGGAAGCGGATTGCGAAGTGCGCACCACCAGCCTTGCGACGGCGCGGGGCTGGGAGCAGCGAGTCCTCGCCACGCAATTCGCGGCCGTTGCCCGACAGCGCAAGCATGCGTTTGTGGATGAAGCCAAAACGCTTGGCATAGCCGTCATGGCTTGCTTCGATCTTGCTCCCTCCTTCGGCCTCGACACGGTCGAGTTCGACGGCGCGGACGCCTGCCCCCAACGTGCCATCGGCATGGATCGCGGTGGAATTGCTGTCACCCACGACCAGCGTCGAATGCGCCGCAGTTGTGCGCAAACCATTGGCGAGGTCAGCTGCTATCGCCGCTGTCCCGCGCCCGCCGCCGCAATTGACGATCAGCCGTTTTTCACCGTCGGACAATTCAAAGGCGAGCGTTGATGCACTGCCGCCGCCACCGATGCGGCTCGCGGGCGGCGGGGCGGCATCGGCGATGACGACCGTCGCGCCACCCGCCATCCGCTGATAACCCCAGTCTCGCGCTTGGCGCAGGGGCCGCGTGCGCACGCCGCTGGCTGCGACGACCTGCTTGATATGGTCGGCGTAAACCGGCCCCGAGCCTTGCCAGCTCGACAGGGCACCATCGCCCAGCGTAACCCCGTGCAGCGCGGCCACCGCACGCAATTGCAGGTTTGCCAGAAACTCGGGCGTTTCTTCACGCCGTGCATCATAAACCTGCGCAAGCATGGCCAGCAGGATGATCGCTTCCGCCTGATCGACGGGCGAGCGGCTGACAACGCCGCCGTCTTCGCTGAACCCGCTCAGGATTGCGCGTTGGAGGCCCGCCTCGCCAAACGTCCGTCGCGGTTCGCCGCCGGGGACAAGCAACCCTGCCGCCACAATGCCCGCCCACGCCGCGAGCCGCGCGTTGCCCTGCGTCGCGCGGTCCGCCCCGCGATCCAGGTGCCGCGCACCCCGCGCGAGTGCATTGAGCACTGATGACCGATACACCAGATCGGTCGATGACAGGATCAGCGGCGCATGGCTCGCCCAGAACAGCGTTCGCCAGCCGACAAGATCCGCGCGCCATCCGGCGTCACTGACTGTCTCGCCGTGCCGTGCCAGCCACGCGCGCATCAGCTTTTCGGCCACTGGCGCGCAGCCCGCGCGGTCCCCGACGGCACTCAGGTCGCGCAGCCATTCAAACCTGTGGAGATAATCGCTGAATTGCGGAGACACAGCATCATCGCCGAACGTAATCGCATCGATGGCGATGCTTTCACCGCGCCAGCGCATACTGCCCGACAACATCCATTGGCCCGCCTGCCGGTTACCCGGCATCGGATCGGTCGGCACCGCGAGCAGCTTGAGCGGATAGCGCCCTTTCAGCCGCATCGCATGCAGCGGCGTCCGCCATGTCAGCCGATAGAAATGATTGGCGAGCCGTTCGCCGAGTGACAGTCCTTTGTCACCGACGCGGACCATCCGTTTGCCGACTTCGATTTCCCCGCCGTCGGCCACCTCGTCGTTCACCCCCGAAGCGCGCGGATGTTGTCAGCATAGGCAGCGGGGCCGCCCGTGAATGTCGCGGTTCCGGCGACCAGCACATCAGCCCCAGCGGCGATGATGCGTGGTGCGGTGTCGCGGGTCACGCCGCCATCGACTTGCAGGGCAATGTCGCGCCCGGTCTTGTCGATCATCTTGCGGATCGCTTCGATTTTGCGCAGCTGGCTCTCGATGAAGCTCTGCCCGCCAAAGCCCGGGTTTACACTCATGACCAGCACCAGATCGATCTCGTCGATCAGATAATCAAGCATCTTGGCGGGCGTCGCGGGGTTCAATGAAATCCCTGCCTTTTTGCCCAGCCCCTTGATATGCTGGACCGTGCGGTGCGTATGCGGCCCGGCTTCGGCATGGACAGTGATGATGTCCGACCCCGCCTCGGCAAAGGCGTCCAGAAAATGATCGACCGGTGCGATCATCAGATGGACATCGAGGATTTTCGTGGTGTGCGGGCGCAGCGCCTTCACGACCATCGGCCCGATGGTGAGATTGGGCACGAAATGCCCGTCCATCACATCGACATGAACCCAATCGCACCCGGCCTCGTCAATCGCGCGCACTTCCTCGCCCAGACGCGCGAAATCGGCGCTGAGGATCGATGGCGCAATGCGGACGGGCTGCTGCATGGCAAGGCCATAGCGACGGGTGTGCAGGGCAGCAAGGCGGCGTGTGATTGCCCGCTTATGACGGACCTTACCGTATTGTCTCCGCTCGTGGTGCGGCACACCGCTCCCTGAGTGAGAGTCAATTTTCGATCCCGGACGGCTAACACTGTCTCGCGCCCATGAAGCGCGGACGAGTCACAGTGCCTGTTACCAAAATTTTGGGGATATTATTATACTGGTATCCAACATATTGAAACGATAGAGATATATGATGTTAGATGTGAGTGCGTACGACAACGTCGTATCCGAGATTTACGAGGCAGCGCTCGTTCCCGCGCGCTGGGAATCGGCAATGACTCACATGATTGCCGCATTTGCCCCGCGCGAATGGGAGGTCGCGTTTCTGATTTGGGAGCGACATGCCCCGCCGGGCGGGCGCTTTCTTGGCACCGCAGGCGTCAATCCGATGGCGCATGATGTCTATCTTCGCAACTTCGCGGGGGCCAATGACTGGTCACAAAGCTCGCGGCGGATGAAAGTGGGCGAAACCACGCACACCGATCAGCTGATCAGCCGCCCACGATTCTTCAAATCCTCGCTTTACCGCGATTTCCTGCAACATTGGGGTTATGGCGTTGCGATTATCGCCATGCTTGATCGCCATGGACCCGATCAACTCGGGCTGGTCCTGCCCGGCCCCCTCGCGCGCGGGCCGGGCGCGCTGATCGAAGCCGTTCCCCTGCTGCTTCCCCATTTCCGGCGCGCGGCACGGATCAGCCGCCGTATTGGTGAGGCGGATTTGCGCGCCGCAACCGCGACGAGCCTGCTCGATACCTCGCCCTATGCAGTTTTTGCGCTGGGCCCCGATATGACGCTGCTGCTCGCCAATGCCCGGGGACAAGATTTGCTCGCGGACGGACCTGCGGTTTCGCTCATGGCCGGTCGCCTGAGCGTTGCCGACAAAGCGGCGCAGGCCGAACTGGTTGCCATGAGCCGGGGTCAGGGTCGCGACCGCACCTTTAGCCTGACCGTGCATGACGCGAAAAACCGGCCGCATCTGCTGACAGCTCTTGCTGTGACGCCAACGCTTGGCGAACAGTTCGAAAACCCGGCGGGCGGTGCCACGCTGATGCTCATCGGTGGCCAGCGCGTGAGTCTTTCGGGTGAGCTGGTTGGCCAGATCGAGCAGCTGTTTGGCTTAACCGCCGCCGAGGCGCGACTTGCCGGACATATCCTCGAAGGCGCGGGGCTTGAGGGATACGCCCGCGATCGCAGCGTCTCGATGAATGCGGCGCGTTTCCTGCTCAAAGGGATTTATGCCAAAACCGGCGTGTCGTCGCGCACCGAACTTGCCGCGATTCTACATGAGGCCCCGGTGGGATGGGCAGCGCCGGCTTTGCCGCCACTCGAGACGAACGGTTCATAAATAGCGACAAGTCGAGTATAATCCCGAGATTCCCTATTCCAACGAATAGCAACGCATTCCCCCATCCGCCGCATAATTAGCTTAGCCGGCGACTAACGGGTCGCGAACAAACCCGGACAGTTGCCCAAACAACCGATCCGGCAAGGACGCACGCACCGATGCCGACGCAATCTTGCAACGCATCGAAACGGGGGTTGAGTTCAATGTCGTATCGTAAATTATTGGTGCGGGCCGCAGTTGCCGCACTGGCGCTGGGCATCGCGGGGAACGCGCAGGCGGCTAAATATCTGTTCAGCTTTGGTGGCACTGTGCAAAATAGCTCTATCGTCGGCGGCACGTTGTTCCGGACGACGGGCAGCAATCTCAACGGCATGCGGCTTTCTGCGACAATCACATTCGATGATTCAACGCCGGGGCTCGTGCAGCAGTATGTCGGCGACCTCTTCCGGTCCCAGCTTCTGGGATTTAATGCAGCAAACCCTACATCAGGCACGCTTACAATAAATGGCGTCAGTCATAACACACTCTCCAATGGGACAGAGGTTGGTAGTGTTTATCTGGAGAATAATTTCCCAATTATACCTTCAACTGATGCAGTGGCGGTATCATCATCTTCTTCAGAAGTAACGGGAACAATTGCAACCGACTATTTTTCTCGCCTGATCTCTTTTTCAGGTGGCGTTCGCAATAATAACACATCAATGATTAGCTCGCTAAATTTAGCGGGTCTCGCAGGATTTGTTTATAATCCGTTGGATGGCGGAACTTATAACGACGGATTTCGAATGTCCGAATTGGCATTCCGCAACAACCAAGTAATCCGAGAGGTCACCGCCACCGGTGAGTTTAATATTGATCGGTTCACCGTTTCTCTGGTCGGCGGCGCCATCCCCGAAGCCGCAAGCTGGGCGATGATGATTGCCGGGTTCGGCCTTGTGGGGGTGACAATGCGACGGCGTAGCGCGAAAGCCAGCTACGCCTGATCACCAGTTTGGGGAGGGTGGTGCGACCCGGCCCTCCCCAATTCGCTACGGCCTCAAGCGTGCAATAAAAAAACCGTCGAGGCCGGGGCGCGGCATGATGCGGACTTGGCCTTTGTCGTTGGGGAGCAGGCCAGCGGGGAGTTCGTCCGCAGCGATTGGATCGATGGTGAAACCGCTCGCTTCGATGACGCCTTCACCTTCTTCGCGCTCGAGCGAGCAGGTCGCATAGATCAACCGCCCGTCAGGTTTCAGCCATCCCATTGCCCGCGCCAGCAACCGGCCTTGCAACGCCGACAGCGCGGCAATGTCGCTTGCCCCGATTCGGTGCAACACATCGGGATGACGCGCAAAAGTGCCGGTCGCGGTGCACGGCGCGTCGAGCAAGATCGCATCGACAGGCACCGGCGGCTCCCACGTCATGATGTCTGCCGTGATGACTTCGGCGCCGAGCTTCGTTCGCTCGAGATTTTCGCGCAGTCGGATGCTGCGTCCGGCGTGGTTATCCACGGCGGTCACGGCCCAGCCTTGCGCCGCCAGTTGCATTGTTTTGCCACCGGGCGCGGCGCATAGGTCGAGCACCGTTCGTCCGTTCCCGGGCCCAAGCAACCGTGCGGGCACCGAGGCGGCGAGATTTTGCACCCACCATGTCCCGTCGTCGTAACCGGGCAGCGCGGTGATCGCAGTGCCGCGCGGCAGACGGCGATGACCGGGCGCGAGAGTTTCGCCGTCAAGCCCGCCATCGATGTCGGGGTCACGCAAAGTCACATCGAGCGGCGGCGGTTCGGCCAGTGCGAGGGCGGCATCGGTCAAGGCTTGATCGCCCCAAACCGCCCAACGTGCCGCAACTTCGGGCGGCAATGTCGGCACTTCGGGCAGCAACAACCCTTGCCGGATCAATGTCCCGAACACGCCGTGGACGAGCCTTCGTGGCCCGCCTAGGACCATCGGCAGCGCGGTCGCAATCGCGGCATGCGGCGGCGTTTTGAGGATCAGCGCCTGAACGAGTGCAATCCGCAACACCATTCGCGCCTTGGCATCGTCGGGCAGGCGGTTCGTGGTCGCTGAATCAATCAGCGCGTCGAGATCGGTTAGATGCCGCAAAACTTCACTGGCAATCGCCAGCGCCAGCGCGCGGTCTTCATGCGCTGATATGCCGCGCACGGCGTTCGCGTGTGCATTGTCGAGCGTCTGGCCTTGTCTGAGCACCGCATCCAGCAACCGCAAAGCCGC
Source organism: Sphingomonas sp. (assembly GCA_031362355.1). Lineage (GTDB taxonomy): Bacteria > Pseudomonadota > Alphaproteobacteria > Sphingomonadales > Sphingomonadaceae > Sphingomonas_O. The sequence goes on from JANLSJ010000014.1 coordinate 75,432, forward strand.
CTGACGCGCAGGCAATCCCGCAATTTGTCCTTCTTGGGGGCTTGCGCCGCCGCCATATGCACCCGATTTGATCACCGAAGCCCTTTAGGACAAATCGACCGATGAACAAGGACCGCCCCGCCCATGTGAAAGCCCCCGGCTACTTGTCAAAAAGCCCGCCGGTGCCCGAACCCAAAGCGATCCCGCCGCAAGCCGAGCATGGCGCAAAGGACGGCCTTGAACCCACCCGCTATGGCGACTGGGAACACAAGGGCATCTGCTGGGATTTTTAGGCTTCGTCGCGAAGCGGGCGCGAAAGCAGGTCACGAACAATCTGATCGACAGGCTCGCCATTAAGCAACGCGCACACCGCATCGACGACGGGCATGGCCACGCCAAGCGCTTTTGCCGACGCTTGCAAAACAGGTGCGGTAAAAGCCCCTTCGGCCACGGTCTGGCCGCCCATCAGCGAAGCGGCGCTTTTCCCTTCGCCCAAGCCAACGCCCAGCGAAAAATTGCGCGAGGCGGTCGATGAACAGGTCAGCACGAGATCACCCAATCCAGACAATCCACTGAGCGTCTCGGTCCGCCCGCCGCGCGCGACGCCATAACGGACCATCTCAGCAAAACCGCGCGCGATGAGGGCGGCACGGGCATTCTCGCCGAGCTTGCGCCCCGCCACGACACCGCACGCAATGGCGAGGACGTTTTTCACAGCTCCGCCGATTTCTGCGCCGGTTACGTCGTCCGACGCATAAGGCCGAAACGTCGGGCGGGCGAGGCGTTGCGAAAGCGCGCGCGCCGCCGCTTCGTCAGTGCACGCAAGCGTCACGGCCGTGGGTAGTCCCCTGGCGACTTCCGCCGCAAACGTCGGCCCCGACAGCACAGCGATCGGTGACTGCCGATGCAATTCGCTGGCAATGTCCGACATCAGTGCCATCGTGCCCGCTTCAATGCCTTTGGCACAGAGGACGAGCGGGCGATGCCCCTGCGGCAACGCGCCGAGCACGGTGCGAAGATGTTGCGCGGGCGTAACGATCAACCATGCGTCACATGCGCTAAGATCGTGAAGTTCGTCCGTTGCGCGGATCGACGGTGACAACGGCAAACCCGGCAGAAACACCGTATTTTCATGCGCCAGATTGATCGCTGTCACGACCGCATGCTCGCGCGCCCACAGAATGACCGGCTCGTCATTGGCGGCGGCCACTTGCGCCAGTGCCGTGCCCCATGCGCCGCCACCGATGACGCCTATTCTCATGCTTTCACCCCAGCCCCGCGCGCGGCCTCGGCTTGGGGGTCAAGCGGCCAGCGCGGGCGCGCCAATGTGTCGAGGCCGTCGGTAAAGCCCGCTTCGAACCGCTCATAGCCTGCCCAAGCGATCATCGCGGCATTGTCGGTGCACAGCCACAGGGGCGGCGCAACGAAGGGCAGGCCGTGTTTGGCGGCGAGTGTCTGCAAGGCAGAACGGATCGCGCCGTTCGCCGCCACGCCACCCGCCACGACCAGCGCGGTCGCGCCGTCGGCCCGTTCGATGGCGCGCGCCGTGCGGTCGATCAGGCAATCGACGACCGCCGCTTGGAATGACGCAGCAATGTCTTCGGTTTTGTAGAGTCCCGCCTCATGCGCGCGCAGGACTGCGCTTTTCAGCCCCGCAAACGAGAAATGCGGCTCGGGTGAGCGCAGCAGCGGACGGGGCAGAGGCACAGCCGTTGGATCGCCCGTCAACGCCGCGCGCTCGACCGCAGGACCACCGGGAAAGCCAAGACCAAGCAGTTTCGCCGTCTTGTCGAACGCTTCCCCCGCCGCATCGTCAATCGTGGTCGCCAGTCGCCGGTATCGCCCGACGCCCTCGACAAACAGCAGCTGGCAATGCCCGCCCGACACGAGCAGCAACAGATAGGGAAACGCCAGATCAGGGTCCGACAAACGCGGACTGAGTGCATGTCCCTCCAGATGGTTGACCGCGACCAAGGGCTTGCCCGCTGCATGCGCCAATGCCTTGGCTGTCACCAACCCGACCATCACCCCGCCGATCAACCCCGGACCCGCGGTTGCCGCGACAGCATCGACATCGGCGAGCGTCAGATTCGCGTCGGCCAGTGCGCTTTCGACCAGCGGGATCAGCGCTTCGACATGCGCGCGCGCCGCGATTTCGGGGACGACGCCGCCGAACGGGCGATGCGCGTCCTCTTGTCCGAGCAACCGATGGGCGAGCACCTGTCTGTCGCCGGTCACCAATGCGGCGGCAGTTTCATCGCAACTTGATTCAATACCGAGGATTATCGTCATCATGTTCACCCTAATCCGCTTCCCTGAGCTTGTCGAAGGGCTGTCCTTTCTTTAGCGCGCTTGAAAGAAGGACAGGGCTTCGACAAGCTCAGCCAATCGGTATTTGTATTGGGATTTACCAAAAAGTGACACGCCCCCCTTATCGCCTCGGCACTCGTGCCTCCCCGCTTGCCATGGCGCAGGCACATATGACCAAAGCTGCGCTGATTGCGGCGCACGGCTGGGCGGATGCCGACATCGAGATTGTCGCGGTGACGACCGAGGGCGACATTGTGCTGGACAGGCCGCTGGCGGAAATCGGTGGCAAGGCGCTGTGGACCAAGACGCTTGATGCCAAACTGCTCGCGGGCGAAATCGACTTTTCGGTCCATTCGATGAAGGACGTCGAGACCATCCGCCCCGATGCGATTGCTTTGGCCGCGATCCTCGAACGCGCCGATCCGCGCGACCGTTTGATTGGGGCGGAAAGCCTGGCCGCGCTGCCACAAGGTGCCCGCGTCGGGACCAGTTCGCCCCGTCGCGCCGCGCAGGTCCATCGCCTTCGCCCGGATGTGCAGATCGTCGGTTTTCGCGGGAATGTCGCCACGCGATTGGGCAAGCTGGAGAAGGGCGAGGCGGATGCGACGCTGCTTGCAGCCGCTGGGCTTGATCGGCTTGGCAGTCCCGACATCGGCGTTGCGCTTGATCCCGAACAGATGCTTCCCGCCGCCTCACAGGGTGCCGTTGGTATCGAAGCGCGCACCGATGATGCGGAAATGCGTGCCTTGCTTGATGCGATCAATCATGGGCCGACGCGGACGGCGGTTGAGGCCGAACGCGCATTGCTTGCAGCGCTGACGGCGGATTGCCATTCGCCGGTCGGTGCCCATGCCCATTGGGACGGCGAGGTCCTGACCTTAACCGCCGAATTGCTCTCGGGCGATGGCCGTGACCATGTCCGCGACAACATCATCATCGACAGCGAAGGCGCGCCCGGCGCGCTTGCCCGTCGCCTGCTCGACCGCGCCACGCCGGAGTTGCGCGCGCTGTTTGGTGCATGATCCCGTTGCTGATTCTCCGCCCCGAGCGTGGGGCTATCGTGACGGCAAAGCGCGCCGAAGCTCGGGGCCTGTCCCCGATGATCCGCTCGTTGTTTGCGGTCGAGGCCCGCGACTGGGACGCGCCCGATCCGGTCCTGTGTGATTCAATCCTGCTGACCAGCGCGAATGCGGTGCGCTATGGCGGTGGTGCGGTCGGTCTGTATTGCGCGCTCCCCGCCTATGCGGTCGGCGGCGCAACGGCGGATGCCGCGCGTGACGCCGGATTTGCCGACGTCATCGAAGGCGCAGGCAATGCAGCGGACGCCCTGCGCGCCCTCGGCAAAGCAGGTTATTCGCGCCCGTTGCACTTGGCGGGCGAGGACCGGACGCCGTATCCGCATTTGCCGTTCGCCGTGACAACCCGGGTCGTTTATGCCGCCGCACCGGTCGCGGTCGCATTGCCGACCGGGCGCTATGCCGTGCTCGTTCATTCGGCCCGGGCCGCCACCCGCTTTGCCGCGCTGTGCCCGTCGCCTGCGCTGGTCGATGTCATCACGATCAGCCCACTGGTTGCTGAGGCTGCGGGCACCGGCTGGCGGTCGGTATCGGCTGCCGTGGACCCGACGGATAACGCCATGCTGGCACTTGCCGTTCCGCTGTGCGATGGCGCAGCAACGCCCAACGGACGGACATGATGGCCAGCAATTATCCCGACGAACCGCGCCCCGCGCGACCGTTCCGCACTGCGATGATCGTGGCGGGCATTGCGTTTCTTGTCGGCCTCGCGCTGATGGCGTGGGCGCTGACGCAGTGGGAACCGATGAAGCGCTTTGTTGCGGGCAATGAACCGGTGCCGGTGGCAACGACATCGCCAGGCCGGTCGCTTGTTGCGGCGCCGCCATCGGGTATGATGGCGGCTGAAACCCCGCCAGTCGCGGCCACGGTTGGCCAGACAAGTGCCATCGATGCGCGCATTGCCGACCTTGAGGGGCGCATGGCGCGGATCGATTTGCGCGCTGCGGCGGCGGCCGGAAACGCGGCGCGTGCCGAAGGGTTGCTGATTGCCTTTGCCGCGCGGCGTGCGCTCGACCGGGGTGTCGCATTGGGCTATATCGAAGGTGAATTGCGCGCGCGTTTTGGCCCCACACAGCCGCGCGCTGTTGCTGCCATTATTGCCGGGGCCCAAGCGCCTGTCACCGTCGAAGGTCTTCATCAAGGGCTCACCGCTATCGCGCCCGATCTCGTTGGTGGCGGTGCCAATGAAAGCTGGTGGGACTCGACCCGCCGGACCCTTGGCAGCCTTATCGTCGTCCGCAAACAGGGCACGGAATCGCCTGCGGCCGATGATCGCGTCCAGCGCGCGCAGCTTCGCCTTGAAGGGGGGCAAGTCGAAAGTGCGCTCGCCGAAATCGCGCGGCTTCCGGCTCGTGAAAAGGCAACCGACTGGATGGCGAAAGCGCGCCGCTATATCGAAGCACACCGCGCGCTCGACATTATCGAAGCCGCCGCGCTGACCGACACGCCGAACATCGAACCCGCGCCAGCCGCACCGGCGGTCGGCCCAACACTCTAAACAACAGGAAGATCAACGTGACAATCGAAGCCGAATGGTGGGACTATGAAGACGCCGACGAAATGGCGCAGGCCGTGGCGGGCGACGTCGGCTTTATCATCGATTCAGCGCTCGACGGGCATGACCGCGCGCTGATCGCGCTGCCCGGCGGCAAGACTCCTTTTGCCGCGCTGAAAGCGCTGTCCGAGCAAAAGCGCAACTGGAAGGATGTGACGATCATCCCGACCGACGACCGCATTGTCGATGTAACCAGCGAATTGTCAAATGTCGCGATGCTCGCGAAACTGTTCCTGCCCAAAGGCGCGCGGGTGATCCCGCTGACGGGGGCAACGGCGGCGGATTATAAGATGAGCGGAAAAGCGGCGGATGCGCGCCTTGCGGACCTGCCGTGGCCACCCGATCTGGTGTGGCTCGGCATGGGCGCGGACGGGCATACCGCATCGATTTTCCCGGGGCCGGACTTGGATGAGGCTTTGAATGGGCCGAAGGAGCGGCGCGCGTTGGGCGTGATGCCGGAGCCATTGCCGGTTGAAGCGCCGGTCGCGCGCGTGACATTGTCGAAAGCGTCGATCCTCGCGGCGCGGGCGATGCTGATCACGATTTCGGGTGCGGAGAAGAAAGCTGTTCTGGAACGCGCGATTGAGGATGGGGCGGGGAGCGCTGTTCCCATTGGTAGAGTACTTGCCGATTGTGAGCTGGCGGTGGATATTCACTGGCTGGAGGGTTGAGTGAGAAGCCTCAAGCGAAGTTGCCGATAACAATTCCAATCAAGATTGCCATGAGCAAAAGCAGTGCGAATCGATTTCGCTGCCGAACGATCGGCGGGCCCTTGTAATACGGTCCACGCTCGATTTGAGCACGCCGGAAATTTGGGTAGCGTTGTGCCATCGCTGACGTATGGCGAAGGTTTCTTACGAGAAAGTTGAAGCGCCACGGTCAAAGCCCGTGTCTTCGACTCGCAACCCGATACGACAAAACCGCCGACAGCTACCTCGGCTTCATCCACATCGTCTCAATCCGCCTGTGGATGCATCAACTTGTCGGCATCTCCTAGTTCGACGGTAACACTAACGTGGATCGACTTAGAAGGGGGCGTCAACAATAGTCTCCCCTTGCGAGAGCACTGCGCCGGGACCATGCAGAGAGTGCCCCCAGATAGCCGTCACCAGCGTCGCAGTGGAGGCGGGCCGACGGTCGCGGATGTTGCGCGGCTCTGACGGGCCGCCGCTGGTGCACGACTGAATGCACGGTTCACCCTGCGACGCTGTGGCGATAAATCGGTGCACCCGTAAGCCGTTCGAAAGACAACGGTTGACTGTTGGAAGGATTTGGGTTGTTAACGCTACCACAGGTTGTTGCCGCAGCCGAGCTGGTGCAACAATGACCTGCTGCCCCAGGTTCACGGCAACGAGTCTATGAACGGAACCGTTTGATATAAAATCGGACCACGCGAGAGGATGACATGAAGGGTTTTGCCATCATCGGTGCGGCTGCGCTTGGACTGTTGCCTGCGGTCGCGGTGGCTGAGGCGGCGCCCGACGGGGCCGTTGTCTATCGCCAGCGTTGCCAAGTCTGCCACGGCACGTCGGATGCCAAGCGTTCGCCGGTCGGGCCGAGCCTGGTCGGGGTGGTCGGACGCAGGGCGGCGGGCATGCCGTTTGCCTATTCGGCGGCAATGAAAGCGTCAAAGTTGGTCTGGACCAAGCGGAACCTCGACGAGTACCTTGCTGCTCCGTCCAAACTGGTGCCAGGAACCAAGATGGCAATGACCGTCCCCGATGCGGCGCAACGCAGCGCCTTGGTGAGCTTCCTCGCCAAGATGAGATAGAGCCCGGATGATGCGCAAGATACTCAAGGTTTTGGGTGCGCTGCTGCTGGCAGCGCTGGCCGTGCTGGCCTTTGGGCTATGGCGCAATTGGGACACCGTCCAGCGGGTGTTTCTCGGCGGGGTGAAAGTTTACGAAACCGAGCCACCGACGCTCCCGGTCAACCTCAAGCGCCCGGCGATCCTCGTGTTCTCAAAGACCAGTGCGTTCCGTCACAAAGAAGCAATTCCTGCCGCCAACGCGCTGTTCGACAGCCTCGCGGTCGAGAACGGCTGGGGCATTTACAAGACTGAGAACGGCGCGGCGTTCAGCCCCGCTATTCTCGCGCGGTTCGATGCAGTGGTGTTCAGCAACACGAGCGGCGACGTGTTCACACCCGAGCAGCGCGAGGCCTTCAAGAGCTTTCTCGAAAACGGCGGCGGCTATGTCGGGATCCATGCAGCGGGCGACAATAGCCACGCGGCCTGGGGCTGGTACATGGACAAGGTCATCGGCACCACCTTCGTCGGCCATCCGATGGCGCCGCAATTCCAGCAGGCAGCGGTGCGGATCGAGGATCGCCGCAATCCCGCGACGCGCGACGTGCCCGCCGAATGGCGCCGCGCCGACGAGTGGTATTCGTTCGACAAGTCGCCTCGTAGCAAGCCGGGCATCAGCGTGCTCGCAACGCTTGATGAGGGCACCTACAAGCCCGGCAGCTTCTTCGGCACCGAGCTCGGCATGGGCAAGGACCACCCGATCATCTGGGCGCGCTGCGTCGGCAAAGGGCGCACGCTTTATTCGGCGCTCGGCCACACTGCGGCGACCTATGCCGAGCCGAAATACCGCCAGCACATCACCGGTGCGTTGAAATGGGCACTGAAGCTCGACGGCGAGGGGTGCTCACCCAACGTCGCCCCGATGCCCGCACCATGACCGTGCTCGACCGGAGGGGATTCATGGCTGCGTTCACTTCGTCCGCCGCATTGCTCACGGTGCCCGCAGCGGCAGCTTCGAAACGCGGGCTTTTCGCGCGGCTTGGCATTCCCATCGGCCTGCAGATTTACACGCTCGGGAACGAGCCGCGCGCCGATCTCGAAGGCGTGTTCGCACGGGTCGCGGGGATCGGCTATCGCGACATCGAGATGCCGCAACTTTTCGGCCACACGCCGAAAATGGTGCGCGCTGCAGCGGACCGTGCAGGACTGAAGATCAGCAGCCTGCACGTGCCCGTCAGCAAGCTGATGGGCACGAGCGAACTCGCCCTGACGGACGAACCGGCCAAGCTCGCAGACAGCATGGCCGCGCTCGGCGCGAAGCACGCGGTCGTACCGATCGTGCCGTTCCCTGATGGATTCCGGCCCAGGACGATGGAGAGCTTCGGGCAGGACATCCTTGCCGCCATCGCCGCGATCGGCCCCGATCACTGGAAGCGCAGCGCAGCGCTGCTCAACGAAAAGGCGGCGGCGCTCAAGCCGCTGGGCGTCGCGGTCGGCTATCACAATCACAACACCGAATTCGCGCCCGTGGGCAAGACCACCGGCTGGGAGATTCTGGCGGGCGAGACAGATCCCGCGCTCGTCCATTTCGAGGTCGATGTCGGCTGGGTCGCTGCCGCCGGGCTCGATCCGCTCGCGTTCCTGCACCAGTATCGCGGGCGGGTGAAACAGCTTCACGTCAAGGACCTGGCCGAGCCGTCGAGCAATTTTGCGATTGTGATGAAATCAACCGAAATCGGCTCGGGCGTACTCGACTGGGCGAAAATCCTCCCCGCCGCACACCGCGCCGGGGTGCGCAACTTCTACGTCGAACAGGAACCGCCGTTCGTTCTGTCGCGCATCGATGCGGCGGCGAAGTCCTATGCGTTCCTGTCGAAGCTGAAGGTGTAAGGCGATGAGCGTGGCCAACCCCATCCGCTATGGCATGATCGGAGGCGGGCATGGCGCGTTTATCGGCGGGGTGCACCGCACGGCGTCAGCGATTGCGGGCAACTGGCGGCTGGTGGCGGGAGCGTTTTCCTCGACGCCAGAAAAGGCACTGGCTTCGGCTGTCGAAATCGGGGTCGAGCGCGGTTACGGTTCGTGGGCCGAGATGCTGGCGGCTGAGGCCGCACTGCCGGCCGACCAGCGCATCGAGGCGGTGAGCATCGTCACCCCCAACCATATGCATGCCGCCCCGGCGATCGCCGCGCTGGAGGCCGGGTTCGATGTCATCATCGACAAGCCGTTGGCCGATACCCTGGCCAATGCCCGCGCCATTGCCGAAGCGGCGGCGCGGACGGGGCGGCGGATCGCGGTGACCCACACCTACACCGGCTATCCGATGGTCAAGCAGGCCCGCGAGCTGATTGCATCAGGCGAGCTGGGCAAGGTCCGCCGGGTCGCGGTCAAATACACCCAGGACTGGCTCAGTCGGGCAAGCGATCTTGAAAACAACAAGCAGGCCGAGTGGCGGGTTGATCCGGCGCGCTCGGGCGAAGCCGGAGCGTTCGGCGACATCGGAACCCATGCCGCCAACCTTGTCGAGTTCATCACTGGCGAGCGTATCGTCGCATTGTGCGCCGAGCTGACCATGATGCCCGGACGGCGGATCGACGACGACGGCGCCGCGCTGCTGCGCCTGTCGGGCGGCGGCAAGGGAACGCTGACCGCTAGCCAGATATGCGTCGGCGATGCCAACGACCTCACCATTTCTGTATATTGCGAAGAGGCCGGGCTGCACTGGCGGCAGGAAGAACCCAACACGCTGACCGTCGGCCGCCGTGACAAGCCGACCGAGACATGGCACGCCGGGGCGAACCGCGCCTATCTGGGCGGCGACATTCTGGCTATTCAGCGCACCCCAGGCGGCCATCCCGAGGGCTATCTCGAAGCCTTCGCCAACATCTACGCCGCGTTCGGCAAGCAGATTCGCGGAGAAGCGGCGGACGCTGGCGATCCCGGCTACGCGACGATGGACGATACGCTGGCGGGGATGAAATTCATCGCCGCGAGCATAGCCTCGAGTCGCGCGGGCGCAGTGTGGGTCGATCTGGAGGACATGACATGAGTATTAAAGGCCCCGCGATCTTTCTCGCCCAGTTCGCGGGCGACGAGGCGCCATTCAACTCGCTCGACGCGATCACGAAGTACATGGCCGACCTTGGTTACAAAGGGGTCCAGATTCCAACCTGGGACGCGCGGCTGTTCGATCTGGAAAAGGCCGCTGAGAGCCAAGATTATGTTGACGAGGTGCAGGGCATCTGCGCGAACAATGGTATCGAGATCACCGAGTTATCGACCCACTTGCAGGGCCAGCTGGTTGCCACGCACCCTGCCTACGACCGCCAGTTCGACGGCTTTGCGCCGAGCCAGTTCCACGGCAACGCCGAGGCACGCACCGCTTGGGCGGTCGACCAGATGAAGCTGGCCGCAAGGGCCAGCCGCCGGTTCGGCTGCGCCAGCCACGCGACCTTCTCGGGCGCGCTGATGTGGCACATGATGTATCCGTGGCCGCAGCGCCCCGCTGGGCTGGTTGAGGAAGGGTTTGCCGAACTCGGACGCCGCTGGAAGCCGATCCTCGACGTGTTCGACGAGCAGGGCGTCAACGCCTGCTACGAGCTGCACCCCGGCGAGGACCTGCACGACGGGGTGACGTTCGAGCGGTTCCTCGACGCGGTCGACCAGCATCCGCGCGCCAATATCCTGTACGATCCCAGCCACTTCGTGCTGCAGCAGCTCGACTATCTGGCATTCATCGACATCTATCACGAGCGGATCAAAGCGTTCCACGTCAAAGATGCCGAGTTCCGGCCATCGGGGCGCGCCGGGGTCTATGGTTCCTATTCGTCGTGGGCCGAGCGGCCGGGACGGTTCCGTTCGCTGGGTGACGGGCAGATCGATTTTGGCGGGATATTCACCAAGCTGACCCATCACGGCTACGACGGCTGGGCGGTGCTCGAGTGGGAGTGTGCCTACAAGCATCCCGAGCAGGGTGCCGCCGAAGGCGCGCCGTTCATCGCCCGCCACCTGATCCGCAAGGCCGACAAGGCGTTCGACGATTTCGCGGGCGGCGATGCCGACCCGGTCGCGATCCGCGAAGCGCTGGGACTTCCCTCATGACTCCCGCCACTCCCCCAGCCAACCATCGCTCGCTGTTCTGGATCGGCGTGCTCGCGTTGTTCATCGCCGCCTTTGCCAACGCGATCCGCGCGGGTTCGGCCGGCGCGATCAAGGCCGCACTGCTCGATCCGATCGACGCGGCTCATTCGGGCGAGATGATCGGGGTGGTGCTTGGCAACAGCTTCCTCGGCTTCGCGCTGAGCCTGTTGTTCATTAGCCCGCTGCTCGACCGGATTGGTGCAAAGAAAGTCGTACTGTTCGCCGCCGCCTGCTTCATCGTCGGTCCCGCGCTGGTGCTGCTCTCGGCGCAGGCCGGGAGCGCGGTCTATCCGCTGCTCAACGTCGCGATGATCATCTGGGGGTTCGGCTGGGGCGCGACCGAAGCCTCGATCAACCCGGTCACTGCAACGCTTTATCCGAACGACAAGACCGGCAAGCTCAACGCGCTACATGCCTGGTGGCCGGCCGGGATTATCGCAGGGGGGCTGCTCAGCGTCTTGTTCTTCAAGCAGCTCGACCTCTCCTGGCAGGTGCTGATTGCTCTTCCCATTATCCCCGGCGTGGTGCTTGCGATCTGGGCCGCGCGCCACGAGTTTCCTCAGACCGAGAGCAGTGCGGCAGGGGTGACCTTCGGCGAGATGATGGCCGAGCCGTTCAAGCGCCCGACCTTCTGGATATTCTTCGGCATCATGTTCCTTACCGCGTCGGCTGAACTGGCACCCGGCGCGTGGGTCGATGTGACCCTGACCGAGACCGTCGGCTTCTCGGGCATCCTCGTGCTGGTCTATGTGTCGGCGATCATGTTTGTGATGCGGCACTTCGCGGGCGCGCTGGATCACCGTTTTTCCGACATGGGGTTGCTGTGGTTCTGCACCGTCCCCGCCGCCATCGGCTTGTACCTGCTCAGCACCGCGACTTCGGCCACGACCGCGCTGGTCGCGGCAACGTTCTGGGCGTTCGGGGTGTGCTTCATGTGGCCGACAATGCTGGCGGCGGTCTCGCGCCGGTTCCCGCGCAGCGGGCCGTGGGGGATCGGGCTGATCGGGTTCGCCGGGGCGCTGGCGATACGCTTTGTTCTGCCCCGGCTGGGTGCGATCTACGACGAGGCCAAGCTGGCCAAAGCCGGAAGCCAAGCCGCACTCGACGCACTGCAACCGGGAACCGCCGCCAACCGCGAGGTGCTTGGCTTCGCCGCCGGGCAATCGTTCCAGGCCATCGCAATCATTCCCGTCGTGCTGTTCTTCGTATTCGGCGCGGTGTGGCTGTTCGAACGGCGCGGGCGTCTCGCCGCCGCTGCTGCTGAAAAGGTGCATTCGGAATGAAAATCGGGATGAACCTGCTCCTGTGGACCGGGCATGTGACCGAAGACCACATCCCCGTTTTGCAGGCGCTCAAGGGCACCGGGTTCGACGGGGTCGAAGTGCCGGTGTTCGACCCTTCGGACGCCGCGCATTACAAATGGCTCGGCGGCGTGCTCGACGATCTCGGGTTGCAACGCACCGCGGTCGCGCTGATCCCCGACGAGGCACATTCGCCGATCTCGGCAGATGCTGTTGCACGGCAGGGCGGGGTCGATCACCTGAGCCGTGTGATCGACTGCTGCGAAGCCTTGGGCAGCCAGGCGCTGGTCGGACCGTGGTTCCAACCGCTCGGGGTATTCTCGGGCGACGGGCCAACGGACGCGGAACTGGAACGTTGCGCCGGGGTCCACCGCGCAGTGGCGCAGAAGGCGCGTGATGCCGGGCTGATCTGCGCGCTCGAACCGCTCAACCGTTTCGAATGCTACCTGCTCAACACCTGCGAGCAATCGAGCGCCTATCTCGACCGGCTAAACGAGCCCGGCTTTGGCATCCTCTACGACACCTTCCATGCCAACATCGAGGAAAAGCACCCGGTGGCCGCGTTCCATGCCGCCTGGGCGAGGGGACACGTCAAACACGTTCATATCAGCGAGAACGACCGCGGCACCCCGGGGCGCGGCCATGCGAAAATCCGCGAAACGATCGCCGCGCTCAAGGGGGTCGGCTACGAGGGCTGGCTGACGATCGAGGCGTTCGGCAAGGCGCTCCCCGAACTCGCCGCCGCGACACGCGTGTGGCGCGATTTCTTCGCCAGCCCCGAGGAAGTCTATACTGAGGGTTACCGCTACATCAGGGAGTGCTGGGATGCCGCTTGAAATGAACCTGATCGTGGGAGAAACTCGATGACACCCGATTTCGCGATGGCCGATTTCGCCATAGACCGCCGGGCGCTGATCCAGCGTGTCGGCCTGCTGCTGGGGGCCACCGCGCTGCCAGCGAGCGCGTTCGCCGCGCCCGCGAAGGCGAAACCGTTCCCCACCTCGCCCCGCTTCAAGCTGCTGGAGGCGGTCTCGGATACGATCATCCCGACCACCGATACAGCAGGCGCGCTCGCCGCGGGCGTGCCGGCGCGGCTCGACGGGATGCTGACGAACTGGGCCTCGCCCGCGACCCGCACCGCCATCGTCGAGGCGCTCGACCGGATCGACGTCGCCGCTAGGACCGCCAAGGGCAAGAGCTTCGCGGCTCTGAGCGCCGCCGAGCGCGACGAAGTGTTGCGCCCCCATGATGCGGCGGCGCTGGTCAAGGTTCCGCCGCCGCCGGGCGCACCCAAGTCCCATCCGTTCGCACCGGCCAACTATGTCGCGGATCAGGGCTATCTCAAAATCAAGGACCTGGTGCTGGCGCTGTACTACTTCAGCGAAATCGCGACGACGACCGAACTGATCTACGAACATGTTCCCGGCAAGTTCGAGCCATCGATCAAGCTCACCGCGGATTCCCGCCCCTACCTTGGCATTGGCCCCTTCTGAACGGAGTTTGATTCGATGTTCGATGCAATCGTGATCGGCTCAGGAATGAGCGGCGGTATTTCCGCAAAAGAGCTGTGCGAGCGTGGCCTGAAAGTGCTGGTGATCGAGCGAGGTCGCAAGATCGAGCACGGTGCCGACTACATGGACACCCAACAGCCTTGGGAACTACCCAACAACAATATGATTCCTGAGGAAGAGCTGGCGGCGGACTACGCGATCCAGCGCCAGTGCTACGCGGTCAACGCGGCGACCAAGCAGTTCTGGGTCAAGGACAGCGAGCATCCCTACACCACGCCGGAAGGTAAGCCATTCACCTGGATTCGCGGCTATCACCTCGGTGGCCGCTCGATCATGTGGGGGCGGCAGAGCTATCGCCTGTCGGCGCAGGATTTCGAGGCCAACGCCAAGGACGGCAACGGCTGCGACTGGCCGATCCGCTATGACGATCTCGCCCCATGGTACGACCATGTCGAGAAGTTCGTCGGCGTCGCAGGGTCGAAGGAAGGCCTGCCGCAACTGCCCGACGGCGAGTTCATCCCGCCGTTCGAGATGAACGACGGCGAGAAGCTGTTCAAGGCATCGGTCGAGGCCAAGTTTCCGGGGCGCAAGGTGATCATCGGGCGCAACGCCAACCTCTCGGTCGCCCAGCCGCATCACGAGGAGCTGGGCCGCACGACCTGCCAGAACCGCTCGATCTGCGAGCGCGGATGCAGCTTCGGCGCGAACTATTCGAGCCTCAGCGCGGCGCTCCCGGCGGCCGAGCGGACCGGTAACCTGACGATCGTCACCGACACGATCGTCCACAGCCTCGTGCAGGATCCCAAGACCGGGCGGATCACGGCGGTGAAGGTCATCGACGCCAACACCAAGGTGGGCCGGACGTACAAGGCCAAGGTGTTCTTCCTCAACGCCTCGGCGATCCCCTCCGCGCATATCCTGCTGAACTCGGCCAACGACGCCAATCCGCGCGGGCTGTGCAACAAGTCCGATCAGGTTGGGCGCAACCTTATGGACCACATGTATGCGTTGACGACGGCAGGCATCATGCCGTCCTACCCGGCCGACAGCTATTATCGCGGGCGCCGCCCAACCGGCATCTACATCCCGCGATTCCGCAACGTCACCGAAGACGCCGACGGTTATGTGCGCGGCTACGGATACCAGGGCGGGGTGATGCGTCGCGGCGGCAAGCCCGACGCGACGACGCCGGGCATCGGCCAGCAGATCAAGGAGCGCGGCCGCAAGTTTGGGCCGTGGCTCACCTTCATCTCGGGTTTCGGGGAAATGCTGCCCGATCCGAACAACCGGGTGACGCAAAGCGCCACCCGGAAGGACAAGTGGGGCATCCCGATTCTTCACATCGATTGCGGGCAGGGGCCAAACGAAGCGAAGATGGCCAAGCAGATCCTCGCCGACGGCAGGGCGATGATCGAGGCGGCGGGTGGCGTGGTGATTAGCCAGGCCAAAGAAGCTGGAGTTCCAGGCTTGGGCATTCACGAGATGGGCACTGCGCGCATGGGCCGTGATCCGATGACCTCGGTGTTCAACGGCTGGAACCGGGCGCACGAAGCGTCCAACCTATTCTGCACCGATGGCGCAGCGATGGCGTCCAGCGGCTGTCAGAACCCGTCGCTGACCTACATGGCGCTCAGCGCGCGTGCGGCCGATCACGCCGCCAAGCTGCTCAAGGAAGGGAAGCTCTGACGAAAGAGAGCGGCGGGGTTGCGGATCCCGCCCGCACTATTGTCAAGCGACACTCCCACGAGCTTCGGCGCGCCTCGCACTGGAGCCCGGTGAAGTGCGCAATCTGGTCTGGTCAGAACATCGGGTGCGGGTTTGCCGACTTTTCCGGCACCGGCTGGATAACATCCCAATGCTCGACGATTTTGCCGTCTTTCAACCGATACATGTCGAAAACTGCGGCTCCGCGCGAGTCGGGTGTGGGCCGGACATGAACATGGATGACGGCTATATCCCCATCGACGAGGATGCGCTTGATCTCGAAGGTTTTAACCCGGTCGGCAAACATCGGGGCAAGCGCCGCGACAGCAGCTTCGCGCCCATCCGCGAGACCGGGATTATGCTGGATATAACCGGGCACAACATAGGTGTCGAAGGCGCGCTTCACGTCGCGCTCGGTGTAGAACAATCGGGCGAACTCGGTAATGATCGCGCGATTGTCGGGTTTCGACGCTGCCCCGAGCACGAACGGCAGGAGAAGGAGCGCCAGCGCCCGCATCAGGCCGCGAGCGCCAGTTCCTTGCTGTCCTTTGTCGTTGGTACGAACGGCAGGTAACTCACCCGCATCCGCACGGCGAAGTCGATCTTGTGCGTGCCCGGCGCGAGACCACCGGGCTTCATCGCGATGATCTTGGCCTTTTCGCCGAAGTTCCAGCGGTCGTCATAGACGGTTTCCATCTGGTCGAGCGTGTAGGTCTTGCCGCGCACATGAAAGCGCACATCCTCGCGCGCGACCGGTTCGCCGTCGGCGGTCACGACGATGTCCTCGACCATCGAAAGGCCGAGGCCGCGGTAATAGGGCAGGCGGCCATAGAAGGCGAACCCGTTGTCGTTGCTCTCGAGGCTGTCCTCGACGATCATTTTGTTGTCCATCATGTCGAACGACTCCTCTAGGCGGCGAGCGCGGTGGGCAGCGGCTCACCGATCAGATTGGCGAGCATGACCTGCTGGCGGCGGACCTGTTCGACAGACTCCGGCTCCATCGCGTCCTCAACCCAGCGGTTGCCCTCATATTCGGAACAGATGTACCCGTCATAGCCGCCCTGCGTGAGCACCGCGACGATCTCGTCATAGCGGATGCTGGGTTCGACATAATCGGCGGTCATCTCGTAAAATTTGCCATGGATGTTGCGGATCATCGGCATGTAATCGAGCATTCGGCTGGGCTCGAACGCGGCATTGTGGCGCAGCGTTTCGGCCATGGCGATGGCGGGGCCGGTGCCGCCGCGTTCCTGTACCCCGAGAATGACATATTCGCTGAGAACACGGTCCTCATAGGCTTTGACGATATAGTCCGCAATGTGTGCAGGCACGCCGATCCGCTCGAATTTCGCGCGCCATACCGGCGGGAACTTGTCGAGGAACATGCCCATGTCGGGCAGGAAACCGAGCGCGGGCGATCCGCTTTTCTGGAAAGCATCAGCCAGACGCACGATCCAGGGATGATCGAAGTGCAGCGGTGCGTGCACTTCGGTTAGCAGCATGATGCCCTTTTCCTCGGCATAGGGGGCGGCGCCGACCAGCACCTCGGGGGCAATCGAAACAAGGCTGCGGATATAGGGCACGCCGAGCCGGACGCCGAGATCGATGTCGCGCTTCACGCTCGCGATCTGCTCGTCGAGTGGCATCTCGCGGCCTTTGTAGCGCTTGTAGTCGAGCATGTAGTCGTGGCTGACGGGCACGCAGTCGTATTTGGCGATCAGGGCATGCCAGTTGTCGATATCGGCATCGGCGACCGCATATTCGGGGTGGCCCCAGAATGTCTGCTCGCCGATGATCTCGATTCCGTACGCGCCCATATCGGCGCAGGTCCGGATGCAGTCCTCCAGAGTCATCTTGCCCTGAAACGTGTCGTTCTGGAAGCTGTAGAGGCTGACGCCCCGCTTGATCTGACTGGTCACGATTCACCTCTCCTTCGTTGTTGGTTCAACGGTTATCAGGAACGGGAAAGGCCGCGTCGCGCGAACACTCCCTGGAGCCGAAGCTCTAATTGGAATAGATATTCCTATAACTCTGCGGCGGTGTCAAGCGGGAATCATGAGGCTTGACATGATATGAATTAATATATTTGTTCTAGTTCCTGCAGAGAGAGAAAGGGGATCGGTGACAAGAACCGTATTGTGCGCCCTGCTCGCGTTGCCGCTCGCGGCGTTCTTCACCTTTGTCGGCTTTCACAAGCTGTTCTCGCCGCTTTCCGAACTGGCAAAGCATGGCGCCTATACCGTCCATCTGCCCGAATGGCTGGGGCGGTTTGCTGGCGTGACCGAGATGCTGTGCGGGTTCGCGCTGGTCGCCGGGATTATCCCGCGCTGGCGGGCTGCTGCAAAATGGGGCGCGGTCTATGTGTTCGTCAGCCAGATCGTCGCGGGCAGCATCCACATCAATTACGGCGAAACCCATTCGCTTCCCGCCAATGGCCAATGGATGGTGATGGCGGCGACGCTCTTTGCCGCCTGCGTCTGGAAAACGCGCACCGATAGGGGCCGGGAGGAACGACTATGAACCGACGTGCCCTTTTGAAAAGCGCTGCTGCGCTCACCGCCGGGACAGCTCTGCCGCTGCACTTGCTGGCCAAGGAAGGGCCACGCGCGGACTGGAAGCCGCTGTTCGATGGCAAATCGTTCGACGGCTGGACCTTCTATCAGGAGGGAATAGGCGACACGGATATCCACAAGGCCGTTGTCATAAAAAATGGCGAGCTGCGCTTTCTCTCTCCCGCCTTCACCCGTGACGATGCGCCTCCGGGCCATATCGCAACGGTGGGCGAGTGGGAGAATTACCACCTTCGCGTCGATTATGCCTGGGGAACGCGGCGCTGGGCTCCGCGCGCGATCCAGCGGCGCAACAGCGGGGTGCTTTATCACATGGGACCAGAGCGTGACCGCCTCTTCCCCGATTGCGTCGAGTTTCAGGTGCAGGAGGGCGATGTCGGCGATGCGGTTGTGGTGAACAGCCTTGCGCTACAGGGGCCGCTGCTCGGCGGAACGCCGCTCTGGCCGAACTGGATCGAGGCATTTCCTTCCACCTATCAGGAGCCGGTCAGGGCCGGTCCCTATGCGCGGCAATGGCACCGCCAATCGGGCCATTATGAACGGCTGGAGGGCTGGAACACGCTCGATCTCATCGCCTTTGGCGATCAGGCCGCCCATCTGGTGAATGGCCGGATCGTCAACACATTGTTCAAGATGCGCAAGCGCGATGCCTCGGGCGCGCTCGTCCCGATGACCAAGGGCCGCATCGCGCTCGAACTCGAATGGGCCGAAATCAGCTTCCGGAACGTGATGATCCGGTCGCTCGATGCCGATGCGATTGCGCGGATCAAAAAACAGGGCTCGGATTGAAGCAAGGAGAGAAGATATGAAACGGAAATTTGCTATTATGGCCGCCTCGGTGGCCGCACTTGCACTTACTGCCCCGGCACTCGCAAAGCCTGACCCCCGCGTGGCCGAGCTTGAAAAGCAGCTCGCCACCCTCTCCGCGAAAGCGCAGTGGGCGGCTGATCGGGGCGAAGTCGAAAATCTCTTCTCGCGCTACATGTATCAGCACAACGCTTTCATGGACCCGCAGATTATTCCGCTCTGGGCGAAGAAGGGCACGCCCGGCGTCCGCGCGCAATATTCGAACAATGGCGTTTACACCAACTGGGACAATATCATGGCCTATCATGCCCAGCGGCCTGCGCCGAAGGGCAAGCTGACCTTTCACTATGTCGCCAGCCCGTTGATCGAGGTCGCCGCTGACGGCAAGACGGCGAAAGGCATGTGGGTGATGGGCGGCGTGGAATCGGGACTTACCGATCTTGAGGCCGCAAAGCAGGCACCCGACTTCATGTTCGAAAAGGACGTGCTGGTCGATGGCAAGCGCGTGTGGATGCACGAAGTGCTGGTCAAATACGGAGTCGATTTCATCAAGCAGGATGGCGTGTGGAAGATCTGGCACTTCCATTGCTTCGAGGTCGCCCGGTCACCGCACGGCATGGGCTGGATTCCCTTCGCATCGAAATCGCAGAACAACCCGTTCAGCGACGACCTGATGTATTTTGGTGAGGATGGCAAACCAGTGATGATGCCAAAGCCCGACGGTCCGGTGACGGTGCGGAACAATCCTTACCGGACGGATGGTTCGCAGACTCTGGATGCCCAGCCGCCGGAACCGTACCAGACGATGAGCGAGACGTTCGAATATTGAGTGCTGATTTCAGCCGAACTGACGGGAGCGTGTGGTTCGGACTGATGCGATGACGTGGTAGGTTGGTAACGACGAATTGCGACCCACTTGTGGTCGTTCCGACACTACTGTGCCGATCCCAAAAGCTAAACGTCCGCTTTTCGATTCAGGCGTGCCCTGTCAATCGCGCAAAGCCGATTGTCTATTTAAAACAAGCATTATAATAATTGTCCTGCGCTGCGGCTGGAGAATTGACTGTGAGCAATGTGATACGGGTAATGCTTGTACTGCTCGCCGCATCATTGGGGGCCACTGCCGCATGGGCGGGTACCCTGCCTGTTATTAGAGACCGACAGCTGCTGGTTGACGGAAAACCATATCTCGCGATCGGAGGTGAACTCCATAACTCGAGCACGTCGAGCACTGCCTATATGGAGCCGGTCTGGGACAAGCTTCAGAAGATGCACGTACGGACGGTGGTCAGCACCGTGACCTGGGAGGACCTTGAGCCCGAAGAGGGCAAGTTCGACTATGCGACCCTCGATGCTCAGATCGAACAGGCGCGTCAACGCGACATGCGCCTCGTCCTGATCTGGTTCGGCGCTTTCAAGAATGCCGGATCGACCTATGCGCCGAGCTGGGTTCGCCGAGATGCCGCCCGCTTTCCCCGAGCGCTCGTGCAAGCGGAGCTCAAGGAAGTTTTTACCTATAAGGGCGCGATGCCACGGCCGGTGCTGTCGGTCTTCACCCCTGCTTTGATGAATGCGGATCGTGCCGCCTTCGTTGCGCTCATGCAGCGCCTTGCCAAGGTCGATACAGACCACCGCGTGATCATGGTTCAGGTGAACAACGAAGTCGGCTTGCTACGTGACAGCCGTGATCGCTCTCCGCTGGCGGAGCAAGCGTGGAACCAGCCTGTACCGGCTGCACTCCTACGCTACATTAGGGATCATGCGACGCGTCTGAAGCCGGAGTTGTCGGCGGTATGGAGCCGCCAAGGGCGACGCATGGCGGGCAAATGGGCTGAGGTCTTCGGTACCGATTGGCAAGCCGACGAAATCTTCATGGCGTGGCACTTTGCCCGCTACACAGAAGCACTTGCCGCAGCGGGCAGGAAGGCGCTCGCGCTTCCGATGTACGCCAATGCGTGGCTGGGTCCACAAGAAGGCATGCCGAATGCAGGGCAATATCCTAGCGGCGGCCCCGCCAAGCGCGTGCTCGATATCTGGCAGGCCGGGCCCCGTCGCTCGCGCTGCTCGCGCCCGACATCTACGTGCCAAATGCCAAGACGGCACTCGCCGACTACGCTCATGCGGAGAATCCCATCTTCGTCCCTGAAGCACAGTTCCGCACTGGCGACATGTTCTGGGCGCTCGGGGCTCACCGTGCTCTTGGTTTCTCGGTCTTCGGCATCGAGGACGGTCGGGTAGATGGGCAGCTCGCCCAAGCGTTTGCCCTGCTCAACCCCGCCGCAGACACCATCACCAAAGCTCAGGCTGAAGGACGGATCGCCGGCGTTCTTCTCGAAGACAGCACGCCGACTGAAATTCGTCTGGGTGGATACACAATCAGCGTGCAGCAGACCCAAGCGCTGCTCAAACAGATGCTGCTCGACGTCGGCCTGCAAGCACCGCCCGAGCCGGGGCCTCTGCCCAGCGAGACCGAGGGCCCCTCCAGCCGCCCCGCGCCGGGTGACGGTCGTGCATTCGGGCTGATCATCGACGAAGGCAACGACAGCTTCCTGCTGGTCGGCAAGGGATTCACGGCAGATTTCGCGGTCGGCGCTCGGCTTGCCGAAGTCGACCGCGTCGAGGAGGGGCAGTTCGTCAATTCGGTCTGGCGCCGGGGTCGGGTGCTCAACGGAGATGAACGTCTGAACATCCTGCCGCTAGACCGGATCGGTATGGTCCGCATCCGACTTCTGCGCCCCAAGGACCGGTAGCTTTAGCCGAGCAAGTTCAGATGCCCCTAATCAAAGCAACGGCCGCTTTGCACATGGAGAAGACCGCAGACCCCTATTCGGCTCACCACAACATTGTTGCCATTCACGCAACTGATAAATTCACACGCGACTAGACAGCGCGGTCATTCTTGCTGGAACGACAGTTAAGGCGCCTACGCAGCGCGTCTGCCTGAATGGATCAGGCGCACATTGGGCCAGGTAGGTATGCCGAGTGCGCTAGCCTTGCAGGGGTGAGCCTCACGAGAATGCTGGATCAAGCGCGCCCTGAAATCGGCAAAGGCGAGGCGCACATCGGGCAGGTCAGACACTTCAATCGTCCGCCCCGGAATTTCCGCGCCATATTTCAGGTCTGGCAATATGCGCCTTGCGGTCACGGTGACGGACGGGCTGCTTTCCGGCGTGATCGAGCTTAGCGTGACCAAAGGTGTATCGCCCATTGGCCAGACACCGGGCAGTTTGACGAAATCCGGTACATCCGTAAACCGCTGATACAGCCATTCGGTGAAGGGCGAGATTGGCCTGAAGTCGGTTTCAAATTCGGCAATCGAAAGCGACATCATCCGGTATCCCTTGCGGGTGATCTGCCAGATGGGAACTGCCGATCTTTCGATGACCTCACGCGCTGCGTCGGGGTCAGCGCTGAGATTATATTCCCAGCCACCAAGTGGGTATGGCTCGCCACCGATCCAGATCAGCTTCATCCGGCTCGCGATTTTGGGTTCGAGCCGAAGCGCGGCGGCCAAATTGGTGAGCGGCCCGCCACAGCAAAACCATAGCGGCAATGGATTGTCTCGCATAGCTTCGGCTACGATCGCCTTGGCAGCATCTGATGGCGCGCGGTCTGCGGCGTTTTCCTGACCGCCCGCAATCGTCAGGGAATAAACGGGTTTCAGGCGGCGGATCAGTTCCTGCGTCGTCGCTATGCCGCGCGCCACCGACGTCGCGGGTGCTACGCCGGGAATGACAAATTTTGGATCAAGCTGGGAAACCGTGATCAGCTTCGTGACCGACTTCGGCGAAAGCAGCTGATGCGCAAGGGCAAACAGCCCATCCGGGTCACCTGCAAAATCATTATCGACGATTACACGGGCATCGATAGATTGCGGAATGCGCTTTGGCTTGGTCATCTGACCGGCGGCAAAGGCAACACGGGTTGGCGCAAGCATCGCTGCAACTGAGAGTGCGAGCAGTGTGCGACGGTTCATTGCCCAGACGCCTTTTGTCGAGCTAGTCGCGCCCGTTGGATCGCCTGTTCGGCGACGGGGCGGAGCGCTTCAAAGCCCAGCCGGTTCGGATGGACGCCATCGCGGCTGTAGCGGGTCTGTAGCCCCCCCGCACCGTCATTGAGCACAGCGAAATAATCCGCGTAGGTGACGCCGTTTGCCGCTGCGAAACTTTTGAACCGCGCATTGAGCGCAGCAATTTTCGGGGCGGGATCGAGGCCGGGACGCCAGCCGAAATCGTGTGCCGGCGTGATCGAACCGATAATGATCGCGATCCTGTTCGCCTTGGCAATGGCGACCATAGCGCGGATGTTGTCCTCGATTGCCGTCAGGGTGGTAGGACCGCCGTTGCCAGCGATGTCGTTTGTACCTGTCCAGATATGTACCACGCGTGGTTTCAGCGCGACGACATCGGCCATGAATCGCGCCAGTGATTGCGCCGTGACCTGGCCGCTGATGCCGCGATTGACATTGTGTGTGGCGAACATGGCGGGGTCCGCGATGGCCCAGAATTCGGTGATCGAATTGCCAATGAATACCACACGCGCGGGATCGGTCGTCAACGCCGCATTGAGGGTCCTGTAGCGACAGATGTTCGCCCAGTCGTAGCGCAAGCGCGCATCACCTGCCGCATTGGCAGCGGCAATGTCATCTGTGCTACGCACGGGCGGAACTGCTGCCGGATCAGCCGATAGCAGCCAGTTCATATAGGCTCGCGGCGGACCGTCGGTGGGAAGTTCGGCGCAAGGATCGGCGACGATACCCACCTTTGGCGGCCGGAGGCCGGGTTGCACGACGAGTTGTGCGACCGTGATCGACGGCAGCAAAATCAGAGCGAAACCTGCACAAATGCGTTTCATATGGGGTCCTTTCGGCTGTCCGTCGGCCAGAACAGGATGACGAGCGCCTGAAGGCCGAGCAGGACCACCGCCGAACCATAGTACGACCAGCGGATCGTCGTGCGCGCGGTTTCTGTTACGGCGTCGGGCGCGAATCCCGCCGCTGCGAGCGCAAACGCGATGCCAGCCGTACCCGCCGCCATGCCGATCTTGGTCGCAAGGCTTATCCCCGACGACAGCAGCCCTTCGTTGCGGGTCGCGAATTTGCGTTCATGCCAGTCGACCGATTCCGCCGCCATCGTAAAGATGCCGGTGATCGTGACCGAAGTCGCGAGCGAGGCAGCGATATAGACCGTGAGGAACAGCGATGGCGCGCCCTCGGTCAGCGGCAGCACCGCGAACAGCGCGATCGACAGCAGCAGCGCGCCGAGGCACCCCCGGCGGATGCCCGTCCGTGCCAGAATGGGCGGCGCGACGAACGCCGACAGCAGCAACATTCCAGAAATTGCCGGGAGCATGACGCCGATCATCCACGGCGCGCGCAGGACGTGAATTGCGAAGAATGCGGTCAGCGAAATCATTGCGCCGAAGCGGACGAAATAGAGCAGGCAGAACAGGAAACAGACCCACCAGGCGCGGTTGCGGAACATGTCGCGGATCGCTGGCACGACCGCGAAGCCGGCCTTCGCATCGTCCGCCTGTCGCTCGCGACAGCTCCAGAAAAGCGCGCCGAGTGCAGCAATCGAAAGCCCGGCAAATAGCAGGGCGACGAGCAGGAACCCGCGCCGCTCATCCCCCGCGCCGAGTACCCCGACGAGCGGCATCGTCGCGGCTGTTCCGAGGATGACCGACACCGATGTGCCTATCGAGCGCATCCCCGACAGCTTTAGCCGCTGGCCGGTATCGACCGTCATCATCGGCATCAGTGCAGTGTAGGGAATCGAGCCCAACGACATCAGGATACCGAGCAGTTTGAACGTGACGAACGCATAGGCCAGCTGAGCGCTCTGCCCCCAATCGGGCATCGCGAATGTCGCGACAAAGACCCCGGCATAGGGGACCGCTGTGAACAGGAAATAGGGACGCGTTCGTCCCCAACGGCTGCGCGTCTTATCGACGGCGATGCCAACGAGAATGTCGATGACCGCATCCATCAATCGCGCGATAAGGAATATCGTTCCGACTGCGGCAGCGGGCAGACGAATGACATCGACATAATAATATAGCAGGAACGCGCTCGCCATATTGTACGGCAGGCTATAGCCGAAATCGCCGAAGCCATAGCTGAGCCGCTCGCGCAGCGGGAGCCGTTCGGCGCTCACAAGCCGAGCACCCCGCGTGTTGCGGTCAGCGATTCGAGCGTTGCCATCGTCGGGCGGTATTCGAGGCCGATTGCGCCCTGATAGCCGAGCCGCCGCAGCGTTGCGATGGTGGCGGGCCAGTCGAGCGTTGCCGTCCCGGGCTCGTTGCGGCCCGGCATATCAGCAACCTGGACATGGTGGACGAGATGCGTGCGGCCGGCGAGCACCGCTTCCATATCCTCGCCCATCGTGGCGGAATGATAGACATCGTAGAGCAGTCGCAGATTTGGACTGTTCACCGCCTCGATCAGGTCGAGGCCGAGCGTGGTGCTGACCAGATACATGCCGGGATGTTCGACGCGGTCGTTGAGCGGTTCGATCACGAGCGTGACACCCGCTTCTTCGGCGAGGGCCGCTGCCTGTTTGAGCGCGACAACGGCCGTATCGAAATGCTCCTGCGCGCTAACGCCTTCGCGGGTGAAGCCCGACGCAACGATCATCGGCGGCGAGCCGAGCTTCTTTGCGGCGACCAGGCTTTCGCTCACCGCCTGCAGAAATTCGCCATGCTGCGCGGGATCGACAATGCTGCGGCGCGGATCGACGCAAATGCCGGTGAGCTTTACCCCCGTTTCGTCGAGCGCTGCCGCCACTGCATCGACATCCTTGTCGCGCCACAGATGGAACTCGGCGAGCTCATATCCCGCCGATTTCGCGGCACGGACGCGGTCCGCCATCTCGGGATGCTCGTCGGCAAACTGCCATTCGATGCAGGGCGAAAGCTTCATATCGTGCGTTCCTTCGGAGGGGGCAGATCAGTCTTCGAGCCGGAAACCGATCCGCACCTCGACCTGAAATTCGGTAATCTTGCCATCGGCAACGCTGCCGCGGATCGGCCCCGTCTCGAACCAGCCGATGTTCTTCATCGTCTTGGCGGCGCGGGTGACGGCGTTCTGGACCGCCTCGCCGACGCCGGTTTTCGACGTGCCGACGACTTCGATGATCTTGTAAACATTGTCGCTCACGGCTGTGTCTCCCTTACAGTTTTCCCGCCTTCAGCAATCCGACCGCATGATCGCAGGCGCGGGCGGTCAAGGCCATGTAGGTCAGCGACGGGTTCTGGCAGGCCGAACTCGCCATCTGCGCGCCGTCGGTGACGAACAGGTTGGGCACGTCATGCGCGCGGCTGAACCGGTCGAGGACCGATGTCGCCGGATCATGGCCCATGCGCGCGCCCCCCATTTCGTGGATTGCGCTGCCGCCTGCGCCGGCCCTGTCAAAGCCCATTAGGACCTTGCCGCCGATGGCCTCCATCATCTTCGCGCCCTCGGCCTTGGCATCGGCGAGGGCGCTCGCCTCGTTCTCGCCATGTGCGAAGGCAATATTGAGCAGCGGCATGCCGTGCCTGTCGGTCTTCGCCGGGTCGAGCGTCAGCCGGTTCGACGCGCGTGGCAGGCTCTCGGCAAAACCGACGAGCACCATTCGCCACGGGCCCACTTGCGTTGCGCGCGCCTTATAGTCGGCACCGAGACCGGCCTCGCGCTTCGCCGCCGTCCAGCCACTTTGCAGCGCGCCGCCCTGATAGGAATAGCCGCGCAGGAAATCGCCATCCTTCTTGTCGAGATTGCGAAAGCGCGGAATGACGATCCCGGTCGGGCGGTTGCCGAATGTCGTGCGGTCTTCGAAACCGGGGATCACCGCGGCGACCGAAAGCGTCGACGCATGATCCATGACGTGCGTGCCGAGCACGCCGCTGGAATTCGCAAGCCCGTTGGGAAAGATCTCCGACTTCGACCGCAGCATCAGGTGGACGCTGTTGAATGACCCCGCGTTCAGGAAAACCATCTTTGCGGCATGGGTTGTCCGCTTGCCTGTCTTGGTATCGATAACGCGGACGCCCGTGGCGCGCCGGGTTTTGGGATCGACATCAACCGCCTCGACAATGCTGTCGGTAATCAGCG
Organism: Sphingomonas sp.; assembly: GCA_031362355.1. Classification (GTDB taxonomy): domain Bacteria; phylum Pseudomonadota; class Alphaproteobacteria; order Sphingomonadales; family Sphingomonadaceae; genus Sphingomonas_O. The sequence continues at coordinate 102,224 of JANLSJ010000014.1, forward strand.
TCAAGTTTCCGGTCTTCTGCGCCGCAGGGAGCGTCGAACTTTGCGTGCTGAAATAGGCCCCATAGGAACAGCCGCGCGCGCAGATCGAGCGGTTCTGGCAGAGGCCGCGGCCCTCCTTTTCCTCGGTCAGATTGGCAGTGCGGCCAATCGTCAGGCGGCGATCAGGCCACCTCGCTGCAATCTTCTCACGCGCGTGCTGTTCGACGACATTGAGCGCCATCGCTGGCTGGAACACGCCGTCGGGGAGCGATGCCAGCCCTTCCTTCGCGCCCGACACACCGATGAACGATTCGACCTTGTCGTACCACGGCGCAATATCGGCGTAGCGGATCGGCCAATCGGTACCGTTGCCATCGGCCTTGTTCGCGCCGAAGTCGTAATCCGACCAGCGGTAGGATTGCCGCCCCCAGGTCAGCGACCGGCCACCGAGCTGATAGCTGCGGAACCAGTTGAAATCGGTGCCGTCGGCGGTGCTGTAAGGGCTTTCGGTGTCGTTGACGAAATGATCCTGCGTGAATTCGGAAAAGTGCCGGTTTTTCGACTGCACGGCGTATTCGCGGGCGAAGAGCGCGGCATCCCCGATGCCGCGATAAGGCATCTCCCATGGGTTTTTCGTCTCATTGGTATAGCCCGCCTGGTGCTCGATCATCCGGCCGCGCTCGATCAAGAGCACTTTCAGTCCGGCCTCGCACAGCTCCTTGGCGGACCAGCCGCCGGTGATGCCCGACCCCACGACGATCGCATCGAAATCGCTCATCCGAAATCCACCGCTGTCCAGTCGCTCGCCCAGCTTTTGGTACCAAGGGCGAGCGGGATATCGGGGTCGAAGCGCCCCGGCACGAGTTCGTAGCGCAGCGCTTTGGTCGCGCCCGCCTCGCTCGTGAAATAGCCGGTCAGGATCAGGCCTTTGATCGCTTTCCAGGGCGAGGGCGGGGCGTCCTTCGCATAGGCGGCCGCGTCGAGCGCGGGCAGCGTCGCAGCCGGATTTGCCCCCAGCGTTGCTTCGAGCCAGGCACCATAATCATTGTGCGGCGGCGCACCGGGTGCTTTCGGATCCGATGTGCCGCCCAGGCCGTGCGCGAGCGCCAGCGCGACAAAGGCGGGCACGCCGACATCGACGGCTCCGGGCGTATCGGTACGCGGAATGACAAGGTCAGCAATTCGGCCGAGCAATTTGGCTTGCGCGTCCGAAAGGCCGGCAGGATCGCCTTTGCCGACGCAGCCCCACAGGAACGCGGATGCGGCAACACTCATTGTCCCTGTCAGGAACGCGCGCTTGTCGATTCCAGCCATACCTCTCGCATTCCTTGAATTAGAATTTATATTCTTATATGAACGATTCGAGATCGAAGTCAACGGGCCGGAGGAGGTGCACGATGCTGCGGATGTCGCGAATGCTCGCACAGGGGACCAAGGCACCCGACTTTGTTTTGCCCGACACGGACGGTTCGTTGCGTCGCCTTGCCGACGTGCGGGGCGCGCGGGGTCTGGTGGTGGCATTCATCTGCAACCATTGCCCGTTCGTCCTGCACCTGATCGATCATTTTGCCGCCAGCGCCCGCGACTGGCAGGCGCGCGGGCTGGGCGTCGTGGCGATCAGCTCGAACGATACGGCGGAGTTTCCCGAGGACGGCGTGGAGTTCATGCCCGCTTTCGCTCGGGATCGACGCTTGAGCTTTCGCTACCTCCACGACGCCGACCAACGCGTCGCGCTCGCCTATGAGGCGATTTGCACGCCCGACTTCTTCCTGTTCGACGGCGATTTGAAGCTGTTCTATGCGGGTCAGTATGATCCCAGCCGCCCCCGGATCGACCGGCCACCCGTGCCGGGACTGCCCCCGCTGCGTCATGACCTGCCCGTCACCGGCGAGGATTTGCAGCAGGCCGTGGACGCCCTGCTGGCAGGCGATGTGCCGCCGCCCGACCAGCGCCCGAGTGCTGGATGCAGTATCAAGTGGAAGCCGGAGAACGAGCCGTCATGGGCGTGACCGAACATTGGCTGGCCCCGGCGGCGGTCGTGCCGCAGCAGGCCGGACCCGATTGGCTCGAACCGGTGGACGGCGAACTCTGGACCGGGGGGCGCGGTTATCATCGTGGCTTTTCGTCGAGTTTTGCCATCCGGCCAGATCGGGAAATTTGGTTTCACTGGCCGTTCCAGGTCGCGGCGGGGGCGCGGGTAGTCGGCTTTCGGATGTTATGGGAAACCGAAGGCGCAGCGCGGATCGGCTGGGCTGTCGCGCATCATGGCGGGTCCGAACGGCTGCCGCTGACCGAGCGACTGGCTGAATTACCGGGCGAGGCCGTGGCGTTCGAGCCGCCCGAGCTGTGGCGCGACCGCTATCCGCCGATGAACCGTATCCTGTCAGACCTGCCGTTGGCAGGCGGGCTGGCCACGCGCTTCGGGGTGCAACTCTGCATCATGGTGTCGGGCAATGGCGGCGGCACGGTTCGCTTTTACGGCGCTGCGGTTGCAACCGAAGGCTGAGGTGCCAGCAGCCGCAAATTGCCGGGAAAGCGAAGCGCCAGCAAACCCGCCGCGAACAGCAAGGCCGCAATCGCGACCAGTGTCTGGAGATAGGCGTCGATGATTGCCGCCCCCATGCCGCTCCCGCCAAGCGAAAAGGACAGATTGCCGATCAGTGCAACGCCCAGCGCCGCGCCAAGTTGTTGCACGGTCTTGAGCAGGCCCGACCCCGCCCCCGCATGCGCCACATCGACATCGGACAGCGTGCACGGCGGCAGCGGCCCGACGACCAGCCCCATGCCGAAGCCGGTGACGAACATCGGCCCGAATAATGCCTCTGGACCGGCCACTCCCGCCTGCACGACCAGCCCGACCAGTGCGATCCCGGCAATCATGATGAAGCTGCCGATTGTCATCATCCGCGTGCCCAGACGCGGCAGCAAGCGCCGCGACAACAGGCCGATGCCCAATGCCACGGCGAGTGCCATTGGCAGATGCGCCAGCCCCGAATCGGTCGCGCTCAGGCCCAGCCCCGATTGCAGTGCGACCGGCAGGATGAAGATGAACCCGGTACTGGCGATCTGGAAAAGGATCGTCACCGACAGACCGACACGAAACGGATGCACCTTCAAGATGGCTGGCTCGATCAGTGTCGGGCGGTCAGTTTTCGCGCGTCCGATGGTATGCCGGACCAGCAGCCAGCCGAGTGGCATGGCCCCCGCCAGCATTGCAACGCTCCAGAAAGGCCAGCCCGAACGATTGCCCTGAATGAGCGGAAAGAGCAGCGCGAACAGCGCGGCCATCGAGAGCAGGGTGCCGGTCCAGTCGAGCTTCGGCGCAGACGGGGACCGCCCCTCCGGCAGCACGAGCCAGCCGGCGACCAGCGCGGCCAGCCCGATCGGCAAATTGACGAGGAAGATCGGCCGCCAGCCAAGGCCGAACCAGTCCGCGCCGATAATGACCCCACCGATGACCGGCCCCAGCATCGTCGCCAGACCGCCGAGCAGGCCATAGACCGCGAGCGGCTTCATCCGCTCATGCGGCGCGAACATCACTTGGATCAGCGATGTGCCCTGCGGCACCATGAGTGCGCCAGTCAAACCCTGAAGCAAGCGCGCGGCGACCAGCGTGTCGGGCGTGGGCGCTATGCCGCACAACAGTGACGACAGCGTGAAGCCCGCCATGCCGAGCATCAACATGCGCTTATAGCCGAAAATGTCGCCCAGCCTGCCGGTCGTGATCAGCAGCAGCGCGAACACGGTCGTATAGCCCGCCACCATCCACTGTACGTGCGACGGGCTGGCACCGAAATCGTCGCGCAGCGTCGGAATGGCGACGTTGAGCACGGTCATGTCGATCAGTTCGAGCACCATGACGCAGGCAATCACGGCGACGGCCCACATGCGGCGGGCGGGGGTGAGTGCCGAGGCGTTGGCGGTTACGTTTGGTGTCATAAATAATTCGGGCGGCCCCGGCACACCGGAACCGCCCGAATATCCCCCTTATTTGTGAAAACTAGAAGTCGACGCCGACGCGGATACCATAGGTGCGCGGCGTGCCGAACTGCCAGTTGTAGATGTCGTCCGGCCCTGCTGCGGTGTATCCGGCGAAGGTCAGGGCGCGCGTGTTTTCGAGGTTACGGACAAACGCCTGAACGCTGAACCGCTTGCTCTCCGGCTTATATTCAAGGCTGAGATCGGTCTGCGTGTAGGCCGACTGCTTGGCATCACGCTGGTTGTAAAAGTTCGCGAAATAGCTGCTCTTGAAAGTGCTGAACGCCTTGGCGGTCACCGTGCCTCCACTGCCGAGATCAAAGACGTGATCAAGCCCGACGGTAATCACAAACTGGGGCGAAAAAGGCGGAGCGTTGCCGGCAAAGTTCGGTGATTGCACGCCCGGTGTCGTGGGATCGAGATCGCCAATTCCCGTCAGGTCAGCGCCCGTTCCGGGAACCGTGTACACATTAAACTGAGCCTTCAGGTCCTTGTATTCCGCGTTCAAATAGTTGACCGAGCCGTGGAAGGTCGTGTTGTCGTCCAGCGCGATATCGGCCGATGCCTCGATGCCCCAAATTTTTGCCTTGCCCGCGTTGAAGGTTTGACCCCCGGTGGTTGTATTGAGCAACACCGAGACTTGCAGGTCCTTATAGTCGTAATGGAAAGCGCCAAGGTTGAACTGGTGTTGGCCACTGCCGCCAAAGCTCTGCTTCCAGCCAGCCTCGACCGCAGTGTTATTTTCCGGAAGGTAATCGCCGATGGCATCAAAACCGCCAGCCTTGAAGCCGGTCGAAACCTTGCCGAAGATCAACGTGTCGCTATTGGGCTTGTAATTGAGACCAACCAGCCATGTCAGCTTGTTTTCCGAACTGGCGAGCGGAAGTGTTGTCAGGTAGCGCAAGGTTGCAAAGTTTTTACGCGCCGGACCGGCGTTGAACAGCGCGGCATCAGGCGGTCCTGCCCCGAAAGGACCGGCATTCCGGTATATCGCGTTGCGGCTGTTGTCGGTATAGCGCAATCCGCCTACCGCCGTCAGCGTGTTGCCAAGCGGAATTTCCACCTGACCGAAGGCCGATTTGCTATCGCTGCTGATGTTGCGCCCAAAATAGGACAGGAATGTGCCATTCGCACCGATTGGCAGGAAGAAACCGCTTTCCGAGTCCACCGTTTCCTTGAAATAGAAACCTCCCAGCTGGTATGTGATGCCACCGGCCTGTCCATTGATCCGCAATTCGTGGCTCTGTGTCCCGGTTATGTTTTCGAAACCGTAGGAACGATAAACAACCGGCAACGTCAGATAGCTGGTTTGGTTAAAGCGACGATAGCCGCCGATGTAGGTCACTGTTGCGGCATCACTGAATTCATAAGCAACCCGTCCGCGAAGTGCCCACGTGTCCTGATTCACGCTTCCGATGCCGAAGTTAGGCGCAGCATATGTTGCGCGATCAACGGAGGACAGAAAGTTTGTGCTTTGCGGCGAACAAAGGGTCTGGGCATAGGCCGGAGCAACCCGGATGAAGCCATTCGCGTTGCAGCCCGGACCCGTCGGCCCTCTGCCGCCTGAATTGAGGTCAGCAGACGCGAAGACCTGCGGGGTGAAATTGCGCTCGGCATATTCTCCGGCGATGTTAATTGTCAGTTGATCGCCCTGCTCAAAGCGCCACGAGACACGACCGCCCTTCGCGTCATTGTCGTCTGAACGGCCAGCGGCATAGGACGGAAACGGCCCAAAGCCCGTGAACGCGGGATGGCTTACATAGCCGTCACGCTTTTCATAGAAGCCAGCGACGCGAACGCCGCCAATCCCAGCCAGCGGTAAATCGACACCACCATCAACGCGAATGGCATCGTAATTGCCATAGCTGGCCGTGGCGTTGACGCCGAAATCATTGCCTGCTTTTCGCGTGATGAAATTAATCGCGCCGCCGGTCGAGTTGCGGCCATAGAGTGTGCCTTGCGGCCCGCGCAGCACTTCGACTCGTTCAATATCGAACAGCGCGACACCCAAGGCATTTGGCCGATTGAGATACTCGCCATCGATATTCACAACAACCGAGGCATCCTGTGCCTCGTCGTTCGAGTTGGTGCCGACGCCGCGCACCGTGATCTTCACCGTGCCCTGATCCTGAGTGAGCTGAACTACCGGCGCGATGTCCGCAATATCATCCATGCTGCCAAAGCCGGCCGATTGCAGTTGATCAGCGCCGACAACGTCAATCGCAATCGGCACGTCGTTAACATTCTGCGCGCGGTTTTGCGCCGTGACGACGATTTCGCCCGCATCGACCGATCCTTCGGCGGCAGTCTGCGCAAATGCTACAGAACTCATTGCCAGACCGCAGGTGCCGGTCAGAAGTGCGCGCAGCACGATAGTCGTTTTCATCGCTTTATCCTCCCCGAGAGTCGCCGATATGCCAGCTAACTGTAATTAGAATGCTGGTTTTATATGTGGCGAGTCGCTCTGTCAAGTGGCGCGCGAAGCGCCACCTTGCGACCGGGGGCGGAAGGTGCCGACGAGCCAAGCCATAATGCCACCCGCAGCCACGATCAGCACGAGGATGAACAACGCGAGCGCCTGCACCTTTTCGAGGGGCATCTGCGCTAGGGGCAGGCCTGCGGGAAAGGCGATAAAGCCGAGAAACGATCCCGCGAGCAGCGCGACCGCGCCACTGCCAAGCTGCAGCCCGACGAACATGAAGCTGGCGACCAGCCCCTGCGCCGGTTCGCCGGTATTCGCCTCATGTTCGTCGCCGATGTCATAGGTGACGATGCAGAACGGCACGACATAGAGGCCGTACGCCAGTCCGCCCAGAAAGCGCAGCGCGACGATCAACATGCCGATAGCCGACGGGCCCGCTGCGGGTGCCAGCCCGGCAAGCGGCAGCACGATGGCGCTGGCCTGGGCGATGAAGAATGCGCTCAAGCCCAGTTGCATCGCGCGCTTGCTGCCCAGCGCGCGCGTGAAGGCGGGGGCCATCGCCATCGCGAGGATCGACCCAATGGTTGCGCCGATCTGGATGCGCGGCGTCCATTGATGGTCAAGCTGCCAGAAATAGGTGGCGAGATGCAGCGTTAGCTGGTTGATGACCGAGTTCACGAACAGCACCAGAAACGCGACCATCAGTAGTCGGCCGATGTTCGGCGTAATCCGGAACGCCCGCCAGAAGCGCGAGAACAGCACCGCGAAGCCGCCTTCGCTGCCAGCTTGAAGGGCGGGGGCGGCCGCCTCCAGCGCGCGGGCCTTGCGATAGGTGCCGAGCGCGCCTGTCAGCATCAGCATACCGCCGAGCAACGCCACGAACAGGCCGAAGCCGGGATAGGGCGCCGGATCGAGCTGCGCGCGCGGAAAGGCGGGCGAGGGTGCAAAGAAGACGGCGAAGGCCACCACCGGTACCGAAAGGATCACGATCTGGTTGCCGAGATTTCGCAGCACCGCGATCAGGCGACGTTCGTCGGCATCGGTCGAAAGCTCGCCGCCCAGCGCATAGGCCGGGACCGTCCAGAACGAGATTCCACATCGTGCGAGCAGTCCGAACCCGAGCAGCCAGGCTAGGATCGCCATCTGGCTCATACCCTGTGGTGGCGCAAAAACACCGGTGATGCCGATCATGAACGGCAGGATCGCGGCGAACATCAGCGTATGCCGACGTCCGAAACGTGCGCCGGTCATCCGGTCCGACAGCGCCCCGATCCACGGATCGACCAAGGCGTCGAACACGATGATGACCGCGACCGCAAGCCCGATCAGGAAGCCGTTCAAGCCGACGACCTGAGCGTAATAGAACAGGACGAAGAAATCCCAGGCGAAGGATTTGAGCAGTTCGGGCATGGCGCATACCATCCATGCTAGCCGCTGCGGCCAGCTCAGACGCTCGATTGACGCAGGCTGTACCATGCTGCCGCTCTCCTAAGACGTGCAGCATAACGAACCGGTATAAAATTAAAATATGTATTTTAATTTAGCACTGCGGCGCTAATCGGCGTGTTTCAGATAGGCCAGACACATCCGGCCCAGTTCGCGCTTCAACTGGGTCCATTCGTAATTATGCACCGACTCACCCGTCGAGCCGAGGCTCAGTTGGCGGGCAAGCATCGCAAAAATTATATGATAAGCAGAATTGGCCTTCAGTCCCTTGTCGCGCTCGCCCATCTCGTCCGAATAGGCCATCATTGCGGCGGTCGAAAGATCGGCAAACCTGAGCGCTGCCTGTTTTCCCGGCAGCGATACCGACGGATCGCTTGCCGCGCGCTGCATCGTCAGGCGGAGCAGCGGGGCGTGCTGCTTGAGGAGTTCCGCATAGGCATCGACATAGCCCGCAACGAAATTGTCGAGCGTTGTCGCGTTCGCCACTGCGGCCAGCATTTTATCTTCCGCGGCCTCGAGGCGTTCGAGATGGTCGGAAATCACGGCGCGGACCAAATTGTCCTTGCTGTCGAAGCGCAAATAGATCGAACCGATCGACACATTGCCGCGCTGGCTCACTTCCTGAAGCGTGAATTCCTCGCTGCTGCGCTCGATCATCAGTTGCTCGGCGGCGGCGAGCATCCGTTCTAGCGAGGCCTTGCTGCGCCCTTGCTGGGGTTTGCGGCTGATGGCGATGGCGGGCACAGCGGCCACAGGGACATCTTTTACGGCGATTGACATGAAAAGAGGTTTGGCCTTAATAAAACAGGAACGTCAATTCTAATTGACGACCCGCTGCGATAAACGGAGCGGATGGAGCGGACTATATGCGTTTTTCTGTTTTTCTCAATGCGCGCTCAATGGGTCCGGAAGGCGACCGGCAGCTGATGCTCGATCTGGAAGCGCATGCGCTCAAGGCGAGCACATTGGGCTTCGATGCCATTTTCCAGCCCGATCACCATTTCAACGGCTATATGCCGACTGCCAGCGACAGTTTCATGTTCGCGGCATATCTCGCGGCACAGATGCCGCACATGCACTTCGGCTTTTCGGTGGTTTCAGTGCCGCTCCACCATCCGGTTCGCTTCGTCGAGCGGATCAACTTGCTCGACCAGCTGACCAAGGGCAAGCTGCTCGTCGGTGTCGGGTCGGGCACGACGCCCGAAGAGATGATCGGCTTCGGCGTCAACTACAAGGATGCGGGTGCCATCGCCGAGGCCAACCTCGCGCTTGCTGAAGCGCTTTGGGCTAAGCGCATGGAAGATCCCGAAGTGGTAATCGACAACGGCCCGCATCAGGGCCGCGTCATCCAGCGGATCGCGCCCGCGCCTTATTCGCCCGGCCATGCCCGGTTGATGCCGGTCGCGATGAAGGAGGCCAGCGCCCGCCGCGCCGCCGTCAATGGCTGGCCCGCGTTCATCCCGGCGTTCACCCCGCCGCAGATCGGGGGCACCGAGCCGTTCAAGCATGTGAAGAAGTATTTCGACGTCTATCGCGCGATGCTCGACGAGGCCGGACATGATGCGGCCACCATCGCTGCGGCGATTGACTGGACGACGCACACCTATCAGGTCGTCCATGTCGCCGAGACCGACGCACAGGCGCGCGAGGAACTCGAAATTATCCTTCGCGCCTATCAGGATGCCGTCGAACGCGAAGCCGCGTTCAACGCCCGCGCCGAAAGCAACGGGGCCAACACAAAGACCGACCGCACGCCCGATGCCCTGACCGACGACTGGATCGGCACCTGGTGTCTCTATGGATCACCCGAAACGGTGATCGAGCATTTGCAGCCCTATGCCGACCTCGGCATCGGCAACATCCTGTGCGGCACGACAACGGGGCCGCTGACCGAAGAGCGGTTGAGGCTCGGCAACCAGACGCTCGATCTTTTGTCGAGTCGCGTGTGTCCCGCTTTCCGGTGAATATCGAACTCCCGTTCGAGCAGGCCTGTGCGCTGACGGCGGGCGCGGCGATGTGGCGCAGTGTCGATCTTCCCGACGCCGGCATCCCCGCCTTCACCATGGCCGACGGGCCGATGGGCGTCACCAGCGGCAATATCGACGAGCGCGAGGTTTCTTTGCTCACGCCATGTCCCACCGCGCTCGGCGCAAGCTGGGACGCGGAAACTGTTCGCAAGGTCGGCACGGTCGTCGGCAGCGACGCGATCGAGCGCGGGATCGATGCGGTGCTCGCGCCCAATCTAAACCTTGCACGCAGCCCGCTGTCCGGACGCGCATTCGAATATTTCAGCGAAGACCCGCTGCTCGCAGGTGTACTGGGCGTGGCCTGGATCGGAGGGCTGCAATCGACGGGCACCGGTGCCGTCGCCAAGCACCTCGTCTGCAACGACAGCGAAACCGAGCGCGACCGCGTGAATGTTCGGGTGGACGAGCGCACCTTGCGCGAAGTCTATCTGCTGCCCTTCGAACTGGCGGCAGCGGCGGGCTGCGCGGGGATGCTGGCGGCTTACAACAAGGTCAATGGCGACTGGTGTTCCGAAAACACGCCTATCCTGACCGATATCGTCAAGCGCGAATGGGGTTTCGACGGGCTCATCATGTCCGACTGGTTCGGCACCCATTCGGGCTCGGGCTGCATTAATGCCGGGCTCGACCTCGAAATGCCGGGTCCGGCGCGGTTCATGGGGCCGAAGCTGGCCGAGATCGAGGGCATCGACCGGGGCCGCGTGTTCGATGCGGCCAATCGCGTTGCGAAAACGGCAAGACAGGTGACAGGCGCGAAATCCACGCCGCTTCCGCTCGCCGGGGCGCAGGCCATTCTCGAAGATGCCGCCGCCGAAAGCTTCGTCCTTCTCAAAAATGACGCCGACCTCCTTCCGCTTGCCCCGGGCACAGTGAAGCGCATAGCGGTGATCGGCCCCAACGCTGCTGCGCCTTGCTATCAGGGAGGCACCTTCGCCAAAATCGCGATTGCGCCCGATACGCCAACCCCAATCGAAGCGATCCGCGCTCGTTATGGTGCGGAAACCGAAATCACCTTCGAACCCGGCGTCGATCCGCAACCCCGGCTGCCCGCGATGCCGATGCCGATGACGGTCGAATATTTAGCTTCGCCCGATGGCAGCGGCGAACCCTGCTTCAGCGAAGTCCGCACGACCAACTCACTCGTCTGGTTTCAGGGCCAGCATACCCAAGGCCGATTCGATATCCCCGGCTCGATTCGCGCCTTCGGCACCTACACGTCGAAAAAGACAGGTGTGCACAAATTTTACCTCGGTGGCACGGGCACGGTGCGGATGTTTGCTGGTGGCACAGAATTGCTTGCGACTGGCGGCGTGCTTGAGGCCAAGGACGTCATGGGAACGCTCAAGCGCGGCGATGCCGATATGGCCGAACTGGCGCTGGAGGCGGGTCAGGAGATCGCCGTCACGGTGGAATTCGCTTACACCGGCGCCCGCTGCCAAGGGCTATGGTATGGCATCCGCGCGCCGGATAGCCCCGAAGCAATGCTGACCCGTGCTGTTGAAGCCGCAAAGAATGCGGATGCAGTATTCCTGATCGTCGGTGAAACCAGCGATTCGAGTGTCGAGAGCAAGGACCGCCCCGACACCAAACTCGCCCCCGAGCAGATCGCGCTGATCGAGGCCGTCACCGCCGCCAATCCGAAAACAGCGATCGTCGCCAATATCGGCCACGCCTTTGACACGTCTTGGGAGGACCGCGCCGCCGCGCTGATGCTCGTCTGGTATCCGGGGCAGGGGTTCGCCCCCGCACTTGCGGGCGTGCTGGCGGGAGACCGCGAACCCGGCGGGCGGATGCCGGTCAGCATCGCGTGTGATGAGGCGGACTATTGTGGCTATTCGACAACCCCCGATGCCGACGGCGACCTTGTTTATGCAGAGGGGGCGAACTTCGGCTATCGCGGCCTGATCGCGGGCGGCACCCCCGCGCGTCACGCGCTGGGAAGCGGGGTTGGCTACGCCCGGTTTGAATGGCGCGATATTGCGGCAGAGGACGGCGGCCTTGCGGTCACCGTGCGCAATGTCTCCGCTCGTGCCGGGTCGGATGTCATCCAGCTTTATCGAGACACGCCTGAGACTGCACTGGTCGGCTTTACTAAAGTCCGGCTGGAGGCAGGCGAGGCGCGCCGCGTGATCGTGCATGCCGAACCGAAGATGATGCGGGTTTGGGGTAATGGGTGGACGAGCATTTCATCCGATATCAGCCTGAGATTGTCCCGCAATGCTGAGGACCGGTGATGGAAATGACATGCGGAGCTGCGCCGAACCAAAAGCCCTGAAAGGATAAATATGCCAAGTCGGCGCGACGCGATAAAGCTCGCCTTAGGCGGTTCGTTGGCAGGCCCGGCACTTGCGAATATCGTGCTCCCCGGCCCTGTCACTGCCAAAACTGCGGTAAGAATTGTCGCGCCAAGAGATGTCTGCGCGTCGGATCGTGGGTCAACGCAAGGCCGATCTCGGCCATGGCACCTATCTGAACCCCATCTTGTCGGGCGATTACCCCGAGCCGGTCGATCTGGGTATCGGCGGCCTGATCGATCCCGGCCATATTGTTGGTGAAGACAGCCACCGCTACCTCTTTCTGAATCAAGGCAAACGCGTCCGCTTGGCGGCCGACGGATTGTCGACCGACGGACCAATCGAAACAGTTTATGAGGGTTGGCGTTATCCAGACGATTGGGTCACCGAAGCCTATGCGCTTGAGGGACCGAAGCTTTTCCGGCGAGGCAGTTACTTTTATCTTGTGAGCGCTGTGGGCGGCACCAGCGGACCACCGACCGGTCACGTTCGATGGGATGTCATTGATCCTTGCAGGCAAGGGGACGGGCCCGGAAAGTTCGTCCCCACTAACGCAACAGGTTGGCGACCGCGCATACGACATCCGCGTCGAACTCGAATTGCAGGGCGATGTGAACGGCGGACTGCTCCTGTTCTTCGACGAGCGCCTGTTCCTCGGCATGGGTGTCGACGGCACGAAAATGGTCACTTATCGTGGCGGTCGAGCCAGCTTCTGGCCGGAACCCGCGCCGCAAAGCCGTCGGATGCATTTGCGGATTGTGAACGACCAACAGATCGTGACCCTTTACTACTCGCTCGATGGCAAGTCCTGGACCCGCCACGGCGTGCGAAGCGAAGTCTCTGGTTATAATGCCAACACCGTCGACAATCTTCTGAGTCTGCGACCGGCGTTGTTCGCCGCTGGAAGGGGCAGCGTCGCTTTCAGAAACTTCGAGTATGGGGCGTTGCGCTAGCATTTCGTCAAGAGACCATTCACCTCCAGCCAGCGCCGGAACCTGTCCATCCATGCTGCTTAGTGTTCGCGCTTTCGAAGCTGCATCAATCGTCGTCTTGCCCTGATCGATCCTGCGTCGCTTGGCAGGATCAACGGCTTCGCTTCCCAGAAATCCTGACCTGCCAGCCCGGCATGTGCTGATGCGATCATCGGTTCGTCTTCCTCGACAAAAACCTGCCTTGCCTGTGCGGCTTGGTCCTCGCCAGGCGCATGGTCGTAGAAATAGTGCGAAGTCGATTGCGTCTCTGGCGTAACGATGTGCGGGTTGCGGAGCGGGGGCACCACAAGTTCTGCGCGGGACGTGCCGGATTTTACCAGCCCGATACTTAAGTCCATGCAGGATGGTGCGTGCCAGCGCATATGCAGCCATTGATCGACTTTTGCGCCTTCGTTCAGCAAACCTCTGGCCCAGCCCGGCGGTTCGACACCTTCCATGTCCCAGTTATTCCAGATCGCGCCGTCGTCATCCTGTTTCACGCTCTGCTTGCCGCCAAAGATCGACCCGTTGGTCCCGAAACTCTCGCGATGAAGAAACTCGGCGTGGGTCAGGTCCATTAAATTGTCGGTCATGAGTTCGTAGTTGCCCTCGATGACCAGATGCCCGCGCTCGGCTTCTCTTTCGCCATCCAGATAGCTGAAATCGGGAATGAGCGCAGGGTCGGCCAATTCGGCCTCACCCGGCCAGAACCAGATGCCCCGATGTCGTTGCACTGCGGGCATGGTCAGAATGCTGGCCTCGGGCCGCACGTCCGCAAACGGGCTATGGACACAGCGGCCGGCACCGTCGAACCCGAGGCCATGATAGCCGCAAATGATCCTGTCGCCGTCGCGGCTTCCCTTGCTCAGCGCAACGAAACGATGCGGGCAACGGTCCTCCATCAACGAGATCGAGCCATCCGACAGACGCCAGATCAACCATTGCCGGTCGAGCAAACGACGCGAGAGAAAGCCGCCGTTCGGTACCTCGTCTGCCCATGCGGCCATATACCAAAGATTACGCACATAATTTGCCACAGCTTTTGCCTTTGCCTCCATACCAACCTTTCAAGGTTTGGACGTGAGCAGCCCGTTCACTTCCAGCCAGCGCCGGAATCCGTTCATCCAGTCTACTGTCGTCGTCCCCGCCGCCCCTAACCCGAATCCGTGGCTGCCATTCTGATAGAGGTGGAATTCCACCTTGCCGCCCGCCTTGCCCCAGTTGTCGATCAGGCCGGTCCCGCCCTTCCAAAACAGCGGGTCGTTGGTGGCGAGCGCGACGAACATCGGCGGGGGATTGGCGGGAACGGTGACGGGATTTAATCTGCCGTAGATCGGCGCGATGAAAGCTGGGCGGGCGTCGGGCGCGTTGGCGAGGGCGACACTCATCGTCGTCATTGCGCCTGCGGAAAAGCCCATCATGCCGATGCGGTCGGGATCGACGCCATAGCGCGCGGCCTGGGCACGGACGTAGCGGATGGCGGCCTGCCCGTCGGCAAGCGCTTGGGGCGGTGTATCGGCAGGGGGGCGAAAGCTGGCCGGTCCCTTACCCGTCCGCATGTCGCTCACTTCCTTGCGAAAGGTCGCCGGGTCGGCGGGCGTCGGCAGCACGCGGTATTTGAGGACGAACGCCGCAATGCCATGATCGGTAAGCCAGCGGGCAACGCGATACCCCTCTTCCTCGATGGCGAGTCCCAGAAATGCGCCACCGGGCGCGACGATTACGGCCGCACCGGTTCGCGCACCCTCGGGCGGCAGGAAGGGCGTCAGTGTGGCGCTCTCGACATTGCGGACCTGAAGCGAGCCGCTTTCGCGGAACCATTCCTCCTTGGGCTGGCCCTTGCCAGTGCCGAGCGCGACCTCGCCGGGGTAGCTGATCTTGCTGCTGTCGGTGAAGTTGAGCACGATATTTTCCTGCGCTCTTGCCGGGGTGCAGATACTTGCCGCAAACGCCATCGCCGCGACAAACGTCCTCGTCATGCCGATTTCCTCCCGCTCGCCAGCATTGCAAGCGCGACAGTTGCGCCTGCAAGCCCGACCAGTCCCATTGTCAGAAACGCGCTCTGCATCGACCCCTGACTCGCATCGAGCGCATGTACGAGGCGCGGCGATTGCGACTGGCCGAGGAAGAATGCACCGGTCCAGATGCCCATAGCCCGCCCGCGATGCTCGAAGCCGAACTTGCCCTGCGTCCAGGCGATGAGCGTCGGCACCGTCATCCCTGCGGCGGTTTGCTGAACGATCAGACATGCAATCATCAGTGGCACTGTGGTGGCGAGTCCCATGCCGGTGAGCCCTGCCCCCAAGAGCGCCATGAACACGCCGAGCTGGAGCAGGTTTGCCCGCATCGCCAGCGCGCGGAACAGTGCTGCACCCGCGAGGATGAACAGGCTTGGCACGAAGATCAGCGCGGCATAGCGCACTGGCTCGGTCACGCCGACTTCCTTGAACACCAGCGCGCCGTTGATGATGAAGACATAATAGAGCATCGACGCGAACAGCGTGACCGCTGCAACGTGCAAAGCGCTGCTCCACGGAAAAGCGGTCTTAGGCACAGCCGCAGCTTCGGCTGCGCGCGCCTCGGCGCGTTTCGGCTCGAACAGGAACAGCAGCATCGCGACAAAAATCGGCAAAGCGACGAGGTAGACGAAAAACACCCCGTTCCACTGCACCTTGCTGGCATAGCCGACGATTAGCGAGAAAATCGCCGCGATAAAGGGGCCGAGCAAGCCTTGCAGGAACAACCAGTTCTTGCGTTCCCTGTCATCCCAATAATCGCCGATCAGCGTATTGACGACGGTCAGGATCCCCGCCTCCGATATGCCCAGCAAGAGTCGCGACGTATAAATCTGATCGAGATTGTCGAGCAGCAGGGGAGCGGCACCGAAGATTGCATAGAAAAGCGTCGAGATCAGCAAAATGGGTTTTCGTCCGAACCGGTCGACCAGAATTCCGACGAACGGCGCCAGGATCGCCATTGCGAGGCCGGGTGCCCCGATCATCGCTGGCACCTTGCCCCGCGCCTCTGGGTCGTTGGCGAAATGCTCGATCATCGTCGGCACTGCCGGTCCCATGGCGACGATCGCGATGATCGGCAAAAAAGCCGCCACAACGATCGTGAAGCCTTGCGGTTTCAACGTCAGTGAGCGCCAGAATATAGCCACCTTTTCCATGCGATCGTCCACCTCCCGCACTCGTCATCAAATTATTAGAACGAGTATTCGTTTTTCGTAACATATGCAGCGGGAGTGTCAATCGGCGCGCGCTACGCATCGCAGCGTTTGACCGGCGCGCAATCCGCGCCACCCTAGCTCGCGCGGACTGCGTGCCGGGGTCCGAGGGGGTGGTCATGGTCACCGGTCACCCGCGGGGCGGTAGCCATGTCGCAGCGCATCTCGACGATATCGGGCGCAAGAGTGACGTTGACATCTGAACCCGCAACGCCGAAACCCTAACCGACGGGCAAGGGGGCCGCCGTCACGCAATGCCTCCGCCTATCAGCAGCACAGGCTGCGTGGTTGCTCAGGCAACTGCACGTCGATAATTCAAAAAACCTCGAACTCTTCTGCAAAGGTCCGACACGGGTCAATTACTCGATACTTCGTCGTTATATATCAATAGATTACGCAAATCCAAAGATTTGGAGCGGGCGAAGGGATTCGAACCCTTGACCCCGACCTTGGCAAAATGTGGGTCGAGATATCCGATCTTACGCTATATCATCATAAACTACTAATGAAGAGTGTTTTTATGTATCACGCGCAACGCTACTCCGTCCGATTTTACGCCACGGTTTCCGTTCACCTGCTTACAAAGTGCTTACATTTTCCCGGCAATATGATAATGTAAGCACAGTGACGGAGGATTGAGGTCATGTCGAGACTGACGAAGCGTAGTGTGGATGCGTTCAAAGCGCCCGCTTCAGGTCAGGAGTTTCTCTGGGACGGCGAGCTTCGCGGGTTCGGTGTGCGGGCTGTCCCATCGGGGCTAAAGACATTCGTCATCCAATATCGCACGCTTCAAGGGCAAAGCCGCCGCGTGATGCTCGGTCGTTATGGCGTTCTCACCGTCGAACAGGCACGCGAGCAGGCCAAAATCAAGCTCGGGCAGGTTGCCGGTGGTGCCGATCCGGCGAAGGAACGCGCCGACATCCGCAACGATGTCACCGTTGCTGCGCTTTGCGACTGGTATCTGACCGAAGCCAGAGCGGGACGTATCCTCGGTCGTCGCAATCGTCCGATCAAAGCATCGACGCTGGCCGCCGACGAAAGCCGGATCAAGACGCACATCAAACCGCTGCTTGGCAATCGCCTCGCGAAAGGTCTTCGCATCTCCGATGTCGAAGGCATGCAGTCCGACATCGTTCTGGGGAAAACCGCCAAAGTGCGCGGTTCAGGCCGCGGCGGAGTTGCAAGCGGTGGTGTCGGCGTTGCCGGTCGCGCCGTTGGCACGTTGCAGAGCGTCCTTTCACATGGCGTCCGTCTCGACCAGATCGAAAAACATCCCTGTCGTGGCGCACGCAAGCTGGCGACCAAACGCAAGACGCGGCGGTTGAGCGTCGATGAACTTAAACGCCTCGGCGGTGCGCTACGCCACGCCCAGGCGCGCGGAGAGCATCCAATCGGTATTGCCGTCGTTCGCCTCTTGTTGCTCAGCGGGCTCCGGATCTCAGAAGGGCAACAGATGGAAAGCGCATGGTTCGAGGCCGACCGCGCCTGCGTAGCCTTCCCCGATACCAAGGGCGACGCGCAGATTCGCGCACTCGGGCACGAAGCCGTGCTGCATTTGTCCGCCCAGCCCATGCGCGCTGGAAGTCCCTATGTGTTTCCCGGCGATTTTGGCAGCGGCGGCGCGTTCACCGCTGGCAAAGCCTGCCTCGCCCGCCTATGCGCCATGGCGAATATCGTTGGGGTCACGCCGCATACCTTGCGCCATACTTTCGGCAGTATTGCAGGGGACTTGGGCTTCTCCGAGCTCGTGATCGCCGCCCTGCTCGGGCATTCGCCCGTGTCGGTGACGCAAGGCTATGTCCATGTCGATGAAGCCCTGAAACTCGCGGCCGATCGCACCTGTGGACGCATCGCCGCGTTGATCGAACAGGATTGATACCGGTTCATCTGTCAGCTGAGGCGCGGTCGACCTCGTTTTTGTCGTTCGTTTTTAGGGTGAAAGCCTTCCCCTGAGCCGGAGCCGCTGCGCTGTCTCCGGCTACCCCTTCTGCGGGACTTCGCCCCGCAACGCCCCAGAAAATGAGCGGAGCTGATGACGCGCTCTTTCCCGCCCGCCCGATGGGCGGGCTCTTTAGGGCGCGACGTTTCATGGCGGCCCCGCGCGCACGCTGAACCGGCTCGGCAAGCGCCAGCGCGCGATTGACCGGACGACAGGCCCCGCCCTGGCCAATCCCGCACAGGCGCTTTTGCTGTCGCCTCTTTCAGGGTGCGATTCCTTGATTTTGGCGATCATCCGCTGGCCGCGGATGTTTCCATAGGTGCATTGTCGGTTTGTTGTCGGCGCGGGTGCGCCGGCGTTTTTGTGGCCGATCCCCGAAGAGGGGGATGGGCGGCGCTTCCGGCTAGGCCTGCCTCGCTCAGGCGCAACCCGGCAAGCGCCGGGTCTTCCACTTCGTTTCAGCCCAAGGGTGCGCCTGATCACGCCGGGCCTCTTGGTCGCTCGATGCCGCCCACCCCCCTCTCCGGGGTCGGTGTGGTTTTTGAGGCAGTGAGCGAGGCAGCGATGGCGCATCTTTCGGGAGTTGGTTCGGATGGCGAGGGCGTCAAGCGGCGCGCTTCGCGCGCCAAAGCGGACAGGCGTGTCGAGGCGCGGACAGCGAGCGACGCGCCGCCCTTGTCGCTCTATGACGAGGTCACGGCGCGGATTATCGCCGAACTCGAAGCGGGGCGGTTTCCGTGGGTTCAGCCGTGGAGCAGTGCCGCAGCTGCGCCGGGACTTCCCCGCAATGCCACGACGGGCCGCGCTTATTCGGGCGTCAATGTGCTTATCCTATGGGGTGCGGTCATTGCGGGCGGTTACGCCAATCAGGGGTGGCTGACTTTTCGCCAAGCCTTGGCGGCTGGCGGATGCGTCCGCAAAGGCGAGCAGGGCGTGACGGTGTGCTTTGCCGACCGCTTTACGCCCGAGGCCGAGAAGCAGCGCGCGGGCGAGGCGGGCGACGATGCCCGCGCCATTCCGTTCCTCAAAAGGTTTGTCGTCTTCAACGTCGCCCAATGCGACGGCTTGCCCGACGCTTACAGCGCCGATGCACCGCCGTTGCCCGAGCGGGAACTTGTCCCCGTCGCCGACAATCTGATTTCCGCAACGGGTGCCGACTTCCGCATCGGTGGGCCGCGCGCCTTTTACGCACCTGCCCAAGATTTCGTGCAGGTGCCGCCGCAACCGGCATTTGACCACCAGATTGATTACTACCGGACAGCCCTGCACGAACTCGGTCACTGGACAGGCCATAAGTCGCGGCTCGACCGCAGCTTTAGCGGGCGGTTCGGCGATACGGCTTATGCCCGCGAGGAACTGTGCGCCGAACTGGCATCGGCCTATCTGTGTGCGGCGCTCGGTATCGTGCCCAGTGTTCGCCATGCCGATTATCTCGGTTCGTGGCTTGGCGTGTTGCGCGAAGACAGTCGCGCGATTTTCAAAGCCGCCAGTCAGGCGAGCAAGGCAGCGGACTATCTGCTGGCGTTCGCCGCCGTTCCGCAAGTGGCGCGCGCAGCATGAGTGCCGCGCTTCCCTTTGCGTCCGAGCAAACGCCCATCGGTGAACAGATACTTGTTCACGGCGTGGCCCCAATCACACCCGCGCAGCGGCTGGCGCTACGCGCCGACGCGCCGTTGCTCCCGAAGAAGCCGCAGCGGCCCATCGACGTCGGCTTGTTCGACATGGCCGCGCGCAACCAGATCGAGATGTTTTGAAGAAGGAGGAAGCCATGACCAAGGCCAAAGGACCGAGCAATGTTGTCCGCGTCACCATAACCATCGACGGTAGCTTTGGACGCCGCATCGAGATCAGTCAGGGTCCATACGTCGTTGAAATCCACGACTATGACATCAGGGGCGTCGCGCCCAATCTTTTGACCCTTTGTCGAGCAGGACGGCGGTTCCTGTTGTCGCGATTTTGCACCGACCCCCGCAGCGGAGAGGTCGTTCATCCAAATCCCGAAATTTGTCCCAGCGGCAAATAACGCGCGCGCCCGTTCGGCGCGTAAATCAGGCCCCACCTTCACAGCCCTTGGAAGATGCGCCGAGGGTGGGGCCACCCCAAGAAGGAGCAGGTATCATGAAACTCGATTTTATCGCTTTGGACAAGCTGTCGATCTCGCCCGCCAATATGCGGACTGGCAAGAAGCCATCCGACATCGCCAACATCCTGCCGTCGGTCCGTGCGCGCGGCATTCTGCAAACGCTGTTGGTGCGCCCCAATTGCGCCGAGGGCTGTTTCGAGATCGTCGCGGGCAAGCGGCGGTTCTATGCGGCCAAGGCGGTTGCGGAAGAAACCGGCACCGCCGAGCCGCTGCCGTGCGCGATCATCGAAGCGGGCGACGATGCCGCCGCGCTTGAAGCGTCGTTGATCGAGAATATCGCGCGACTGGATGCCGACGAGGTGACGCGCTGGGAGCAGTTCACGCGGTTGGTCAGGGAAGGCCGCAGCGTGGACGAGATCGCAACGACCTTCGGTCTGCCCGAACTGGCGGTCAAGCGGACCTTGGCGCTCGGCAATCTTGTCCCGCGCATTCGCGCGCTTTACCGCGCCGAGGAAATCGACGCGACGAGCATCCGCCATCTGACGATGGCTACCCCCGCCCAGCAAAAGGCGTGGCTGGCGTTGTTCGACGACCCCAATGCGTCCATCCCCAAGGGCTATCAGCTGAAAGCATGGCTGTTCGGCGGCGCGTCGATCTCGACCAGCGTGGCGCTGTTCGACCTCGACACCTACGAGGGCCGTATCGTCCAGGACCTGTTCGAGAAGGATGGCTATTTCGGCGATGCCGATGTGTTCCTGACCGCGCAGATGGCGGCGGTCGAAGAAAAAAAGGCGGCTTATCTCGCCAGCGGGTGGAGCGATGTTGTCGTGCTGCCGGTCGGCGAGCGGTTCGATCGTTGGGAGCATGAGCAGACGCCCAAGCGTAAGGGCGGGCGCGTCTATGTGTCCATCGTGAATACCGGCGAAGCCGCTTTTTACGAGGGCTTTTTGACCAAGAAGGAAGCCAAGCGTGTCGCCAATGGCGAAGCGCCTACGCCTCCTAAAGTGCAGCGGCCCGAGGTTACGTCGGCGATGACCCAATATGTTGACCTGCACCGCCATGCGGCGGTGCGGTCGGCGCTGGCGGCGCAGCCGTCGCTCGCGCTGCGCGTCATAGTCGCCCACGCGATTTGCGGGTCGCCCTTGTGGCGGGTCGAGGTGCAAAGCCAGAAGTCGCGCAATGAGAGCGTGAGCGCGAGCATTGCGACGAGCGTCGCCAATGCCCGCTTTGCCGAGCGCCGCCGTGCGGTGCTGGCGGTGCTTGGGTTCGACGAGGCATCGCCGAGCGTGATCGACGGCGACGATCATCCGTTTGACGGCCTCACCGGCGTATTCGCGCGGTTGCGCGACTTGCCCGATCCTGCGGTCATGGAGGTGCTGGCCATCGTCATGGCCGAGACGCTCACCAGCGGCTCGCGCCTCATCGAGCAGGTCGGCGCACATATCGGCATCGACATGGCCGATTACTGGGTGGCCGACGAGGCTTTCTACAGCCTCATCCGCGACCGCGAGGTCTTGACCGAAATCCTGCGCGATGTGGGCGGCGATGCCGCCGCCAACGCCCATGCGGGCGAGAAGGGCAAGACGATCAAGGGTGTCATCGCCGACTTCATCACCGGCGAGGGGCGGACCAAGCGCGAGAAGTGGGTGCCGCGCTGGATGGCCTTTCCGCCATCGGCCTACACCAAGCGCGGCGGGGTGACGACGGTTGCCGCTGCTACTCCCACCATGTGGGAAGCCGAGGAGGACGCGCCGCGCGACCCCGACCCGCAGGCATCGGCGTCGCCGTTGCCGTCCGACGCGGAGGAGGACGCGACAGCGGAAGCCTTCGAGGACGTAGAGGACGAGCGGCTCGCTGCCTGACCTTGCCCTTGGGGCGGCGGCGGGCGACCGCTGCCGCCTCTCCCGTGTCATTTTTGCCGCGCGTCCATCGTCATTGGACGCGCGGGGTCCGAGGAGAACAATCATGGCCGACCGCGTATCTGCAAGCATTGTCATTGGCGGCGCTGTATCGCCCGAGCAGTTCAAGATGCTGACGCACTTGATTGCGTCGCATGATCTATTGACCGACTGGGACGGCCCCGCCTTCGCACCAACCGAGCGGGTCGAAGGTGAGCCGCTGCGTCTATACGCGCACGAAACGCCGTGGGGCATGTTCGACGATCTTGAGCAATATTGCTGCGATCAACACATTGCCTATGTTCGCTGGTCGGGTGCCTGTCCGGGCAGTTTCGGGGCCGAGCGCATCGTGTTCGACGGCAACGTCGGGCCGCTCAACTACTCTGTCGATGATGACGATCATATCGTCCTGCACGAACAGACCATCGACCAGCTGGGGTCGATGCGCGCCATCCGCGCCTATCTCAAACCGGCAGCGTTCGAGCCACCAGCCTTCAACTTGACGGCGTAGCCGTCGCTCTTCGAGAAGCCGACAATGCCCCGTCCGGCAGAACCGGACGGGGCGAGAGTGCTTGAATCATTGATCGGCCGTTCGGTTGCACACGCGCGACCAGAACAGTGCGTCTGCCACCATGATGGACGAACAGGCTAGCAGGATGCCGCAAGCCGGAATTACTTGTTGCCCCAGAGAAGTCGCGATCATGGGTGCTGGTCTGGTAGGCAGCATCGACATCGGCGCGACCGAACCCGTCGGACACTGTGCAAGGTGCATTCCCGTTCTCGCCCGCTACGGCACGGGAGCGAAGCCCATCCGCAATCGCAGGCGCGATCATGCTCGTTTGATCGTCAGCCAGCCAATCGAACGACCTACCCGACGGTCGCCATGCCGTATCGCCTTGGGCCGGACTGGTCGACTCCGCGCTCATACGCAGCCTCTTGAATGGCTTTGGTTGGCAGGGGATGGCTGCGCCGCTTGATCCCTTGCTGCAACGGTGCCGCCCGAAGTTTCTTCCCCTGGGCTACGCCCATTCCTCGCGAGACAAGAAACTTAGGTCGCCACCGTCCTCCACTTCGTTTCGGCCCTTCGGGTGCATCGGGCGCAAGCCCCTGCCTGTCACCAGCCATCGAGGCAAGCGAATGAGCGCGAAGGTTCGATCAACCCAAGGAGATACGACATGGCAAACATTGGTTCGTTCAAAAAGTCCGGCAACGACTACACCGGCGAAATCGTCACGATGAGCTTGCAGAAGAAGGCCGTCCGCATCGTGGCCGAGGAAGCCAGCGAGAACGAGAAAGCACCGTCGCACCGGGTCTTCGTCGGTCGCGCGGAAATCGGTGCCGCCTGGCTCAAGACCAGCAAGGAAGATCGCGAATATCTCTCGATCAAGCTCGACGATCCCAGCTTCGCCGCGCCGATCTTCGCCAGCCTGTTCGCCGATGAAGATGGCAAGACGCACAATCTGATCTGGACCCGCGCGCGCACGTCGAACGGCGACTGATCTCAAGCACCCACGCCCCGTCCGGTTCTGCCGGGCGGGGCATTGTGCAGCGATTGTTGCATAAAAACGGTTCTACCTGTGATTAGCTGTCGCCATTAGAACGATTCCCTAATATACTGGGTGGCAATATATTAGGGAGAGCGCCGACCTCCCGCACATGACATTGCGGGAGATCGTCGCGAGAAACTTACGCCAAATCCGGCACGCCAAAGGCTTGTCGCAGGAGGAACTTGCGGATCGTGCCGGGATCAATCGCAACTATGTCGGAATGCTCGAACGGTCCGAACATGCGGCAACCGTCGATATGCTCGAACAACTGGCGCTGGCGCTCGACATCGATCCGGCAGTCATTTTCAACCGCGATATTTGAACGCCTAGCCCCAACACGCTTGGCGGTGCGTTCAAATTTCGGGCATGTCGAGTTCCGAAAAGATCCTGCGATCCCCTTGCTTATCCCAAGTGCGGGACACCGCCCTCCGCCAACAGGGATAACCCGATGGCCTTCTCCTCTGCCCAGCGATCCTGACGAATGGCGCGGCACGAGGCACACGACGTGACGACACCCGCCTTCGACGTGGCCCCGCCTCTGACCGAACGCGTCAACAGTTGTGATGAGCGGCATTTCGTTACCTATTTGCGCTTGCTCGATGCCGCCGCCGAAAATGCGAATTGGCGCGAAGTTGTTTCGATTGTTTTCGGGATCGACCCCTTAACAAATCCAGAACATGCCAAGGCCGTGCATGACAGTCACCTTGCACGCGCGGTATGGATGACAGAAACCGGTTATCGGCACTTACTCGAGCCACGTATGCAGTAATCAATCGCACCGCTCTGTATGTAAATAGGGGTTATTTTACAATCCGATCCTCCTGTTTTCGGCACAGTATCGAGCAAAGTTTGTCACTTCTTGAGCATATCGATTGGACGAAGACTGTCTGCTTCGGTTTGTGAGGCCGACGCTGGAGCGAGCGTATGTATGCGCAGCAGTTCGGGGTGGCGGTCACCGACGATCGCGAAGAATTTCGCCGGTCACGACAATGCCGACTTCGCGCAGGAGTTCTTACGGCGCAATCCCGATTATCAACGCGATTATAGGCAGACAGAGGACCGGATCGCTAGCGACTCCACCGATGAGATACGAGAAATGGAGGGTCTGGCCCGACGCTGGGGCATGTACTTTCCCCTGCTCGCCCGATGCCGATCCGCGTGTCGGACCTGCGCTTTGGACTTCAGAACTCGCCGCGATGACGGTAATCGTCGACGGAAAGCGTTGCGCTGCCGATGCCCCGCAGATCGACTTTGACGACGTCGGCGTCATCGTTGCCGATCGCAGTGCTGCCGATGGTCGTCATATTGTCATTGCCGATAGTCTCGCGCGCCACAGGGTTTGGCTCCGCGCAGCCGACGCCGTCGGTCCCGCGGCCTTCGTCTTGCCCGCTGACATGGGCTTCGCCATTCGCCTCGCAGCAACGCAGCGCTTCGAAGCACGGTTGCGCGGATGCGGCGCTGGCATGACCAGCGTTTCCACCGCTCACCCGACGGCGTTTCAACGTCAGCGTTTGATCCTCCTGCTTCGCCTGCTTGATGCTGCACACGCCAAGGCTACAAAGCGCGAAATGGCGGTCACGATCATTTATCCGCGCACAACTTCACTGACTGGCGCGGCATGGAAAGGATCGAACGAACGTCGCCGCACGCTGCGCTTGCTCGCGGAGGCGACGCGCATGATGCGCGGCGGCTATCGCGCCTTGCTCCAAAGCTGATCCGATGACCCCGCGCCGCGATCCGCAGGGGTGACATAAATCAACCACGCAACTTAGCCACTCCACCGCCTCGCCGATCATCCGCCATCTCCGCCGCTGACTGACATCGCTGGCCGCTTGGGGCCGAAGTGTCGCCGGAGTTGCCCCATGAACCCGAACTATGCCCCTGTCGCGCCACGTTTCTTCCGAACGCCCGATGCCGCCGTCCATCTCGGCCTGTCGGCCCGGACGCTCGAAAAGCACCGCTGCTACGGGACCGGCCCCACTTTTCGCAAGCTTGGCGGACGCATCGTCTATGCGCTCGCCGACCTCGACGCCTGGGCCGATCTCGGCACGCGGCGCTCGACCTCGGATCCTGGGCGCGGGACCGTTCACCCTGCCAAGCCGATTGCGGGTGGGGCATTCCTTGGCCCGACGCGTCGCTGAGCGATTACGTCCAATGCCTCGCCCGCCCGCTACCCTGACGTCCGAACGCCGACAGCTCGATTTGTTTCGGGCGATCCCCGGCGATCTCGCGCCGCGTGACGCACAGGATTTGATGGCGTGGCCGTTCTTCAGCCTCGCCAAATCGAAGCGGGTGCGCCCGATCGATTTTGCGATGGGCACGGTCTCGATCAGCGTCGAAGCCACCGCCGAACATGGTATGGCAACGATCTGGGATGCCGATGTCCTGATCTGGGCCGCGAGCCAGATTGTCGAAGCGCGCGATGCCGGTCGTCCGACCTCGCGATTGATCGCCGCGACCCCGCACGAGATTCTTGCCTTCACCGAGCGCGGCACCGGCAAGGCCAGCTATGACCGCCTGAAGGCTGCGCTCGACCGGCTTCAGTCGACGACGGTGGCGACGACGATCCGACAGCCGCTCGCGCGACGGCGGCACCGCTTTTCCTGGATCAACGAATGGCGCGAACGCCTCGACGGAAATGGCCGTGCGCTCGGCATCGAGATGATCATTCCGGACTGGTTCTATGCCGGCGTCATGGATCAGGCGCTCGTCCTGACCATAGACCGGGCCTATTTTGGCCTGACCGGCGGTCTCGAACGCTGGCTCTACCGGATCGTGCGCAAACATGGCGGCAAGCAGCGCGGCGGGTGGAGCTTCGACATTGCCCATCTCCATCTGAAGTCGGGGGCGCTCTCCCCGCGCAAACGCTTTGCGTTCGAGCTGCGCGACATCGTGCGGCGTCAGGCTTTGCCCGGCTACCGCCTCAACCTCGAAATCGCGCTCGGTCGCGAGCGGCTGAATTTCATCGCGGTGTCGGTCGATCCGTTCGACGTCGCGATGCGGCGCGTCGGATATAAATCTGCGGACTATGCATGATGGCGCACGGACTATCAGGAACCCCCGCACACGGACGATCGGGAACCCGATCTTCGGACTATCGGGAACCGAAATCCTATCCAACTCGCTGGAATCAAATCGTAAATCGCCTGCTTAACTTAGCTAACAAAGAATCCTTCGGATTCTTACTAACAGCGAACCGCCCGCCAATATCACTCGACCAGTCGATCCGCGCCTGGTCGCAGCGCATGTTGCCGCACCCCAAAGACGCGCTCACCCATGTCGAATTGTTCTGGGTCGAGGGCGTCAAGGAGCATTGGTTGCGCTTCGGGCGACAGGTCGGCGACCGTATCATCGACCGCCGTCGTCGTGTCGCCGGCTTTGCGCCCGACACCGTGTTCGCGTTCGTCCGCTGGGCGTCGAACGACTATGGCACGATCAGCTCGCGGATCGACATCATTCGCGCCGTGTCGTCCGGCGAACCCTATGCGACACTGCCGCATGTCGATCCCGGCGGGGACATTCTTTTGCGCCAACAAGGCTGGCCGAAGGTCGTGCAGGTCTTGCGCGTGATCGATGCCATCGATGCGCTCGGGATCGCGCCCGAAGACGTTGCGCCCGATCACTGGCGGCACGTCCATAATCGGCTGTCAGCGGGATTGCCGCCGCGCGGGTATTCGCTCGGACGCCACAGTGCCTGGTTGTTGCGTCAGGGCTTTCAGCGATGAGGCGCGGCCCGGTTTTTGTCGCAACCTCGGTTGCTTGCGTGACGCTGCTTGCGGCGCTCGTGCCGCCACGCCCGCGTCTGATCTGGAATGCGAGCGCCAGCGTTCCGCTCGGCCTCTACGCCGTTGCCCCAGCCGAAAAGCTCGCTCGCGGCGATTTGGCGGTCGTCGGTCCGCCACCCGAGATCGCCGACTTGTTCGCCGAGCGCGGCTATTTGCCGCGCGGCGTTCCGCTCCTGAAATATGTCGCGGCGGTCGCCGGACAGCGCGTTTGCCGCATCGGTTTACGCGTCACGATCGACGGCAGGACTGTCGGTATGGCGCGGCACCGCGACCGCAAGGGCCGCGCCCTCCCCGAATGGCAGGGCTGTTATCGACTCGCCGGACGCGAGCTGTTCCTGATGAATGCGACTGTCCCCGACAGTCTCGACGGGCGCTACTTTGGTGTGATCGAGAGCGACCTCATCGTCGGTCGGTCGGTGCCGATCTGGACCGATGAGCGCAGCGATAGCGGCCATGTCTGGTTTGCCAAGCCGCCCCCGCAATCCCCCGCATCATCAACCCAAGGAAACTGACATGGCACAGATTGGCATATTCGAAGCGACCTCCACCGGCTTCACCGGACGCATCCGGTCGTTCACGCTCGATATCGACGTGCAGATTGTCCAAGCCGAACCCGGCGACGCCGACAATGCACCCGATTACCGCATTGTGCTCGGCGATGGCGATAATGCCATCGAAGTGGGCGCAGGCTGGAAACGCGTCGGCGAGAAAGCCGGAAACTATCTCTCGGTGCAGATCGACGATCCCGTTCTGGCCCAGCCGATCTACGCCAATCTGTTCCAGTCCAGCAGCGATCCAACCACGCATGTTTTGCTGTGGAACCGCCCCTCAAAGCATCGCGAGCAGGGCTAAGCCATGACAACATACCGCGTCCGAGATGGCGGTTGGCGCATCGCCGCGATTGCCTTCGCCACGCTCATCGCCCGACCGCTCGCCGCCCAGAAAGCGCCCGTCATAGCTTCGCCCGACAGCCACCCTGTTGCAGCCGACGTGTCCGATGCCGCGCGCCGTTTTGGCATTCCCGAACATTGGATATACGCCGTGATGCGCGCCGAAAGCGCGGGTCGCGTGAATGCGACATCCCCCGTCGGTGCGATGGGGTTGATGCAGATCATGCCGTCTACGTGGGCGAACCTGCGCGCCCGATACGGGCTTGGTGATGATGCTTATGACCGGCGCGACAACATCATGGCGGGCGCAGCCTATATCCGTGAAATGTATGATCGTTACGGCGTCCCCGGGTTTTTGGCGGCGTATAATGCGGGGCTAGGGCGCTACGAAAGCCATGTCCATGGCGGGCGTTCGCTGCCCATCGAGACGCAAAATTATGTCGCGCAGGTTGCACCGATGCTGCGTGGGTTGCAGCAATCGGTTCGTATTGTCACCGCGCTGCCGCCACCCAATTGGACGCAGGCCGCACTATTTGCATCGCGCGCCAACGCCAGTTCGGCATCGTCCGCGCGTGCATCGGCACCGCAGACCGTGCCGCTGCCATCCAATCCTTTATCCGAACGCTTCGCTGTCGCGCATCGACCATATGGCAGCCTGTTTGTCGCCATTTCGAGCCCGTTGCCGAAGTGACAACGCGCATCATGGTTTGGCGCACCTTGGCGTCGGATGGCGCTGGTTGGGTCGGTTTTCTGGCTCTTGAGGTGAAGGGAGAGGAACGATGGCAGGATAAAGGGGAGCGATGTGCGCAGCCATCATCCCCCGGTCGTTGCCTTGTTTTACAAGGCTTTTTGAGTGCTTCGCGCGAGGTGCGCCAAAATCGCGCGACGTGGACCAAGTGCGATAACCCAGCTTCTCTGCGGGTTTGCCGCACATCGCGGGTTGTTTTCGTGTGACGGGCGAGGAGGATTTCAGCATCCGGCCTGGCCGCGCGCGATCGCGCAGCGAGCAGCGCAGCCGACCGATCATCGCGCAGGCCATCATTGCGGCGCAGCTTGCCGGTGGGCTGGTTTCCAGCCGTGGCCGCATCTTCAGTCCGCGCAAATCGACCTTCGGTCGTGGACGGGTGGCGAGTGTGCGCGCCAGCCATCTTTTGCGAAGCCGCACACGCGGTGCGATCATCAAGGCCCGCGTGGTCCGGTTCAGCCGACCCGGTGCGCTTGCGGCGCATCTGAACTACCTCCAGCGCGAT
This sequence comes from Sphingomonas sp., assembly GCA_031362355.1. Classification (GTDB taxonomy): domain Bacteria; phylum Pseudomonadota; class Alphaproteobacteria; order Sphingomonadales; family Sphingomonadaceae; genus Sphingomonas_O. The sequence goes on from JANLSJ010000014.1 coordinate 131,962, forward strand.
GGTGTGACGCGTGACGGTGCGCGCGGTCAGTTATTTGGCGTTGAGGGGCGGGAGGTCGATCCAACCGATTTCGCCGCGCGCTGCGCCGATGATCGGCATCATTTCCGGTTCATCGTCTCACCCAATGACGCGCTAGAAATGGCCGACCTCAAATCCTTTACGCGCGGACTGATGGCTCAGGCGGAAACCGATCTCGGCACCCCGCTCGACTGGGCAGCCGTCGATCACTGGAACACCGAACATCCGCATATCCACGTCATCGTGCGCGGCGTTGGCGAGGATGGCCAGAACCTCGTCATATCGCGTGACTATATCCGCGAAGGCATGCGCGCGCGGGCGCGAGAACTGATCACGCGCGAGCTCGGCCCGCGCACCGAAATCGATATCCGCCGGTCGCTCGAACGACAAGTCGACGCCGAACGCTGGACCGATATCGACCGCGATTTTGCGCGTTCGGTTCTGCGTGATGGCTTGATCGACATGGCTCCGGAACTCGGCGCGCAGCCCGATGTCGCGCACGCGCTCAAAATCGGGCGGCTGCGTAAGCTCGCACGGCTTGGCGTTGCGGGTGAAATTGCGCCGGGACAATGGACGCTTGCGGGCGACGCCGAGGCGACTCTGCGCGCGCTCGGGTCGCGCGGCGACATCATCAAGCGGATGCACGACGCGATGACCAGTCGTGGTCTTGACCGGGGCGCGGCCAGCTACAGCCTGGAACCCGAACCGGAGCATCCGGTGATTGGGAGGCTGATCGATCGCGGGCTGCACGACGAACTGACAGGGACTGCCTATGCGATCGTCGACGGGATTGATGGCCGCGCCCATCATCTCACCTTTGCCGACATCGAGGCGACGGGTGATGGCAAGCCCGGTGCGATTGTCGAGCTGCGTCGGTTCGAGGATCGCAAGGGCCGCGCGCGCACCGCGCTGGCGGTGCGGTCGGATATCGATGTGCAAAGCCAGATCAATGCGCCCGGCGCAACCTGGCTCGATCGCCGTAATCTGAACCGCGGCGGTGGCGATCTGGGCGGCGGGTTCGGGACCGAGGTCGGTCGCGCGATGGAAGCGCGCGCCGAACATCTGGCGAGTGAAGGGTTGGCGCGGCGACAGGGCCAGCGCATCGTCTTCGCGCGCAATCTGCTCGATAGCTTGAAAGTGCGCGAGCTCGATGCGGCAGCGCAGCGCCTGTCTGCTGAGATCGGCATCCCCTATAATCCGTCACAGCCAGGCGAATATGTCATGGGCACCGTCCGTCAGCGCCTGACCTTGGCATCGGGGCGGTTCGCCATGATCGACAATGGACTTGGCTTCGCGCTCGTCCCCTGGTCGCCGTCGCTCGACCGGCAATTGGGCAAGCATATCTCGGGCGTGATGCGCGGCGATGGCGGGGTGGACTGGTCGTTCGGTCGCGGTCGCGGCTTGGGGTTGTGAAAAGGGCGATCCTTGACGTGTGCGCCTTTCAGGCGTACAGGAATGGTCCAAGCGGTAGGATCAGCATCATGCTTTCGTTCGACGACAAGACCGGCCCTATTGCTGAGCGCAACAGCGAGCGGATGAACTTCCGCACCAAGCCGCGCATCAAGCAGGTCATCCAACGGGCGGCCGCGCTATCGGGCGTCGACGATTCGGTCTTCACGATGAACGCGGCTTACAAATCTGCGATGGAGACCATTGCCGCGCATGAGCGCACGGTGCTGCAGCCAGTCGATCATAGTGCGTTCTTCGCTGCGCTCGATGCGCCTCCTGCGCCGATCCTCAAGCTGCGCGCTGCTTTTTCGCGTCACCGGCAGACGATCGACAGCAAGTGACGCAGACATCGCTGCGGGGCGGGTCAGCCCCGCGCGGCATCATCGCGCCGTTCGACCCCGCACAACACGACCGCACGGCATTTTCATGCGGCGTCGAACAGGTCGATAATTTCTTCAGGAAGACCGCGAACAAGCTAGTCAAGGCCGACAATCTCCGCGTGTTCGTGATGGTCGATCCTGAGGGCGCGTTGATCGGCTTTTATGCGATCAATGCCCACAGGATCGATTATACCGAGCTACCGGCCAAATATGCGCGTGATCGGCCGCGGCATGGATCGATCCCGGCGATCTACATCTCGATGATCGGCATCGATGTCCGTTATCAGGGGCGCGGCTTTGGCGGCGACCTGCTGGTCGATTGCCTGACCAGGATTGCGCGCATTGCCGACGAACTCGGCGTCGCGGTCGTCATGCTCGATGTGCTGGACTGCGGCGATCCAGCGTTGGTGGCGAAGCGCAAAGCACTGTATGAAGGCTATGGCTTTCTGCCCCTGCCATCGAACGACATGCGACTGTTTTTGCCACTGGCGACGGTGAAGCAGCTGATCGGGTCGCGCGAATAGTCGTCAAGGCATACGCCAGTCCCTGTCTTTTTACGCCAGCCTTTCCGCCTTCTCAAAACCACTTGATATGCGGCCTGTTGCCGACCGATCTCCGCACGTTCGGAGACTGTCATGCAAGCGACGCGCATATTATGGGGCCAGGTGCTGGCCGTGTTCACGATCATTCTGGCATCGATCTGGTCGGCGACGCAGTGGACGGCATCGGCGCTCGGCTATCAGCCCGAGCTCGGGAGCCCGTGGTTCAGGATCGGCCATTGGCCGATCTACCCGCCACCCTCGATTTTCTGGTGGTGGTTTTCGTATGACGCCTATGCGCCGCACATCTTCGAACGCGGCGGCACGATCGCCGTTTCGGGCGGGTTCGTGGCGATCGTCGTCGCCATGGCCATGTCGATCTGGCGCGCCCGTGAGATCAAGAACGCGGAGACCTATGGTTCGGCGCGCTGGGCCAACAAGCGTGAGGTGCGATCCGCGGGTTTGCTCGGCGACAAGGGCGTCGTGCTGGGCAAGTCGGGCAATCTCTATCTGCGGCACGATGGCCCCGAGCATGTGCTTTGCTATGCGCCGACCCGCTCGGGCAAAGGCGTCGGGCTTGTCGTGCCAACGCTGCTGACCTGGCCGGGAAGCTGCATCGTCCATGATATTAAGGGTGAGAATTGGACGCTGACCGCAGGCTTTCGTGCGCGGTTCGGGCGCGTGCTGCTGTTCGATCCGACAAACACCACGTCCTCTGCCTACAATCCCCTCCTCGAAATCCGCAAAGGCGAATGGGAAGTCCGCGACGTCCAGAATGTCGCCGATGTGCTGGTCGATCCCGAAGGCAGTCTCGAAAAGCGCAACCACTGGGAAAAAACCAGCCACGCGCTGCTGGTCGGCGCGATCCTGCACATCCTCTATGCGGGCGATGACAAGACGCTCGCCGGGGTCGGGGCTTTCCTGTCCGATCCCAAACAGCTGATCGAATCCACACTGCACGCGATGATGACAACTCCGCATCTGGGTGATGCCGGGGTTCATCCGGTCGTTGCGTCGGCCGCGCGCGAGCTGCTCAATAAATCCGCCAATGAACGCTCGGGCGTGTTGTCGACCGCGATGTCGTTTCTTGGTCTCTACCGCGATCCTGTCGTGGCGCAGGTCACACGGCGCTGCGACTGGCGCATCGCCGATCTCGTCGATGGGGTGCAGCCCGTCACCCTCTATCTGGTGGTGCCACCGTCGGACATCAGCCGCACCAAGCCGTTGATCCGGCTTGTTCTCAATCAGATTGGGCGGCGACTGACTGAGGATTTGCAGGCGCGGCATAGCCGTAAACGACTGTTGCTGATGCTCGACGAGTTCCCGGCGCTCGGTCGGCTCGACTTTTTCGAAAGCGCGCTCGCTTTCATGGCGGGTTACGGGATCAAGGCATTTCTGATCGCGCAATCGCTCAACCAGATCGAAAAGGCCTACGGCCAGAACAACTCGATCCTCGATAACTGCCATGTCCGGGTGAGCTTTGCGACCAACGACGAACGCACAGCCAAACGCGTGTCCGATGCACTAGGCACCGCGACCGAAATGCGCGCGATGAAAAACTATGCCGGTCACCGGCTTTCGCCCTGGCTCGGGCATTTGATGGTTTCACGATCTGAAACTGCCCGCGCGCTGCTGACGCCCGGCGAGATCATGCAGCTCCCGCCCGATGATGAGATCGTCATGGTCGCCGGCGTCCACCCGGTGCGCGCGAAAAAGGCGCGATACTATAAAGATCCGCGATTGCTAAAGCGGGTGATCCCCGTGCCGGTAGTCAGTTCGGATGCGGGACAGCCACGGCCTGACGACTGGAGCGGGATGCCGCGGATTGCGGCACCCGCTGTCGTCCGACCGGTCGAAACCGCCGAACCGAAAAGGAAGGGCGGGGCGAAAAAGCGTCGCAAAGGGGCAGAGGGCGACCCCCTTGACGACGATGCGACCAATGCCGGGCTTCGCCGCGAACCAATGATAGAACCCCATGTCGATATTGCGCCAACGCTGCCGAATGCCCCCGTCAATGAATTTGATCCCGATGAAACCGATCCGGCCGTCGATGCCGCCCGTATCCAAGACGTGACACGCGAACAGGCGATGAATGCGCGCCGCGCGTCGCTTGATCCTGACGACGGCTTGGAGATTTAGCGATGACCGTCAAAGCTCGGCTATCGGTCTATCTCGATCCCGAATTGATGGCAGCGCTCGCCGGTTATGCTGATCGACGCGAACGATCGCGGTCACTGATTGCCGAAGCGGCCATCGCTTCCTTTCTGTCACCCGATTCTGACGAAGCGCGCGAGGCAGCCATCACCAAGCGCCTCGACCAGATCGACCGGCGCATGACCCGGCTCGAACGCGATGTCGGGATCGGTGTCGAGATGATCGCGCTGTTCGTGCGCTTCTGGCTGTCGAATGCGCCACCGCCGCCCGAATCTGAGCGTGTGCTTCTGCGCAAACAGGGCGGGGATCGGTACGATGCGTTCATGGCTGCGTTGGGGCGGCGACTGGCGAAGGGGCCAAAAGTCCGACAGGAGATTGCCGAGGACATATTGGATTCAGACGACTAATCGACGGTTCGACGAAGTGTATGTGTCATCCCTTTTCTTCCGCACGTGTGCCCAGAAGCGGACACGGATTTGGGCATGATTGGTCCAACCGCTATGTTAGACATTGGCGACAGTCCGCTATCGAGCCCAGATTGCGGATAGCTGACCTTCGTTCAGCCTGACCTAACGCGGCGGCTTCGTTGGACGTTGCCGACAGGCAGCTTTCAGGCTCCAACTGGTCAAATCAGCCTTTCTTTCATCAAGTTCTTCGTCGCTAGGCGTTGCTAGACAGCTTGCACACATCAAAGCGTTTGGCGTTCTCACGTGCGCGTGAAAAAGGGCTACAATCAAGACTGCGATCGACGCCCCTAATGTCGTCAGCTTAGCCCGATAAGTCGCTCCTGATTATGTCGAAGCGAATCTCAAACTTTCGCTTGTCGTTTGGCCCAGGAATAAAACTGCCCGCTATCGCTTCCGGAATGGGAATGAAGACTTTGTTTTTCAGGACGAGCGTGCACGTGGGAAAGCTTGAACCACTCGCCGCACCACCGACTGGAACCGAGGTTTGTATGTCATAGTAGAGGCCGTATCGCTCAGAGTGATGCATGAAGATGAACAAGACCCTGTGACCTCCCCAAACAACGGATGTTTTATGAGGATCATTGAAGAATTCCCCCAGCTCACCTCTTGCCTTGTCGGTCAACGAAAGGAAGCAGCGATAGCCATGCAGGGGTTCTTGGCTCGCATCAATGGTGAGCAATTTTGCCGAACTGGAAACATCAGACCGCATGATCGGAGGCTCAGGACCGAAGCTACCTTGCATTTCGGTGTTGGTTGACGACCGAAGTCGGGTTTCCTGTTGAATGACATCTGGAAGCGTTTCCGCAACCGTAGCTGAGGTGTTCTGATCGACGGTTTGAACCGTTGAGCGAGCAGTTTGATGCGCCTGTGATATTGCATCTGCCATTTTGATTTCACCAGATGCGTATTTGTCCCAAATAGACGAAAACAAATCGCTCTCTTCAACGTCAATCTCAAAAACTTCCCGCTTGCGCCGGATAGCCTTCAAAAACTCCTCTGCGCCAGATCTAGTGCTGCTTGGGACGAATTGTGCAATCCTATCAAAGATATTTGTCCGGACAAAGTCTTTGACGATGCTTGAAAAAGCCGAAAAGTCCTGATTGTACAGGCTGATCACAACTCCAACCGCAGGCGTGTTCTTGTCCAGAAATATCTTCAATAGCCCTCCCTCATTGTTCACCAAAATCGGAAGGTTGTGGGATATTGAAGCAAACTTCACCTCAGATCGGACGAAGTAATCTTCTTCCAGTATCATCTTGATACGGAAGATCATCGATCCCTCAGCGCTACTAAGCGAATGATCATCGAAGGCTTCTAGAACTTTTGGCGAGTCCGAGATGAACTCGGATTGCACGTTCTGCCTTAGAAAGTTTTCTTGGCACGCACGGCGTGGATTGCCATTTGCCAGAATGATAAGCGGACTATCCTCGTTGGCATACGTCGTGATGATGGATTGATCGTTCCCCGAATATAGGTTTGCCGATCGCCCTTCAAATAGCTTCTGGATCTCAGATAATGTCTTCGTTGAGCCTGGGTTAACACTAACCTTCAATAGGCCGCCTAGGTCATACTGCCCTCGAGATGTGACCCAGCTCATAAATGGGGTGCTCGAGTCGCACTCGGGCCTTTGCGACAAGATGGTCGATACGAAATCGTCGATCCCCGGCATGATAGAGTGGAGGAACTGAACACTTTCGGTTGTCAGCGCCTCTCTGCCAGCCGTCGGGAAAAGATTGTTGAGGTCCACGGCTCCACCGAAAGAGTAGACGGACGGAGCCGACGCGGGTGCTAACCCAAATCCGCTTCTGAACGTCCGAATGTGTGCGGTGCCGCTCCTTAGGACGATCTTGCCCTTCAGCGGATTGCCCGCCCACCGGATGTTACCGAGGCTGACCCAAATTTCAGCGTTCTGCGAGCCAACGATTTTCACGTCAGCGATTAGGTAGCTCCCCAAGGCAACATCTTGACCATTATGCTCCCACGCTTGCGGCACCATAGGAACTAATGACTCGATCGGTTGTTGGCTGATCAATGCGCCGTTTACGTGCAATGGCACGGGTAGCGCCGATGCAAACTCTTTAATGTATGCAGTCGCTTGTGCGATATCGAGGTTGTGGCCGGGCAGCAAAATAGCTGTAATTTCAGTGCCAAATTCCCCCGTCGACGGAACGGGGTTACAGCTGATGCAGTCCTTGTTGAGCTCTAGGTCATCGACCCTCACATGACTGATGTGCCGTTCGAGCGAGTCAATACTTTCTGTCTCGATCTTGAGTTCACCCGCAATACCAAAATTCGCCATGCCTCCGATGCCGAATGTCCCGACGACGCCGGCCGCCCGCGCCGCATCGTTGTTTTTCCCACTACTACCGGCCATCCAGAAGTTATTGCGAATGACGTCCTTCGTCATACCGACACCGTTGTCCCGAACCTTTATCTCGGAGGAAGCCAATTCGACAGTGATCTGCGGTAAAAATCCGGGCTGGTTCCGAGCCGCCCGCATCAGAATTGCATCATAAGCATTCTGAATGTTCTCACGCAGCATCGCCAGTGGAGATTGATATATTTGGTTCGCGAGCAGCTCGATTATGCGGCGCGTCTCAACACGGAACGGGATTTTTTCTTCACTCATTTGTTTGGCTTCCGATCAGCTTCAACGCGGACAGACGCGAAACGATTTCACCTCGCATGGCGTTTTCTTGTGGAGTGGAAATGTTGAAATTCGTTGCCAGCGCGATTGCCGTATCAATGCCATCGGTTTTGGAAACTGCCTCGCAAAACAATGCAAGCTCGGCGATTGAAGTAGGAGGGGAAGCGTGCAAAATCAATCTCTCCCACTCTTCGCCTTCCCTCACTGCTTCGATAAAAGTTCGGCGGGCAAAGAAGTTCGTTGTAAGATCGCAGGCCGCAAGGATGCTGACCGCTTCCCGTGCTCTGCCTGCTCGCAAATGTTCTTCTGCTATCGCGATTTGTCTGGCCTCCGCCACGTAGGCGAGATTTGATGCCGCCTGCTGCGAGCGCATGTCTGGCGGGTCAAACGTCAAGTCGATTGCGCCGTTTATACCAAACTCAGGGCGCATCGAGGCCGTAAATACGTTTGCCTTGATGCGCTCCCTTACATGGACCTTGCCAGAGGCGAAGTCGTCATCGAGCTCAATAACATTGTACTGCCGATTTTGGCCGGTCGGAAGCTCTCTTGAGCCAGCGCATAGAGAGCCAGCGCTGACGATCGGAAAACGCCGCTGTTCGGGAATATGAATGTAGTGGACTGCGTGTGCTGCCTGATGCTGGTGACCGTGAAGACCTAGGCCAAAACCATGATTGGCAAGGTCAAATACCGGATCCATCGACATAAAATCGGTGTTCGGAGGCGGGGTAAAGATGCCATGATGCCAGACGGCAATTTTTAAGGCGTAGTTCTGGCCACAGTCACGCAAAGCCATCGAGCAGTCGGCTACGTCACCGCCGGTTATCGATCCATGATAAGCAAAACAATCGTTGCCCGTGAGAGAGTTAAACGATGCGACTACAACTCGACCAGGGAGAACGTCAAATAGGCTGTAACCTCTTGTTCGATCGAGCGGAAACCTCAGAGTCGTGCCATTGAAAAACTCTTCAATGAAATTCCAATATTTATTCAATCGAGAGTCGTATAGCGCTTTTTCAATTATCTTATACGCTCTTTTACTCTTCCAATCCCATCTGTATTGAGAGCTTGGATCAAAGAAATCCTGATGGCGCAATTTGCCGAGATCAGCATCGTTATCAACCTCCGCCATTGCGGAGAACGCCGTATTCCAACAAACATCATGGTTCCCGGCACATATGGCGATTTTTGTCCGATCGCCGCCCACGAAGCGATCGGCGATGTCACCTAGCAGTTGGCTAGCCTGTCGATATTGTTCCGTGATAATGTTTTCATAATCCTGCTCGCCAAGGCCCACGCCTTGTATCACGTCGCCCGACACGACAACGATATCGGGCATTTTGACGGGGGGAGATTGGTTCACATAGCGATCGGAATCGGAAAGAAGCGAGCTTATGACCTCGCTGTTTCCTACGGGATCAGAGGCAGAACGGTGCAGGTCTGAGATATGAAGAATTGAATGCAAGTTGTATTTCCGATGCCCCTGTTCTCGCTGCTTGCCACCGATAAAATGGTGGTTGTGCCGACCAACAAATTACCGCTGATCTGCACGCTGCATGAGATTCATCTGTGGTTTCAACCATATGCCTGACAGCAACACAAGGTATATTGCCCAATACACCTATGAATGAACCAATGGTAGGTATTAATGCTCGACGAAGCGCCTCCGAACGGCAGAAAAGTTTGGCGGGAGCCGCCGGTCTGTTCGTGGATGCGTTAAGACGGGAGAACGCTGCAACTAATGCAGCTTCAATCCGTGATCCATCGCGATCAACTCCGCCGCGCGCTCGCCAATCATGATGACAACAGCGTTGATGTTCCCGCTGGTTATTTCAGGCATCACGCTGGCATCCGCAACGCGCAGATTTTTAACGCCAAAAACACACAGTCGTGGATCGACGACGCGCCCAATGCGGCATGTGCAGCTGATGTGGTAGGTCGTGTGCGAGAAGTGCAAGGCTGTGCTTTCCAGCAATGCATCGCTCGGCGATTTTCCCGCGACGTGGCCATGTTTAAGAGCGAGCTGTGGTGGGGCAATCCATGGGCCGGGCTTATCGGCGCCAGGCCAATGCGCCATGATGTCGAGTCCTCGCCGCATCGCTGCAACCATGACTTTCAGATCAACAGGATCGGCATAATAGTTCATGTTGATCGCGGGTTGCATATGCGGGTCGGCGCTTTGCAGCACGATCTCGCCCTCGCTGCGCGGCAATTCGAGCTGGACGAACAGATAGACGTTTTCCGCAGCCGGACCGAGCACAGAGCCTGCATCAGCTGCATACATTGCGGAATCGATGTTGAGCTGATTGTCGATCAAGCCAACATCCACGCCCCCCGCCATGAAACTGATCTGCGCATCGTGGCTGTAACTGGCCCCCAACCCGGTCGAAAAGAACGCGCTGGCGTCGTTCCATGACGACGACACCAGACTGCTGCCCGTCGCCAGCCATTCGCCGAGCAGGCCGTCTGCTTGGGTCTTAAGGTCGGCGAGTTCGGGGCTGAGATGAACATCCTCTGTTGAATTAGCAGGTAATGGCCCGCCAGGTGCGCGCAGCACATCGGAACCCATCGACACGCCTATGTCATTCAGTGTCACACCGATGCCGGGGGCATTAAAAGTCATCGGCACAAATGGATGGTCTTTAGCATGCTTCCCAACGGCAGGAAGTTCATGTCGGCACGCTACGTCAGCAGCCTCCAACTCCCGGCGCGGACCAATGCCCGAAAGCATCAGGAGATGCGGCGAACCGATCGCGCCCGCGCTCAGGATAACTTCCCGACGGGCAAGAACTGACTGGTTGGCACCGGTGGTATCGCGATATTCGATGCCAGTCGCGGTTAGCGTATCGCCTTCGCCCTCCAGCAAAATACGTGTGACATGCGCGCCGGTGATGATCGTCAGATTGGGCCGCGCTTCTGTCTCACCCTCCAGATAGGCATGATAGGTGCTCGAGCGTCTGCCCTTGCGCGTATTGGTCTGATGCACCGATGAGACGCCCGCCGGGTTTAAGCGGTCCCTGCCGTTGTAATCGCCGCAGGGAATGCCTGCTGCTTCGGCAGCTTCAACAAACTGGCGGGTCGCGGGGATCATCGGGGAGCGCACCGAAACGCCGACCGGCCCGCCTGTCCCGTGTACATCCTGATCGATGCTAATCTCGTTGTTGGGAACAAGGTCTTCCATCCGCTTGAAAGCAGGCAGGACAGCCTCGTAGTCCCAGCCTTCTGCACCCAGTTCAGCCCAATGGTCGAAATCCTGCGGGTGCCCGCGCACCCAAACCATGTAATTGATGCCTGACGAGCCCCCGAGCATCTTGCCGCGGGGCGTCCGCATCCGCCGCCCTTTCATGCCTAGCCCCGCCTTGCCGGGATCGGCCCAGAACATCCAGTCCGTTTCCGGATCGAGTTGTAGGCTTGCGCAGGCGGCGGGCATCGACTCTCTTTCGGGCGGGCGCTCTCCCGCTTCCAACAACGCAACGCGGATAGCGGGATCTTGAGAAAGCCGTGCCGCGATAACCGCGCCTGCCGATCCTCCGCCTACAACAACGAAATCAAATGCGTCGTCCATAACCCCTCCCCACAAGATCGAAGTCGGATCCGTCAGCAAATTCGGCCTTTGCATCAGGTTTTGGTGATCATGCGCTCACTTCGGCGGGAGTCAAAGAACAGTCTCAAAAACGGAGTAAAGTCATTGCAGAGAAGTCAGCTCTGGTCGCCAGCGGACGCTGGTGCCCTCTGCCCGAAATTTGTCAGTCTCCATTATCGCCCGCTACCTAAATGAATGGCGGCTTTCGACCATCGATCCAAGATCCCGAAAGGTCCGTTTTGTTCGCGAAAACCCTCGTGTCGTTGAAATACGCAGAGTCTCACGTCAAATCTATTTTGAGTCGCTACTTCAGTGTAGGAACAGATGTGGTGTCACCGACGCTGGTTTTGCCCATTCTCTGGAGAACGGTAGTTCGCGCCTGTTTCGCGTCATCATCTTTGGGATCCAACGCGATCGCGGCATCAAGAAAATCGCGCGCCAAGAGATAGTCGTCGAGCGCCAGATAGGCTTCGCCCCGCATTCTAAGGATCAGGGCAAGGTTAGGACGTGCCGCATTGGCCGCGTGGAGATCGCGGAGAGCCGCGTCCTGTTTGTTAAGACTATTGTTCGCCTGCGCCCGTTTGATCCGGGAAAAGACATGGGCGGGATCAAGTTCAAGTGCCTTTGAGAGTTCGACGATGGCGGAGTCATAATCGTCAATCGACAACGCGCGCACGCCGCGCGCATAGCGAATGTCGGCCGACTTTGGCGCCGCACCAAGCGCGGCCTCCGCATCTGCATCGCCGCGACTCCATTGCTTTGCCCAATCATAGGCATTGGCACGCAGCATCAAGGCATCAAGCGATGTGGGGGATGATTTCAACAGGTTGCTGAGCGTTTGGATCGCGGGCTTCGGACTGCCGCTATCAATCTGGAACCGGGCGAACAGCAGGCGATTCTCAATAGACGACGGATCTGCTTTCAAAGCCTCGGCAAACAGCTTCTTTGCCAACTTTACGTTACCCGAACCATATTCGGCACGAGCAAGTCCCATCTTGATGTCCGGTCGACCAGAAAGCGCCGCGGCCAAGACCCGCCATGCGGCCAGTGCCAGATCATGCTTTGCCAACGCCGATAGCGCGCTGGCGTGACCAACGCGTGCGTCAATCGAGTTTTGATCAAAGTCTTTCGCACGCTGAAAATAACTAAGCGCCAAATCATTGTCATCAACAGCCAGCGCCGCACGACCGGCCTCTATCCAGGGGACCGGGTCACGGGGTGACAGCGACGCGGCTTCGACGAATTGGGTCATCGCGCTCGCCGAACGTCCCTGTGCGCGCGCTTCCCGCGCTTGCTCAATGAGCGTTTGGGCGGACTTTGCGACCGGGGCCGGTTCAGTAGCCATGACGGGCGCGACCGCCGACAAGCCGAATTGTAATGCAAGAAAGAAACCTGCCACAGACGCCCAATTTCTCATTTTGTTGCCCCGACAGTTTCGCCCGCTTCCGGCAGAGCCCGGACGACAAGGAGAGGTTTGGCCAGCCATGTTGCGGCAGCGGTTTTGATATCCTGAAGCGTAAGACCGGCGACAATCGCCTTGATCTGACGCGCATCTTCAATGCCCTGTGCGTTGCGGCTCGATACCGACAAGACGCTCGCCCAAAATCCATTGCTTGCCATTGTGGTATTGATCTGGGTCAGAAACGGCTGGCGAACGGCGTCAAGCATATTGTCCTCGATCGCCCCGCTCGCGATCCGCGCCAAAACCAACCGCGTTTCCGCTTCGGCACGGACGACATCATTGGGGCCTGTCTCGGCCATGATGACCATCTGTCCCTGATCGGCGCCGTCGGGCATCGCGGTGCCGACGACCGGCGCATAGCTGCTTCCCATTTCGGAACGAAGGCGCTTTCGCAACGCCACTTCGATGATGTCGGCCAACAGCTTCAGGGCATATTCCTCGCGGCGGCGGACGGGCGTGGCGACGTAAAGCGGAATTGTTATCATCATGACCGCCTTGTCGCGCGGTCCCTGATGGCTTGTCGTGATCGGCGGAAGCGACGCCTGGGGGAAGGATTTGAATTGCGGATCAGTTGCCGTCGGCACCGAAAACTTGCGTGGCGCCCAAGCGCCGAAATTGCTGGCGACGGCATCAATCGCCGCCTTTTCATCGATATCGCCAACGATTGTTATCTCAACCGGAGAGGTCACCAGTGATGGCCGCAAAATGCGCTCGAATTCCTTCGACGTTATTGTCTGCATTTTTTCGACCGGCGGCATCGACCATAGATCCGGGGTGAAGATCGCCCTTTCCAGTGCGATCTGTGCGGCCATCGCTGGTTGGGCCGTCAGAAGCCTGTCCATCATGCTGACCGCTGTTGGCAGACGCGCGTCGATCTGGGGGCGAAATCCGGGATCCGTCATATAGGCAGCCATCACCATCATTTGTGTTGGCAGCTGGCTGGCAAAGGGTGTGCTTTTGAAAAAGAATACGTCGGTCCCGACCTCGACCTGAAATGAAGTCGAAGACACATCCAATTGTTTCTGGATGTCCTCGACGCCGATTTTGCCCAAGCCGCCAAGCGTGAGGAGGGGGCCGGCAAGCTGGCTCACAAACACATCGCTGGCCTTCATGGATCGGCGCCCGGCGCCGAAGGCGACGCGGACCTCGACACTGTTTTGAGCGAACGCCGTATGCCTGAAGTTCAGAACCGTCCCGTTTTTGAAAGTCAGCCGCGTGAAATCTGGATCGCCAAATACCTGCCGCGACGCAATTTTGCCTCTTTTCCCAAAGGACCAATAGGGCCAGTCAACCACAGCGGCAGCCGGCTTCTGATTGTCCGTGGACGGCATTGTGTTCCATGCCGACAACACAGCTTGTGCCGTCGGCGGCGATTTCATGGCCACGGCGATCAGCGGCTGCTCGCCCGGCCAGCTTGTCTTTAACCGCGCTTTCATATCCGCAGGCGTCAAACCATCGGTCGCGAGATCAAATGCCCGAAATGCCTGAGCGGGCGACAGATAATTGAGTTCGTTGAGCCAAGCCGTCGCAATGGCATCGGCGATCTCAGGCGATGCGCGCGTCTTGGCTTGCAGCGCTGCACCACGGAACCGCGAACGGACGCGTTCAATGGACTGGTCAAACTCTTCATTGGTGGCACCATCGGCAAGGAAACGGGCCCATTGCTGCCGTGCCGCCGACAACGCCGGTTCCCATTGCTCTTCGAGTGGCACCACGATCAGACAGGTGCCGCGGACATCAGGCGAACCTGGCGGCGACATGGCCGTTGCGCCAAGCAGTTTGTTTTCTGGCTTGTTGATCAGCTTGATCAAGCGTGCGTTAACGACGTCGAGCCAAATCTGGTCGAGATAAGTCTGACGAAGGCGCGACAGCTGGTCCGAAGGTCTTTTTTCGGTAGGCATCACCATACAGGCCGACATCACCGCCGTTGCCGTTTTGTCACTCTTTCGAATGAACACCGTTGATTCAGTCTGCTTCGGCGCAAAGGAACGGGCAGCGCGTGCGTGTCCGGCGCCCCGTGCAGTCCAAGATTCGGAAGCAAGGCGAACCTGCTTTTCCATTTCGTCGACAGATCTGTCACTCGCGACAACCAGAACTGCATTTTCCGGGTGATACCAATCATCATAAAAGCGTTGCAGGGTCGCGCCGGTCATCGCCTGCAGGCTGACTGGCGTGCCCAGCGGCGAGCGCTTTGTTGATCGGGCGTCCGGTGCCTGAAATTCGGCAATTTCCGCAGCCATGAGCATCTGGTCACTATTACGCGCCTCTTTTTCGGCAAGGATGACCCGCCGTTCGGCATCGACATCGGCAGGGCTGAACCGAACGCCATCGGCAACGCCGCGCAGCCAGTTCAATCCCGTCCGGATCGTTCTTGGATTTGTCGCTATGTTTGGAATATCAAGCTTGAAGATCGTTGATTCAAAGCTTGTGAACGCGTTCAAATCGCGGCCAAACGCAACACCGCGCGGCGCGAAAACGCTTTCGGCCATGGCGCCGGGAAAGGCACTGTTGCTACGGAATGCCATATGTTCAACGAAATGCGCCGCCCCGCGCTGGTCGTCGTCCTCTTCGAAACTGCCCATGTTGAACATGAGACGAAACGACATCTGATCAGCGGGTGTCGCGTTGTGCGTCAAGGCATAGCGCATGCCATTGGGTAGCACGCCATAGCGAACGTCGGGATCGGGGTTGATGGTCAGTGGCGGCGCGACTGGCATCGTTTCGGCGGTGCAAATGCCAATCAGTGAAAAATGGAGGCAGAGGACGGCAACGGCGTCACGCAACAACCTGAAGCTCACATGCACCCCCAAAGCCAAACCAAAATTACGGCGACATTTCAAACTGTCAAACAATAGTGAAAAAACCAACCACAATATCCCCAGACAGTGGTGAAGCTCCAACTAAAGGGATTCAAGGCGAGCAAAATAATTCCGTCAAATGCCTGCATCACTTGCAGTCATGCATTCTCAACGAGAAGCTTAAAGCAACGTTAGTCGGGCATCGGAAAATGCCAAGCCGGAAAGATATGTTGCCGAGACGCCCGCCGATTGAGCACGATCGAACCGATCAACCGCATAATCGTGTCGGCCTCAAGCCACCTCAAACAAGGCATCGGAGCGCAAGTTAACGAACGACCGCTTTCGACGAGTGCCAAAGCTCGCACAATCGTCCGGAATGTTTGGCGGAATACGGAATTGCGGGAAGGGAATCCGCCGTTGACGAATAGGGCAAAGAGAAGCCATCCACCCTGTCACAGAGAAGTGCTGATCATGGTCTTGCCAGACAGACCGGACCCGGCTTTAAGCGTAGGAGCAGACGGGGAAATTCAATGAACTGGCGGCATTTAATGATTGCGGCGGTGCTGCTGCCGGGTGTTCCGGTTTATGCGGCAAATGATCGCGCGACGGAACAACGCGTGCAGGCGCAGCTTGAGGAGGCATTCCGCCTTGGGCAGGCGAAGGACTCGAAGAGCTGCGTCAAGAAAGTCCGTGCAGTAATTGGCGCATCCGGTTTCAGCCGGCTGAACGACCAGTTCCGCGGTTACGCCTATTACATCGCGACAATCTGTTCGCTCGATGCGAACGATCTCGACGCTAGCAGAGAGTTTGCGGTGCAGGCGACGTTGGTAGGTAACGGGACCCCTGAAATGTGGCGGTTACGCGGTGGGCTAGAAATGGAAAATGAGGCGCAGCCGGTCGCGGCAATGACGGGACTAGAGGCGATGGCAGCGCGCGCGCCTGACGCGCTGAACGCCTTGCCGCAGCAGTGGGTCTACCAATTTTACAACAGGATCAAGAAGGGTTCGGATTTCGCATTGCGACGGCGCGCGCTCGAACTGTTTGCTGCCAAAACCTATGATCCGGTCGAAGTTGGTGGCAGCACCGATTACTTTCGCAGCGAATTGGCAACGCTGCGCGCGGCCGAGGGCAATGTTATTGGCGCTTCGGCGCTGATCGCTACGATCACCCAGCCAACCACTCTGCTCGATTTGAGTCTTGATCCACGCACGCGCGCGTTGATCCCCAATGATTTCGACGCGCGCGCGGCGACCGAGCGCGAATTAACGCGCCGTCGGGATATCGCCGCAAGCCACCCCACATCGCTCAACGCGGTGATCGAAGTGGCCAACGCCCTGCGCTGGCTGGGCCGTTATGAAGAAGCGCTGGCAGAACTTGCACGCGCATCCCCGGAGGGCGCGGCGGGTGCAAGCCTCACTGACCGCGTTGAGAAGCTGAACTGGTGGTGGGATGCGGTCGGCTACGCCAATGTTTACCTGGGTCGCTACGACGCGGCACTGACTGCCTTTCGTCACGGGATCGATGTCAAGGAAGGTGGCGAAATGAATGTCAGCCAGTCGATCAATCTCGCCAATCAACAGATGATTTTTGGGCGGAATGAGGATGCCATCAAAACTCTGAAGCCGTTAGGCGAGGGCAAAGGCGCAAGCCCTTACGGCATTATGCAGTTAATCGGTGTGCGTGGCTGCGTGCGGCTTCGCGCTGGCGACAAAGCCGGCTCGGACGCAGATTACGCTTATGCCAAGGCGCACGAACACGATGCACCAGATACACTGACCAGCCTCGCTTTGTGCCGCAATGATCTGGATGTGGCAGCGGCTTCTCTGGTTCGGAGGCTCGACGATACCGAGCGGCGTGTGGATGCGCTGCTGATGGTGAGCGATTTCGATCCGCCGCTCGCAGCTTATCCGAAACAGGTTGAGGATGAGCGACTTACGCTCGTCAAGGCGCGACCGGAGGTCAAGGCGGCGATTGCGCGCGCGGGTGGTGCACGACGCTTCAACTTGATGAGCGCCCCATTTTGAATCTCGAGTTTCTGATTGCCGCTCTCGCTCTGACTGCGGCTGCTCCCGTATGGGCACAGTCGCGTACCGTGCTGACCGCCCCTGCTCCTGTTTGGGTTCTGGCGCCGCCGCAGCCAACTGCCGAACCAACGCCGCCCGACGCTGTTTTTCGCTTCATATACAACGACACGCAACTATTGATCGGGCCCGATGGCCAGTCGCAATATGCCGCCTATCGCGTTAAACTGTTGAAACCGGAGGCGCTGTCGTTTGGTAATGTTTCGCTGGTTTGGAGCCCCGAAAATGGCGACGCCACTGTCCACAGTCTGCGAATCTGGCGTGGCGGGACGGCCATTGATGTGCTCAAGACATCGCAATTCAGCGTCCTGCAACGTGAAGGCGGGCTGGAAGCCGCAACGATTGACGGATTGCTGACCGCCGCATTGCAGACGCCCGGCTTGCAACTTGGGGACGAGTTAGAATTTTCGGCGACTGTGCGGCGGCGCGATCCCGTGCTTGGCGCGCGTGCAATGGGCCTGGCCCAATTGCCAGTTCAGGGTCTTCCGGGCGCGTTTCGTGCGCGGATCGACTGGCCAGCTGCGGTCTCACTAACAGTGCGCGCGACACGAGACCTGCCACCCGCAGTGCCGGTGACTTCTGCCAGGTTTAAATCCGTTTCGTTTGAGCTGCGCGATCCCGCTGGGTCGATCCCGACCGAAGGCGCGCCCGCACGGTATAATCAGCGTCGCCAGATTGAATATTCGTCGTTCGGTTCCTGGAACGAAGTTTCGCACTTGTTTCAACCGCTTTATGACAGAGCAGCAGTCATAAGCCCGGCTTCGCCGCTGCGCGCCGAAATTAGACGGATCATGGCAGCCAGCACTGACCCGGCGCAGCGCGCTATGGCTGCACTGAGGCTGGTTCAGGACCAGATACGCTATGTCTATGTCGGGTTGAATGACGGCAATTACCGTCCGTCGACAACCGATGAAACCTGGCAGCGGCGCTTTGGCGACTGTAAGGCGAAAACTGCGCTTCTGCTTGGCTTGTTGCGCGAACTCGGCATTGAGGGCGAGGCCGTTTTGGTCAACACCTACGCAGACAGTTTTACCGATCAGAGTCTGCCGAGTCCCGGCGCGTTCAATCACGTTTTGGTTCGCGCACGTGTTGCGGGGAAGATGATATGGCTAGATGGAACGCGACTCGGCGATCGTTACGTTGATCGCCTGCCCCCAACAACATTCCGCTGGGCATTGCCGATTTCTGCTACAGGTGCAACGCTTGAAACAGTGCCGGCGAAGGGTCCGACCCGCCCACAATATATTTCAGTCGTTGACGTAGACGCCAGCGCCGGATTTGCTGTGTCGGCCAAGGTGACGGGCACCATTGTGTTACGCGACGACGAAGCTTTTGCCATCCAGTCAAAGCTTGCATCGCTCAGTTCTCAAGACGCGGATCGAGCACTTAAAGCCTTTTGGCGTGAGCAGCAGGATTGGGTCGACGCCGACAGGGTCAGCGCGCGCTATGATGAGCGCAACGCGACGATAGCGCTGACATTGGAAGGAACAGCCAAACTCGACTGGAAGGGCGACGCTGACGGTCGCTACCTCACTTTGTGGGGTGCAGGATTTACCCCACCGGACACGCTGAAACGGCCCAAGGAACAGGATCAATTGGCGGCTTGGTTGACGAGCTTTCCCCGCTGGCGGTGCTGGGCAACCACAATGCGCTTGCCCAATAATACGCCAAAGCTTGGCTGGAATCTGTATGCCGACCCCATGAACGCCGTGATCGGAGGGACACGCTATTGGCGCGCCTCTTCGCTAACAGGTGATATTGCGCGCACTGTGATGAGCCGCCGCGTTTTGGTGCCTGAAATCAGCGCCGCTGAAGCTGTCCAGAACAACGCAGCGATCCCCGCATTCAACAACAATCAGTCAACGGTTAGCAAGGCTTCGCTTTCGGCGGCAAAGGCATCACCTGCCGCGAAACGCACACCGCCCTTTTTCACCGCAGCCGATTGGCCAAACGATGCGACAGCATGTGGGCCGCAAGGCGATTGAGGGGCACGGAAAGAGTAATTGCCCCGCGCATTAATCGAGCCCGATAGTCGACGATGAACGCGTTATCACTAACAGCTCTTCCAGCACAGGCTTCCGCTCTCAAGACTCTGGTATTCTTCGGCGCTCTCGAACAAGATGATCACTCTCCCCCATATCTGCCACGCAGAACATGTGTGTGAACAGACGACCGCTTTCAGGAAACCCTGCATCGCCCTCATACGACCGCTTTGTTGGCGTTAGCAGAAGCTCGTTCGTGATCGATGGATACCCCGTTTTGTCATCCAATTTGCATGGCTCGGGCGATCAACGTAGCCATCTTAGCGAGACAACCACACCCGGATGATGCGACCGTTGTTTTTCCCAGCCGGGGTTATGTGGTCGAAGGTAACGCGCAAGTTTTGCGCATAAGCATCGCGGAGCAGATCGAGCATGGCCGTGCGGGCCGACTCGTTAGCATCTTGCCTCAGCTGGAATCCGAAGGCCTTACCCGGCTGGGTGTCGATGGTTATGACGACTTCAACATCGATGCGGTCACCGGGAGGGCCGTAAGCCGTCCCGACGTCGTGCACCCTCAGCATTTTCAATGTTCCACTTGCTGTGACCTGGCCGTGCACCGCGACGGGCGTGAGCGCCATCAGTATCCCGGAAGTGGCAAGCAGCTGTAGGCGTGTCATGGCGTTAAATCCTCTCACGTTACTGAATCAACATTGCACGAACGATGCGGCCGGATCGGAGACCAGTCCGAACATAATCGATGTGGACCTGACGATTGGCTCTAAAGGCCTCTCGGAGGAGCCGGAATATCCCGTGGCGAGCGCGCTTGTCAGGCGAAGTGCGCAGCTGCAGCCCAAAGCTGCTGCCGGGCGATGAGTCGAGCCAGACCACGGCTTCGACGTCCAGGCGATCCGAAGGTGGTCCGTAACCGCTCCCGACATCATGCGCTCGGATCATGGAAATACGCCCCTGTGCGCCCAATACCGAGCCGACCGGAGGCACCGTATTCACCTCGTAGGCGCTACGTCCGTACGTCGCCAAACGCAGGACGCCCGTTATGGGATGCACCTCAAGGTCGCGGCCGTCCGCAAGCGGCATTCCATTGGAGTACAAAGACCAGAACCAGGCCCCGGTGGCAGATGATGCGCGGCCGCGGTAAACGCCCTTGTTTGTTGCCGCGTAAGCGGTGAAGTTTAGCGACGGATCAATCGCTAAACTCTGCACCACGACGTCGGACGGGAGTCCGTCCCCAATTGGCCGCGCGGCCACTGTTGCAGGCGCAGCAGACGACCGTGTCAGCTGATAAATGCGATTAGGCCCGTTCCCCCTGAATGCGGCCATCAATATTCGCGCATCTGCAGGGTCAACTTTCATGTCGGCAACCTGCGCGGCGGTCGGATGGTCGAACACTTGCCGCCATGACGTGCCGCCGGGACCCGCCAGAACCTTACCATCGCTGGTCCCGGCATAGTAAAGATCAATCGTCGGATCGACTACAGCGCGCGTGATTATTTTCGGTGCGGGTTGGGCAAGTATTTGCTGCCAGCTACCGGGCGGTGTGGTCGAAGTCGTTCGCCACAGCGCGAGGCAGGGTGCGATGAGCGTGGTATTGATTGCTGGATGGATGAAAAACGGCAGGTTGTTACACACAGGCCCAGTCGGCAGCCCGTTGAAAAAGCCTTGGAACGACGCGCCGTTGGACGTGCGCTGCACGCTATCAGCGCCTTGATTCATTGCATAGATGATCTTGGGATCATTCGGGTCGATCGCGACAGTGGCTCCGTCACCGCCGAGGATCTCGGTCCACGTCAGCGTTCCGTTATACTTTAGCGTCCCATTGTCCTGCGTGCCACCCAAGGTGAGTATGGGGTCACTCGCCGCGACGCCAGAATCGTAGAATTCGACGTTTGCCAAACCTGCACCAATGAAGGCCCAGGAATCTCCAGCATTGGTGCTTTTATAAATGCCGCCATCGCTCAGCGCGTAGACGGTGTTGACGGCAACCGGGTCATTGTAAAAATTGTGATGGTCGACGTGTGGCCCCGAGGCGCGTGTAAAAGTGCCGCCGCCGTTTGTGGAGCGCCACAGGTTGACGCCCGTGACATAAACAACGTTTGGGTCGGCCGCTCCGACACCGACCGCATCGTTGTACAGGGTGGTGTCATCGGGCGTATTCTTCCGGATCCAGCTTGCACCGCTGTCATCCGTGCGAAACAACTGCAAGCCGCCAGACGCGCTTACGCCAGCATAGAGCGTATCAGGCGCACTGCGCGAGGCTGCCAACGTAATTTGCATGCCAGTGGCAAGCGCAGGCAATCCGCTGGACGTGCGAACCCAGTTGGCACCGCCATTGATAGTTCGATAGATTCCGTCGCCTGCGACCGCAGCGAATAAGGTCGTCGGCGAACCCTGCGCCATCACGAGATCGGTCACTCGACCGGTTGCAAACACACGTGTCCAGTTCACGCCGCTATCGGTTGAGCGATATACGCCGTTACTCGTATTCATGAAAACAGTCGCGGGGTCGCGTGGGCTAACGATAAGTACGCCCCACCTGACTTCTCCATTGGGGCTGGCCGGCAGCGCCTGCCATGATGAGCCCGCGTCGTCCGATCGATAAACTCCCGACCCAGACGTTGCAACGTAAACTGTTGAAGGTTGCGCAGGTGCAATAGCCAATGCCGCAATGGCCAGGGTCGGAAGGCTGTCCGCAATCGGCTGCCACGTTGCGCCCCCATCCCGCGTCTTCCAAACACCCGCTGCAGCCGCCCCGACGTAAATCGTTGCAGGGTCACTCCTGTGTATCGCAATGGCCGAAAGCCGACCTACGGCTCCTAAACCGCCATTGCTGATCAGGGTCGGTCCAATCGACGTCCACTGGCCTACCGGTGCTATCGACCCACGATGTAACGTAATGTTGTCAGGCCTGCGTGGCGCGAAGCCGGAGGGGAGATCGGCCTTGACCATTATTTCCTGATCATCTCCCCCAAGCTCGATGCTATGTGACACGAACACACTTCGGCCCGACGGCAATGCAGGAATCTGCACGCGGTCGGCAGCCGCACGACCCACCTGTCCCGCGCTGCGCTGAATAGAGACGGTGAATGGATCACGAATATCTTGCTTGCCAAGGTTTAGCACTCTGAAGCTGACCAGCGCATGTTGCGTGCGGCGGGTATTCGATCCAATCTGTGCCATCGACAGTCGATCAACGCGCACATCGGTTTGAACACGCAAATCATATATGACGTCATTGTCCGCGGCTGAGCGCGCGCGCGCGCTGCCGCTCTGGTTTACTCGAGCACGAACGCTTGTGGCTTGATCCGGCAAAGTGGTAGTCAACGTAACGGACGCCCCTGGCTCAAGTCGCACAATCTCGACGCTTTCGGGCTTGCCATCGATAAGGATTTCAACCGGTGCCGAACCCGCCGCCGTCCCGTTGTTGCGCACGTTCACCCGCGCGGTGCGTGCGCCACTTTCTCGATCTTGCTCGACGATTATCGGACCGATCGCGAAGTCAGCGCCGATTCCTGAAAGCGCAACGGCGGCGATCGAGACAAACGCGCTGTCATCCGAGCGATCGATCGTTGGGAGCGCTCCATCAGGGTCAAGACGAGCGGTGAGCGTGTGGACGCCTATGCTTGCTCGCCAGTTAAACGGCACCGAGCGCGTCTCTCCGGCCGCAAGGTCAAGCGTCATGGCTTGCACACGCTCAGGCCCTGCAAAAAACACCAGCGGAACGCCCCGCTCATCGTGCGTATTGTTATTTCGAATTGTGACTTCCACACTTGCCATCTGATTAGGCTGCAACTGCGTTGCGTTCGCTTGCATTCGGACGAGCGTTAGGTTGGCCATCTGATCTGGCCTCAACCCGTCTCGCTCAGCTGCGGACGCGTTGATGCCGACCACAAGCGTTGCCGCCGCGATTAGCACGTTTTTAATTAAAAGTAGCATGCGGCAACCTCCCCTGACGAGTCGCAACCGAACAAAAGGTGTCTAGCACAGATCAGCTTGCATGCTGGTATGATTTCAGAAGAACCGGCATCGATCGAAGGAATGACCGAATATAAACCCGTAGCTGCTGACGTGACCCCATCGAACCAATGTCCGCTGATGTCCACCACCTGCGGAATATGAAGTAGCGAATTTTCAAGTATTAAGGTCGTTCACCCCTACTAAATGGATGGCAGCTTTCAACGGCGTTGCGATGACCAAGGGACGACACGAACGTTGGCGGCAGCCGACACGACGACTGCTTTTTGAACGAATGATCTAACGATATCAGCGGTCGCTACACCGGCGCCTTTGCATGAAAAAAGCGTCTTTGGCTAAGCGACAGTCATGCCATGTCGGGAAAAAGGAGCAGGTTCTTAACCGTCTCATCGCTGTTTTTGCGATCGATGATAAAGTTGAAATCGACTGGTGCTTTGTATTCGCCTTTGATCTGCTTCCAGCTGCCATCGACCTGCTTTTCATAGACCACGCGAGATTTTTCAATGATCGGAATTTTCAGGCCCATGATGTCGGTCGTTCCCGTCTGATGATCCCATGTCATAGTGTAGGTATCGCCTGCTTTCGCCTTGTCGGTGAAGGCCCAAATCTGTTCGCGCCAAACTTTGCAATTGAACCGATCTTCGGTGCCGACACTGAGTGCAGCTAGGCCCATCGAGTCGACCAGAAACGACCCGGCCCGATAGAGGAATCCTTTTACGCCGTCACCACCAAGCCGCTCTTCGCCATATGGCACATAGCCACGCTTGTCGGCTTGTTCGGAGATCTCGAGAGCGACACTGCGCGTATGCACTTCGCCAATTATAATCCCCGCCGCAATCGAACTGACTGTTCCGCTGACGCGGGGAACATTGGGTTGTGATGCCCTTGTAATGTTGCGCCCTTTGATGATCGACGCAGGCTCTGCGGCGATCGATGCTTGCTTGGTGCCAATCCTTGCAACGACCACATTTATCTCTGTGGCTGTAGCATTCCGCAACGGGTTCGTTATGCGCCCGCTCTTCAAGGCAGTATTCGTTTCGGCACTCAATGTGCCGAACTGGCCGTGCGCGGCACGCGTTATGCGCCCGGAGGTCACACTGGTGTCGCCGGTTACGCGAGCTGCAGCGATCTCGCGGTCGATCCCCGTCTGCAAGGTGGCATTGCGCAGCGCCTTTGGATCCCGCCTGCCCGATGTGCGCTGCAGGTCTCGTAAGGCCTCCATGTCGCCATTAGTTTTAAGACGGGCGGTGGCATTGCTCGTCTTGATCGTATCGGACGCTTGATAGGCACCCTTGTCAAACGGCGAAACACCTGTTTGAGGATCGCGGGTCAGCTCGACGATGAGCGACCGCGCCCAGACATGTTCGGACTCACTGAGGCGTGGTGGGTTGGCTGTCGTGACGCGCTCGAAAAATGCCGGATTTTGACTCTTGTGCGCTTCGACGTTGCCAATTGGCCGCGTCACCTTGTCACCCTTCAGGCCACCACCATCGATCTTAGGGAGCGGCGCAGCGGGATCAACGGGGTTACCGTAGAGTGATCCGATACGGGTGCGTGCGGCATCAATCCCAAGATCAATTTTATGGATCGCCGTCGTGCTCTGGGCTGTTCTGCGCTTTGCGATCAAGTCGCGGATCGTCTTCATTTCGGCGTTTTCAGCTTTGCTTCGTACGGCGTCGGCGCTGTTCATGCCCTCGACTAAGCGTGAAAGTTCACCTTTTTCGATCGCGGTAAGTGTCCCGTCTGCAGCAATTTTGGCCAGCACCTCGTTTCGCTCCTTGGGCGAAAGATCGACAAGCGCCGCAGCAAGCGCTTCGACCTTATCGCCTTGAGGCCTCAGATTGAACACTTCCGAAAATGGGAACGTGCCGACCCGAGATTCTTCAATAGCGGTAATTATCATCGGAAAGTCTCCTAATCCGCCAGTATCTGCGAGACGCAAGAGCCACAATAAACGAATCGTTTAGATTACTGTGAACGATCAGCTCTTATTGTCAGATGCGGCTACGGAGGCAGATGGTCCAAAGCGAACTAGCAACTGGTGGACTATCGTGAACGCCCCCGGGCAGCGAATGACCAGATTCCTGCAGAAAATCTATCATGAAGTTTGCGTGAACGGAGGACGGGTTTCAGGGAAACCTTTTCATGGTTTGGACGTCCGGAAAGTTGGCGTCATGTGACCGTTTCATGTCTGAGCGATGTACTAAATTCGTGCCAATGGTCATGCAGTCCCTGCGCGGTCGGCCCACCATTTGAAACGCGCGAGACGACTTGCTACTTTATCAATTTGACTAATTTGGTCGAGAGCGCCGGTGGACACGGCGTCTTCATAAACGCTGGAAAGGATGCCAATCGCCAATCGAGGTGCGCCTGCACGAATATAAGCACGGCCAAGTTTCCGTTTGGCACGAATCAGGAAACCGGTTGGTTCCCCGCTGAATAGGCTTATCCCATCCTCCATCTGCCGCAGCCCTTTTGCGCGGTTGCCGACAAAAACCATTGCAAACCCTAGTTCCGTCATCGCCTGGCCAATATCGTCGTTAGAAGCGCGCTCGGCGCCAGTTCGAAGATCGACCACGCGATGGTAGTCTTCAACCGCGCCGTTGCGATCGCCTTGGGCCCATCGAACGCTGCCGCGCTGCGCAAGCGTTGCCCCGGTTTCTCCTTTCCGAAGAGCCACATCTATGTGGGATCGAGAAATCTCAAGCATTTGTGCCTTGAGCGCCCTGCGCGTCACGAGCTTGGCGATTGAATAATACTCGCTGGATAAGGGACCATGCGGCGCGTCCTCGGCCTGCGAACGGCTGAACTGCAATGCAGAAAGCGATCCCAGTGAAGCGAGGCAACCCATCAAGGGATGACCGTGAAGGCCGTACCAAGCGCCTGCTGAATTCCAACCGTTAAGCGCCTGTACCCAACACTCAGCGATGTCCGCAGGCAAAGAGCTGTCGATGGGGGCACCCATTAGTTCGCGAATGGCAATCCAAAGCAAGGTGAGCTTGTCACCATGGTTTGCGTCAGCCTCGGCCTTGCCGAGAACATCGCGCACGAGATCAAGTCTCGGCGGCGGAAGGGAAACATCTCGCGTATCGCCAAGAAAGCGCAGCGAGGGTGGGCTTGTAACAGGATCGTATGAAGCGAAGCGCGAACCAGTCAGCTGGTTTGACATGAGGCCACTCGAAGCCCGCGCGTGATTCAACTTTGTAAGCCCTCTTGCGGACGCCAAATCTAAGATCGCCCTCACGCGGTCATAAATGTCTTGTTCTGTTCGGGGTCGGGAATCATAGTTTGGGATCGCAGGCTTAAGAAG
This sequence comes from Sphingomonas sp., assembly GCA_031362355.1. GTDB lineage: Bacteria > Pseudomonadota > Alphaproteobacteria > Sphingomonadales > Sphingomonadaceae > Sphingomonas_O. The sequence goes on from JANLSJ010000014.1 coordinate 158,819, forward strand.
TTCCAAGAGGCCAGCAAGTCGCGCCGAGGGTTGCAGTCCGTCTAGGACGAAAACATAGACTGGCATTTGAAGCAGCGCTGCCTCAAAAAGCTCCAGCTCGAAGAATGAGGCCATAGTCCGCTCGGCACCATTGATCGCTACCCCGGACCCATGATTACTTCTGACGACTGCAACGTAGACGTCGCTGTCGCGGACACCTTGCACGCAAATGTTCGCCATTTCGAGTGGGCTCAGTGTGGAGCCTTGATCGAGTTCCGGATGATCCTCAGCCATCCAAATCGGCAACGACGCTAATGCCTGCGGGTCATTTCGATCAAATCTGCCATTCAGCTCCATCAGACGATCACGGATTTTCAGCCGTGCCCCTTGTGGATCTTCAAAGCAGGACGAGAAGAACACCTTAGCCATGGTTCGAGCATCGTCGTCGGACGGCTGTGTCGCAAGTCCCATCTGCACAGGGGCGTGATGGGACAAGGTGGTCCATTTCGTTTCAATGTTTCGAACAGGGTGGAAGCCGAAGTTGAACCCATCAACTGCAGTAGCAGTTGTTGGAACTGCACAATCCCAATCGTGAGCGAACGACAGCTATCAATATTCGAGTTGGGCGAGCCAAACGACCGGAATGTTGGCGAGTGCTGCCGATGCCACACAAGCTGAAACAGCGTCTGCTATTTCAGGCGTTCGTCCGCCAACCCGCCTTTCAGCAATCCCCAACATTACCGTCGCTAGCAAAGCCGCCGTTCTTTATGCGTACTCGTGTATCGCAAATGGGAGAGCATTTAATGCGATGGCCTCCATAAGTTCACCGCGATGATCACCCGCGTCCTCGGTGTTATCCTCGCCGCGCAGTTCGCGATCGTCGGGATCAAGGCGAGTTTCCCATATATACTTAACGGCAGGGAGCTGGGTCGCGTCGCCCCCTGCCGCATGCAAGGCTGGCGTTAGACCAGTTGCAACTGAGTCCGGCGCGAAGGGCGACGAAGGCCCGCCCCGACGATGCCGAAACCGGCGATGACCATCGCCCAAGTGGTGGGTTCGGGAACCGCGCTGATTGCAGGAGCAACGTAAGAAAGCTCACGCAGTGCGACGAAGCCATTCGACAGTTGGAAATACTTGATGTCTGCTTGCGCCCGCGAAAACCCCCAGAAGCCCGGTTGAACTGCGTTAACACCGCCGCCATTGCGGATGAGCGCTAGAACATCGATCAACGCGCCGTCGGAGTCATACGCAGCCAAGTAACTCTGCAGGTTGCCGGATTCTTGGGCATTCCAGTTCAGATCGGCGAGAATGCCCGACGTCGGCGTGTCAAACGTGAACGTCATGGTCGCATAATTGAAATTTCCATTCGACGACACGTTCAACCCGATGAAAGGCGGCGTCCCCGTCCAGCTGCCGTTGTTGCCAAAGTCAAAGCTACTGGTCCAGCCGAACTTGCCGAGGGCATTTGACGTAAATGTCAGCGGCCCGAATGTTTCCGGCCCCGATGTAAGGATGTTGGCCGTTGGAATCGGGATCGCGGTGCCATTAGCAAGCGTAGTGACCACCGCCGCCTGCGCGACAGGAACCCCGATTGCAGCAATCGCGATCAGCGCGCCGCTCAAAACATAACGTATACTCATATCAAAACCCCCGAAAAAGAAGTGCAATGTGCGTTCATGATGTTCGCGAGCCCGATATTCAGACGTGAGACTCCCGATTGTATCGGAATCATCCGGCTGTTAAGTCTTTGTTAAGTAGATGGTCGGCTTGCCGATATTCCCCCGTGGGGGATGCTGGCACACTGTCTCAAAACGGGTCGCATTGGGGTCGCAATGGCAAGAGGGGATGAAGCCGGTTCGGTCGGCTTGCGCGAGCGCCGTGCGATCATGGAGCATATCCGTTTGCTCTGCCGCTCGGGTGCTGGGCTTCAGGCCATTATCGGCCCGCTGTGCATTGCCGTGCGCGATCTGATCGGTGCAACCGGGGCGGCAATCTTCTGGCTGGATTATGCCGACGGCTTACCTGCTGGCTTCTATCATGATTCCGCGCCCGTCGAATTGAAAGACTTCTTCATCGCGAACGTCGAAACGCTGTTCATCAACCCCGAAGAAGTGACGATGATGTCGCTCATGCTTGGCGAAGGTCCGCTGATTGGCAAGATGTTGCGCAAGGGCGAAGCGGAACGCTTCTGGCGCGGCAACATCTATCGCCATCTGTGTGTGCCGCTCGATCATCATTACATGATCGACATGACGATGCGCCGCAACGGAGCCGGCGCCGCGCTATTCTGCGGCTGGAATCCGCTGGGCCGTCCTTTCACCGATGTCGTCGTCAAAATCCTAGAGCCCGTTCAGCGTTTGGTGGAAGTCGCCCTTGCTGCCGATGAACGTGCCGTCCGATGGCAAACCGTCGGGGAAGAATTCGGACATTTTATCACCGACTTGTCGGGCGAGCACCTCATTGCCATCCACCCCGACGCCGAGGCTGTGCTGATGTCCAGCCATTTGCTGCGTCAGAATGTGTCGATGACGCAACAGGCGAACGTCGCTCCAGCCTTCGCCTCGATACTGGCGCATCAATTGGCGCAAGCGCCATCGGCGACAATGCACCTCCCCGTGGCGAACGGTCGGCTGGTTGCCCGCGCCTCGCACACGCGCATGATCGCAGCGGACAGCTCCGAAGCGGCGATGATGTATGTCTCGCTGCACCTCGAAGCGGCCACCAATGCGCTGGTGGTTGACTATGTTAGGGGCCTTGCCGTCACCCCGTTTCAGCGCGAAATCGCCCTGTTTGCAATGACCGGCGGCACGCGCGCCGACTGCCTCGCTGAATTCGCGGTCAGTGACGAGGCGCTGAAGAAGCACTTGCGACCCATCTTCGCGGCAACGGGCACGTCGCGTTGGGTCGACCTATCAGCGCTCGAACTCAACGAATCTTCCACACCAGCAGCGGCGACCCCTTGGGCATTGGCACCGGAGTCAGCTAGTTGAACCGCTCACCCTTCGCCAGTCGCGAATAAAAGCCGTTCTTGTGGCGTGCGCGGTGGACGGTCGATTCGCTCATGTTCGGGCAGGTCATCAGCAGCGCCGCGCCGTGGCGCAGCATGATCGTGCGCGCGTCTTCGGGCGACCCGCCAAAGGCATGATGCACATCGAGGATCGCCTCGCCATTACGGTGATAGGGTCTGGCAACCGCCTTGTGGCGCGTGATCGTGTTCCTGAATCCCTGACCCTTCGGGCAGACCTGAACGGACGGCAACTTTTGATGCCGTTGCCACACTCACTGAACGGCGGCAATGTTGCCGGAAGTGGCCGGATGCCATCAGCGTGCACGAAGGGCAGTTTTCACACGCACACATTCGGTAACCGCCCGGACAGTGAAGGCCAGAATCAGCCCTTCACCTGACCCACCGAACCGCCGCAGCTTTGTGTTTCTACGCCACGTTACGCCTGCGCCAAATTACTGTTGCTTGGGAGCGATTTCGGGCTTTCTTACTCAACCTCGTTGACCGGCCATTATACGGCCGGACACCCAAGCGAGGTTTGCAAATGAGTATCGTCCCGATCCGGTCTGAAGCAGCATCGCGCGGCGCGCGGATGCTGCGCACGGCGTTGGGGCCGGCGATTGCGCTCTGGCTGGATGACCCTTCGGTCATCGAGGTGATGCTTAATCCCGACGGCAGGTTGTGGATCGACCGGCTCGGCGAAGGTGTTTCCGATACCGGCGACAGGATGGCGGCTGCGGACGGCGAACGTATCATCCGGCTGGTCGCGCATCATGTCGGGGTCGAAGTCCATGCAAGCGCACCCCGCGTCTCGGCCGAACTGCCCGAGAGCGGCGAACGGTTCGAAGGACTGATCCCGCCCGTTGTCGCGGCACCGAGTTTGCCATCCGCAAACCTGCGGTCGCGGTGTTTACGCTGACAGATTATGTTGCGGCAGGCATCATGTCGGCAGGACAAGCGGAGAGGCTGCGCGCCGCTGTCACGTCGCGGCAGAACATCCTCGTCGCGGGCGGCACGTCGACCGGCAAGACGACACTGACCAACGCATTGCTGGCCGAAGTCGCCAAGACCGGCGACCGTGTCGTGTTGATCGAAGACACCCGCGAACTTCAATGCACAGCGCCGAACCTTGTCGCGCTGCGCACCAAGGACGGTGTGGCGACACTCTCCGATCTTGTCCGTTCCGCGCTGCGTCTGCGCCCCGACCGCATCCCGATCGGCGAGGTGCGCGGCGCGGAAGCGCTCGATCTCTTGAAAGCATGGGGAACGGGGCATCCCGGCGGCATCGGCACGATCCATGCAGGCTCCGCCATCGGCACGTTGCGGCGGATGGAACAGCTGATTCAGGAGGCGGTCGTCACCGTCCCGCGCGCACTCATCGCCGAGACCATCAATATCATCGCGGTGCTGGTGCGCGACGGAACAGGGCGGCGCTTGGCCGAACTCGTCCGCGTCGAGGGGCTGACCGTGTGCGGCGACTACCAGCTCATTCCGCTTTCAGACCCGCCAACCGGAGACCTTTTATGATCTTGTACATTGCCCATGCCCGTCGGCGGCTCGCCCAAGCGACCATCGCCGGTTTCGTCGCGCTCAGTCTGGCGACACCGGCCTATGCCGCAGGGTCGTCGATGCCGTGGGAGGCTCCGCTTCAGTCGATCCTTGAATCGATCCAGGGCCCGGTCGCTAAGATCATGGCGGTGATCATCATCATCGCGACCGGCCTGACCCTGGCGTTCGGTGACACCAATGGCGGCTTTCGGCGGCTGATCCAGATCGTCTTCGGCCTGTCGATCGCCTTTGCCGCGTCCTCGTTCTTTCTGTCGTTTTTCTCGTTCGGCGGCGGGGCGCTGATCTGATGGAGATGGCCGTAGATCCTACCACCGCGATCCCGGGCTATTATATTCCGGTGCGGCGCGCGCTGACCGAGCAAATCTTGCTCGGTGGCGCGCCGCGCGGCCTTGCGATTGCCAATGGCACATTGGCGGGTGCCGTCGGCCTCGGTTTGCGGCTCTGGCTGGTCGGCGTCGTGATCTGGGGCATCGGCCATCTTCTCGCGGTCTGGGCCGCGAAACGCGATCCACAATTCGTCGATGTCGCACGGCGGCATCTGCGCTTTCCCCCGTTCCTGCGCGTGTGAGGGCAAGGCGATGCTGAACCTTCGCGAATATCGCAACCGCACTGCGGGCCTTGCCGACTTCCTGCCTTGGGCGGCGTTGATCGCGCCGGGCGTCGTTCTGAACAAGGATGGCAGTTTCCAGCGCAGCGCGCGTTTTCGCGGGCCTGATATGGATTCAGCCACGCCCGCCGAACTCGTCGGAACGACGGCACGGCTCAACAACGCGCTGCGTCGTTTGGGTTCGGGATGGGCGATTTTTGTGGAGGCTGTGCGGCGACCGGCGCTCGATTATCCGGTCTCCAATTTCCCCGATCCGGCATCGGCCTTGGTCGATCTCGAACGCGGCGGACAATTTGCCGAGGAAGGCGCGCATTTTGAGAGCGCCTATTTCCTGACCCTGCTGTGGATGCCGCCTGCCGAAGATGCGGCGCGCGCCGAAACCTGGCTGTACGAAGGCCGCTCGCAAACCGGCATCGATGCCGCCGAACTGGTCGGCGGGTTCGTCGATCGCAGCAATCGGGTGTTGCAGCTGGTTGAGGGTTTCGTCCCCGAAGTCGCGTGGCTCGATGACGCCGAAACGCTGACCTATCTGCACAGCACGATCTCGACCAAGCGGCAGCGTGTCCGCGTTCCCGAAACGCCGATGCATTTGGATAGCCTGCTAGCTGACGTTGCGCTGACCGGCGGTCTCGAACCGCGATTGGGTGATCAACATCTGCGGACGCTCACAGTGATCGGTTTTCCGATGACGACCTTTCCCGGCCTGCTCGACGAGATGAACCGGCTGGCGTTTCCGTATCGCTGGTCCACCCGCGCGATCATGCTCGACAAGACCGATGCGACCAAGCTGCTCGGCAAAATCCGTCGCCAATGGTTCGCCAAGCGCAAATCGGTCGCGGCAATCCTCAAGGAAGTGATGACCAACGAAGCATCGACGCTGCTCGACAGCGATGCGTCGAACAAAGCCGCCGATGCCGACATGGCATTGCAGGAACTGGGTTCGGATCATGTCGGTCAAGCCTATGTGACCGCGACCGTCACGGTGTGGGATGCCGATCCCGGTATCGCCGCCGAAAAGCTGCGGCTGGTCGAGAAAGTCATTCAGGGCCACGACTTTACAGTCATCGCCGAGGGCATGAATGCGGTCGAAGCCTGGCTCGGGAGTCTCCCCGGCCATGTCTACGCCAATGTCCGCCAACCGCCGATCTCGACGCTCAATCTCGCACATATGATTCCGCTGTCGGCGGTCTGCGCCGGGCCCGAGCGCGACGAGCATTTGGGCGCACCACCGCTCTTCTACGCCAAGACCGAGGGGTCGACGCCGTTCCGCTTTTCGCTGCACGTCGGCGATGTCGGCCACACGCTGATCGTCGGACCGACCGGGTCGGGCAAATCGGTGTTGCTGGCGTTGATGGCGATGCAGTTTCGCCGTTATGTCGATGCCCAAGTGTTCGCCTTCGATTTCGGCGGCTCGATCCGTGCTGCATCGCTTGCGATGGGTGGCGACTGGCAGGATTTGGGTTCAAGTCTGCATGACGGCGCCGGCGGGGCGGTCTTGCTGCAACCGCTGGCGCGGATCGACGAACCCGCCGAGCGGGCATGGGCCGCCGAATGGCTGGCCGCAATTCTTGCTTCTGAAGGCGTTGCGGTCGATCCCGCGACCAAGGACCATCTCTGGTCGGCGTTGTCTTCGCTGGCGACGGCCCCCGTTGCCGAGCGCACGCTGACCGGGCTTGCCGTGCTCTTGCAGCGTCACGAACTCAAACAGGCGCTCGGTCCCTATTGTGTCGGCGGTCCGTTCGGTCAGTTGCTCGATGCCGAGGCCGAACGACTGGGCGAAGCGCGGATACAGGCGTTCGAGACCGAGGGGCTGACCGGATCGGGCGCGGCTCCTGCGGTCCTGTCCTATCTGTTCCACTGCATCGAGGGTCGACTCGACGGATCGCCGACGCTGATCATCATCGACGAAGGCTGGCTGGTTCTCGACAGTCCGGCGTTCGCCGCGCAATTGCGCGAATGGCTGAAGACGCTGCGCAAGAAGAATGCGAGCGTGGTGTTCGCAACGCAAAGCCTCGCCGACATTGAGACCAGCAGCATTGCACCCGCAATCATCGAAAGCTGCCCGACGCGAATCTTCTTGCCTAACGAGCGCGCGATCGAGCCGCAGATCATGGCCATCTACCGGCGCTTTGGATTGAACGATCGCCAGATCGAAATCCTGAGCCGAGCGACCCCCAAGCGCGATTATTATTGCCAGTCGCGGCGCGGCAATCGGCTGTTCGAGCTCGGCCTTGGCGACGTTGCGCTCGCCTTCACCGCCGCCTCGTCAAAGACCGATCAGCTCCGCATTGCCGAACTGGTCGAAGCCCACGGCGCCGAAGGTTTTGCCGATACCTGGCTGCGCCATCGCGGCGTCGCATGGGCGGCCGACCTGCTTGCCACTGCGACCGATCTCCCAACCCCCACCAAGGAGTCCTTGTCATGAGCCTGTCACGTTTTCACCGTGCCGTCCTGTCTGGCATCGCGCTTGCCACTGTCGCGATGGCGGCGACACCGGCGTCGGCCATCATCGTGTTCGACCCGAGCAACTATGCCCAAAATATCCTGACGGCGGCGCGGACGCTCGAACAGATCAACAATCAGATCCGCCAGCTTCAGAATCAGGCGACGTCGCTGATCAACGAAGCCAAGAACCTGACCAGCTTGCCGCTAACCGTGCTCGAGCCGCTGCGTGCGCAAATCGCCCAGACCCAAACCCTGCTTCAGCAGGCACAGCGTATGGCCTATGACGTCCAGCAGATCGAAACGCAGTTCGGCGCGCAATATAAGAATATCGACCTGAGCGCATCGGATCGCGCACTGGTCGATGGCGCCGAAGGCCGCTGGAAAACGAGCGTTGCCGCCTTCGAAGACGCGCTCAAGGTGCAGGCCGGCGCGGTTGCCAATATCGACGGCGCGCGTGGGGCCGTCACCAGTCTTGTCACCGCGAGCCAGTCGGCGACCGGCGCATTGCAGGCGGCGCAAGCCGGGAACCAGTTGCTGGCGCTGCAATCGCAGCAGCTCGCCGACCTGACCGCCGTTGTCGCCGCGCAGGGCCGCGCGCAAGCGCTCGACGCGGCGGGCAGTGCGACCGCCAAAGCCCAGGCGCGCGAGCAGCTGCGCCGCTTTCTGACGCCGGGCCGCGGCTATGTCGCCGGGTCGGTGTCGATGTTTCACAATTGAGCCGGGCGATGGACGGTAAACTCTTCGGGCGCATCGGTGCGATCGCCTTCGTCGCAGTCGCCATCACGGTGGCCGCGCTCGACATGCGCGATCGTCCGAAACCGGCGGCAGCGGACGCGGCGATCGCGGTGATGGAGCCCGATGGCGATCCGTTGCCGACCATTCTACGCGATTGCGCTTTGCTTGGCGAAGCCGGCGCGCACGATCGACAATGCCTTGACGCCTGGGCCGAGAATCGTCGGCGCTTCCTGTCGCCGCAGGCAAAAGCGAACGGCGCACCCTTCGCAACTTCGCCGTCGATGCCGCTCGAGGCACAACCTACCAACGCTGTGACCGCACTCCCCGAAGGAGCGCGGTGACATGGGTGGCACTGGCGTCGTCGATCGCTTTCTCGAGGTCTTCACCCGCTATATCGACAGCGGCTTCGGGCTGTTGCGCGGCGAAGTGGCGTTCGTCGCCACCACGCTGATCGTCATCGACGTGACGCTCGCCGCACTGTTCTGGAGCTGGGGCGAAGGCGACGATATCATTGCCCGTCTCGTCAAGAAGACGCTATTCGTTGGCATCTTCGCCTATATCATCGGCAACTGGAACAATCTCGCGCGGATCGTCTTCGAGAGTTTTGCCGGGCTCGGTCTCAAAGCGAGTGGTACCGGGTTCACGACTGCCGAACTGCTCCAGCCCGGACGCGTCGCTCAGGTCGGCCTCGACGCCGCTCGACCCATCCTCGACTCAATTTCCAATCTCTTGGGCTTTGTCAGCTTCTTCGAGAATTTCATCCAGATTATCGTGTTGCTGTTCGCCTGGGCGATCGTCCTACTTGCCTTTTTCGTGCTCGCGATCCAGCTGTTCATCACACTGATCGAGTTCAAACTGACGACGCTTTGCGGTTTCGTGCTGATTCCATTCGGCCTGTTCGGCAAGACCGCGTTCATGGCTGAACGCGTTCTCGGTAATGTCGTTTCGTTGGGGATCAAGATCCTCGTCCTTGCGGTGATCATCGGCATCGGCTCGACCTTGTTTACCGAGTTCACCGCCGCGATCGGACCGACGCCGACCATCGAGGACGCGATGACGATTGTGCTCGCGAGCCTCGCTTTACTTGGTCTGGGCATTTTCGGTCCCGGCATCGCCAATGGCATCGTCTCGGGCGGACCGCAGCTCGGCGCGGGTGCCGCTGCAGGCACCGCGCTCGCCGCAGGTGGCCTCGCGGTCAGCGCTGCGGCGGGCGCACGGCTCGCCGGTGGCGCGGTCGCCAGTGCCGCGTCGGGCGCGGCGCTTGGCGGTGCCAAGGCCGCAGGCGGTGCCACCGCCGCCTACAGCCTCGGGTCGGCCGGCAAAGTCGGTGCCTCCGGCATCGCGTCGGGATTGGGAACCGTCGGACAGGCGGCGGGGCATGCGGCGGTGTCTCCCTTACGCAAAGCCGCCGATGCGATGAAAGCGAGCTTCAACGAGGGCGGTCGCGCGGTGAGCTTTGCGGGCGGAGCACCGACCCCCGCCGGTGCCGACGGCGGCCAATCCGGACAACCCGCCTGGGCCAAAGCGATCAAGGACCGTCAAGCCCTCGCGCATGGAGCCACTGTTGCCGCGCACACGCTGCGCAGCGGCGATGGCTGCGGCGCGGGTGCCAGCATCGACACCACCGAAAAGGATTGATCGCATGTTTCGCAGACCGAGCATCCGCTACGCGACGACCCCCGAACCCGAAACGCCCTATCAGCGCGCCGCGCAAGCGTGGGACGACCGCATTGGTTCGGCACGCGTGCAAGCACGCAACTGGCGGCTCGCCTTTTTCGGCACATTGGCATTGTCCAGCGGGCTTGCCGGCGGGCTGATCTGGCAGGGTGCGCGCGGAACGATCGTGCCGTGGGTCGTGCAGATCGACAAGTTCGGCGAAGCGCAGGCCGTCGCGCCCGCCAGCGCCGACTACACCCCAACCGATCCGCAGATCGCGTTCCATCTCGCGCGCTTCATCGAGCAGGTCCGCTCCGTTCCCGACGATGCAATCATCGTCCGCCAGAACTGGCTTCGCGCCTACGACTTCGCCACCGACAAGGGTGCGCTCGCGCTCAACGACTACGCACGAAGCAACGATCCTTTTGCATTGATCGGGCG
>JANLSJ010000037.1:0-26164 GCA_031362355.1 Sphingomonas sp.
CGGCATGGGGTGGACCTCCGGCGGCAATGATGGTCCACGTTACCCGCGCGCATTGGGCAGGCAAGGGTCCGCAGCAATCGTCTTGCGCAAACCACCAATAAAAAACCACCTGGTGCAATCGCACCAGGTGGCCAAGGTTCAGGGAGGAGGTGCACTCGCGTGCACCAGTCCGACCGGGCCATGAGGGGAGCACCGACCGAACGTTTTCAAGATAGGCTCAGGAATGTTGCCTGACAAGGACTCTTTGGCAAATCAACTCCCGTGCTTTGAAGCCCTTGCGCACGGGTTCGCTTATTTGACCGCGGCTGGCGCGGTCTGCGCGGCGGGGATTGCGGGACCCTTGCCGAGCGCCTGCTGGCGCCCGAAAATGTCGCGCATCAGATCGAGCGAGAACAGGTGGGCGTGGATCAGCGGCAGCAGCCCGCTCTGGTTCCAGCCACGCAGCACGTCGCCGCGGAGTTCCTTGAGCTTGTCCTGGTTGACCATCTGGAAGCCGCGATAGATGAACGGCGCTTCGACGCCGTCCTGCTGGATCGCGACTTCGCCTTCCATCAGTAGTTCGTGCTTCTGCAATTCCTCGATGAACGCGCCGGTGCGCTGGCCGGCCTGCTCGAAGCTCTCGCAGAAGTTCAGCGCGTTCTGGGTCGAGTCGGTCGGCTTGTCGTCGGCGAACAGCGGGTCACCTTCGGAAAAATCGCCGACCATGTCGCAAGTCGGGTCGAAGCAGAGCGAAAGCTCCTGCGTCTCGGGGGTCAGCTTGGCGAGCAGGAACGGATAGCGGCGAACATAGGCGGGGACATAGACTTCGCCAATCATCTTGCCGTCGTCATCAATGAACGTATTCACGCCTTCATTAAGCCCCATCAGCGCGAGCGGCACCGGCTGGTCACCCGACGAAAAAATAATAGGATAGAAGCGCTGGACAATCGAGAATTCCTCGACCGTCACGGGGACCGCATGTTCGGTCGAAAGAAACTTCGCCGAATCGGCCATTTTATAGCGCCAGCTGCCATGCTCCTGCTGCGAAATTGGAACGAGCTCTTTATAGAGTAGCGGCAGGGCGGGGTTCTGGGGGGCCGTGCTGGCCATCGGGTCTCTCCGGAAACGATAAGGGTTGGTGTCGCGCGTCGCCCTATGGTGCGCGAGGCCGCGACGCAACCCGTTCACGCGATCAACATATTTTGAGCGTAGGCAGTGCGACATGGAGTTAATCGCCCATTCAACCGCGGAATCGCATCGGCTGACCGTTATGGACGTGCGGCTGTGAATTCCCTGATTCTTGCGCTGTCGGCTGCGGCGAGCACGGTTGCGCCTGCCATCGACGGCACCGAATTTGCGCAAATGATGATTCAACAGCGTGTCGTTGTCCGTGTGCCCCTCGCGCCAATTCGCGAAGCGCCGCAGGTGCAGATGCGCTGGGTCGAGAAAAAAGGCCCGAAATGCGTGGGTCTGGGGAACCTGTCGGGCTTTGTCGTGCGCGGTCCGCAAGTCGTTGACCTGTTCATGCGCGGCGGGGCCCGCGTGCGCACCCGGCTTGAAAAACAATGCACCGGCGTTGACCTCGGCTATGGCTTTTACGTCAAGCCCAATGCCGATGGCCGCATCTGCGCCGACCGTGATACACTGCATGCGCGGACCGGCGGCAAGTGCGAGGTCGAGCGTTTTACCAGTCTGGTGCCCGAACGCTGACTTGACTTTCAGCGGCGGTCTGCGCACCGCAGTCGGGCTTTTTTCACGGACATTTTAATGAACTTCGCCGACCTCGGCCTTTCCGACCAGTTGCTGCGTGCAATTGATGATTCGGGCTACAATGAAGCGACGCCGATTCAGGCGCAGGCGATCCCGAGCGTCCTGATGATGCGCGACCTGATCGGCATTGCGCAAACGGGCACCGGCAAGACTGCCAGTTTCGTTTTGCCGATGATCGACATTCTTGCCGAGGGGCGCAGCCGCGCGCGCATGCCACGCAGCCTTATCCTCGAGCCGACGCGCGAACTCGCCGCGCAGGTGGCTGAGAATTTCGAGAAATACGGCAAATATCACAAGCTTTCGATGGCCCTCCTGATCGGTGGCGTGCAGATGGGCGATCAGGTCAAGGCGCTCGAAAAGGGCGTCGATGTCCTCATCGCGACGCCCGGTCGCCTGATGGACCTGTTCGGGCGCGGCAAGATCATGCTCAATGACTGCACGTTGCTGGTCATCGACGAAGCCGACCGCATGCTCGACATGGGGTTCATCCCCGACATCGAGGAAATTTGCACCAAGCTGCCCGCGACGCGCCAGACCTTGCTCTTCTCCGCCACGATGCCGGGACCGATCAAGAAGCTGGCCGACAAGTTCCTCAGCAATCCCAAGCAGATCGAAGTCTCGCGGCCCGCCAGCGCCAATCTCCAGATCGAGCAGCGCATCGTCGAAGTCTCGTCACGCGGCAAGAAGGACGCGCTGATCGACATTTTGCGTGCCAGTGACGTGACAACGGCCATCGTCTTTTCAAACCGCAAGACAACCGTGCGCGAACTCTCGCAAAGTTTGTCACGCGCCGGGTTCAAGGCGGGGCAGATCCAGGGCGACATGGACCAGTCGGAGCGGATCAAGGAGCTCGACCGCTTCAAGGCAGGTGACATCACCGTTCTCGTCGCGTCGGACGTTGCGGCGCGCGGGCTTGATGTAAAGGGCGTCAGCCATGTCGTGAATTACGACGTGCCGTGGCATCCCGATGACTATGTCCACCGCATCGGCCGCACGGGGCGCGCCGGAGCGACGGGGAAGGCGTTCACGCTGATGACCCCCGAAGACGCCGAAGCCGTCGCACAGATCGAAAAGCTGACCAGCACGAAGATCGAGCGGGTGGGCAAGGTGGCCGCTGTGGCAAAAACGGCGGTGCGCGATGAGGATCCAGCACCTGCCGACAAGCCAGCGCGCCGTCCACGCAAAGCTGCCGAACTCCGCGTCGAAACACCAGCGCCCCGCGCGCCGAAAGCCGAGCCCAAACCACAACGCGCAACGCCGCCGCCACAAGATGACGCCGACGATGCCGATGAATCCGGAGGCTGGAACGGCCCGCTACCCGGCTTTCTTGGCGTAAAGCTGGGCAGTTAGGGCCGCCGGTATGACGTCGTCGGCGGCTCTCGACAGTGCAGAGCGCCGCCCATGGGCGCTTGAAGCCCGTGCGATGCTCGCGCTCGCCATGCCCCTGATCCTTGCCAATCTCGCGCAGTCAGTGATCCATGCGACGGACCTGATTTTCCTCGGGCGGCTGGGCGCGGATGCGCTCGCGGCGGGGTCGCTCGGGATTAATCTTTATATCCCGTTTCTGCTGTTTGGCCTGGGCCTGATTGCGGCGGTCGCGCCGATGGTGGCGGCAGAGCGCGGGCGGATGTTGCATTCGGTGCGCGACATCCGCCGCACGGTGCGACAGGGGATGTGGCTTGCTGTCACGCTCTGCGTGCCGTGCTGGGTTGTCCTGTGGAATGCCGAGCCGATCCTGCTGGCGATGGGGCAGGACGCCGAGTTATCGCGCGCGGCGACCTCGTTCGTCCGCGTGATGATGTGGGGGTTGCTCCCGGCGTTCCTGCAGCTCGCGCTGCGCAATTTCATTTCCGCGATCGAGCGACCTGGTTGGGGAACGATCGTTTTATTTGGCGCCGTGTTCATCAATGCGTTGCTCGGCTGGGCGTTGATCTTCGGGCATCTGGGCATGCCGAAAATGGGACTTGAGGGCGCGGCGCTGGCCAGTGCGTTGGCGAATCTGTTTCTCTTCGTCGCGCTCGCCGGCGTGGTGATGCGGATGCACCCTTTCCGCCGTTATTCGATCTTTGGCCGTTTCTGGCGCGCCGATTGGGGGCGCTATCGCGCGCTCGCTGCGCTGGGGTTGCCGATTGCGATTACGCTCACTTTCGAAGTCACTGTGTTCGCGGCGGCTGTTTTCCTGATGGGCCTCATCGACCGCGCTTCGATTGCCGCGCATGCGATTGCGCTCCAGATTGCGGCGTTTTCTTTCATGGTGCCGATGGGTATCGCCCAAGCCGCGACGGTGCGCGTTGGCCTTGGCTATGGCGCGCGCGACAAGGCTGCAATCCACCGCTCGGGCTGGCTGGCGCTGGCGATGGGGACCGGGTTCATGGCGTGCATGGCGCTGACGCTCGTCCTGATCCCGCGCCCGCTGGTTGGCATTTTCATCGACATTGCCGATCCGAAGAACGCCGAAGTTGTGGGTCTCGCGGTCGGTTTCTTGGGTGTCGCGGCACTGTTTCAGATTGTCGACGGTGCTCAGGTCGTCGGCGCGGGCGTCCTTAGGGGTTTGCAGGATACGCGCTGGCCGATGATCTATGCGGCGATTGGTTACTGGGTGATCGGCATCGGCGTGGGCGTCGCGCTGGCGTTTCCGCTGAAGATGCGCGGGCTTGGCATCTGGCTGGGGCTGGCCAGCGGGCTTGCGTTCGTTGCCGTGGTGCTGGTGATCCGCTGGATGCGGCGTGAAGCACTGGGCCTCACGCCGCATCCTGCCTGATCAGAAACATCAGGCGGGTAGAAACCCGAGTTCGAATACCATTGGTCGAAGCTTGGCTCCGAGCGCGGCATAAGCGGCCTTGAACGGATCGAAATCGGTCAGTTCGGTGTCGCTATAGTGTTCAAGCGCTTTGCGGATTTGATACCATCCGGCATCGGCGCGGCCCAGTTTCAGGTCGTCGCGGATCTTGCGGGGGAATTGGGTGGCGTGGAAGCGTTGCCATAGCGTGCGGCCTTCATTGAGGACGGCGGTTGCTTGCGGGGAAAAGGTCATGCCCTTCATATGGCGCACCATGAAGTCGGATTCGAACCGCCCGCTTGCCTCGACTTCGCTTTCGGTAAACGGAATGAAATGGTTGACGAGGCTCCAGTCGCGCTCGTTCCAGTGCAGGCCATCGGCCCCGGCTGACAGGTTGCTGCCGTTGAACAGCATCCAGATCAGGCAATCGGATTTGAATTCGTCGGTTAGTGGTTGTGAGGGTTGCAGGAACTGGTCGCGATCGTTGAGCCAGGTTGGTTTGATGAGGCGTCGGACGGCGAAGACGATGGCGGCTTGCCAGAGGTTTTGCTGGGTGACAAAGAACGCACCAGCGTTACAATAACCTGAAGAAAAAAGTGCAGTCATGATCGCAGTTTTTTGCGGCATATTGCTGTTCGACAGCATGCTTCCAATAGCCCCGTCTGCCCATTTATCTCCACGCAAATCTTTAGTTGGCCCCGGCGGCGACACAGCATTCTTCAGTGGTAGAGCATCTTGTTTGTTGGAGCGTGGGCGGACAATCCATTCCGAAAGCAACTCTTGGTCCGGCGCGCGATAAAATATTTTTTCCCCAATCGCTTGGCCCCATTTGTCAAGTGCAATCGTAGTGACGGAAACTGCGGGATGATTTACTCCTATGTCCCAGATCAGAAATCCGATCGGAAAATTGCCGCTTAACCCATCGAACGCTTTGCTGTGCACTACAAAGCCGTCAAGGTAGCTTGCCGTCCATGTTTTGCGAAATTCTTGAAAATTAGGCGCGTTCACATATTTGAGGGTGCTGAACATAGCGAGCGTGGCTTTCGGAAGCTCGCTCTGAATGCGCACAAGAAATTGCACAAATAACTCCCGCGCTGCATAGCCAAGATCACTCATGCCATGGCTGATCTTGGTTTTAGCGACGCCACTCTTGTTGCCGCCTTCACCTCTGATCGTGTCGTAATTTCCACTTTCTCCGTAAGGCGGGTTGATCAGCACCAATATCGGCTTTGCGCCTTTCTTGCCTTCCTTCGCATCGGCAATCGCCTGACGCAGTTCGGCGGGCAGCTTGTTACTCAACGAATAATCGATTTCACCGAAATCGGTCACATCGTCATTCAGATAATCATATTGAAATACCGTTGCACCCGCGAACGCCGGGTTCAGCCGCATGATCTCGACATCGGGCTGATCGAGCGTGCTCATATACACATTGCGCAAATTGCTGTGCTTGGCCTCCAGATTGCCGACACCGGCGCACATGTCCCAGACGATATAGCGATCCTGCCAGTTCGGCCCCAATGTCGCGACCAACTGCTCATACGCTTTATCGACAATATGCAGCGGCGTGTAATAGGCACCCTTGAACTTCTGTTCGTCGAGCGGCAGCAGGCTATCGCGCCGTTCTAGCAGATAATGCCGGTGCTTTTGTTCGGGCGGGCGGTGATAGATCGCCCAGAAATTGCGATAACCGCGCTCGCTCGCCAGTTCATATTGCTGGCCATTCAATAGGAACACTGGCTTGTCGCCGTTGAACAGCAACCGCGCTGGCAGCTTGGTCATCGCCTCATTCCGGCCATCGTGCATGATGTCGGCAAAGAAAAACACCGCCAGATCAGCCGGATTGACAGTGCCAAGCTCGCCGCCGACCATGTCCACCCATTTGTCGAACACCTGACGCAGATTATCCGGCGTAATCGGGGTGCGGATGATCCGCCCTTCCTTGATCGCCGAGGTGACCGCGCCAATGAACTCGTCTTCGTGGCTGGCGATGTCATAAACGACATAATGGGTTTCGACATAAGGCGCGATATGGGCGGCCAGTTCCTTGCCCGCCGCCGAGCCCGATTTGGGCCAGACGATATTCTTGTCCTCAAATATCGGCAGCGCATGTTCGGTCGGCATGATCGCCGCCTTTGTCCGGTCGATAACCGCCAGAAACGCCGGAATAGGTTCGCCCCGTTTTTGCGCGGCACGGACATAGACGAGCAACTGCGCGAACATGATGATCGGCGGGGTCGATGCTTCCTTCGCCTCGAACCAGACTTCCTTGGTCTGGATATCGACCAGTCCCTTGAAATAAGACTTAAGCCCAAGCGCCTTGATATAGGCGTCTTTGACGTCTTCTTCGGTTTTGACGCGGGCGAGGTCGGACAATAAACTCATTGGCGTTGCCCCCTATAGCGCGCGCGGAACTGGTCTGCCCAGCCGGTCAGATTCTGCGTCGCAATCGCGCTGCGCAGCCCCGCCATGACCTGTTGATAAAACCACAGATTATGTTCGGTCATCAACATTGCACCGAGCATCTCGCCCGACTTCACGAGATGGTGAAGATAAGCCTTGCTCCACGCCGCGACCGGCGATTCGGGATCGAGCGGGGTCATATCTTCGGCGAACTTTGCATTGCGTATGTTGAGCGGACCGTCCCACGTAAACGCCTGTCCGTTGCGGCCCGAACGCGTGGGGAGCACACAGTCGAACATGTCGATCCCGCGCTCGACCGCGCCGACAATATCATCGGGCTTGCCAACCCCCATCAGGTAGCGTGGCTTGTCGGCGGGCAGCATGGCGACGGCATAGTCAAGCACGCCGAACATTGCGTCCTGACCCTCGCCCACGGCAAGCCCCCCGACGGCATAGCCGTCAAACCCAATGCCTGTCAGCGCTTCGGATGACCGCGCGCGCAGGTCTTCAAACATTGATCCCTGCTGGATACCGAACAACGCGCCCGCGCTCGTGAACGCATCACGCGACCGCTGTGCCCAGCGCATCGAGCGGAGCATGGACCGGTGCGCGACCTCATGCGTGGCGGGAAACGGCGTGCATTCGTCGAACGCCATGACGATATCCGACCCGAGCAACGCCTGAATTTCCATTGACCGTTCGGGGCTCAGCATGTGCCGTGAGCCATCGAGATGCGATTTGAACGCCACGCCTTCCTCGGTGATCGTCGTCAGATCGCCCAGGCTCATCACCTGATACCCGCCACTGTCGGTCAGGATCGGCCGGTCCCATTTCATGAAGTCATGCAGCCCGCCAAGCCGCGCCATCCGCTCCGCCCCGGGGCGCAGCATCAGGTGATAGGTGTTCCCCAGAATGATGTCGGCACCCGTCTCGCGCACCGTAGCGGGCTTCATGCCTTTGACTGTTGCGGCCGTGCCGACGGGCATAAATGCTGGCGTGCGGATGTCGCCACGCGCCATTTGGATCGTGCCGGTGCGCGCGGGGCCATCGGTGGCGGCGATCTGGAACTGGAAACGGTTGGTCATGACGTCCCGACTATCGCGCCTCGTGACATAACACGAGCATGATTGACACTGTATTGTTGATATAATACAGTGTGACGCATGATTGATAGTCTGGATACAAATGACATGGAAAACCCATCCGCACCCCGCGAACCGTCGGTCCCGCTCTGGCAAGTGAATGCAATACGCATTTTATTCCTGCTTATGGCATTCGTTATGGGCAGCTTTGTTTGGACACAGGTCCTGTTCGAGAGTGCGGACTGGCCAGTCATGCGGGGTCTGGCAAAATCCATGCTGGCAGCGCTTGCCCTGCTGAGCCTTTGGGGGGTGCGCTATCCGCTGCGAATGCTACCGCTCATGATTTATGAACTGGCATGGAAAACAATCTGGATTGGGCTGATTGCCTACCCGGCCTGGGCGTCAGACCGTTGGACAAAGGACATCGAAGGGCTGTTTTACGACTGTATCGGGATCGTGATCGCGTTTTTTATCATACCTTGGCCCTATGTTTGGTTTCACTACATCAAAGCGCCCATGGAAGCATGGCGCAAGCCAAGTTGATCAGGGAATAAGGAGCGACGAATCGCCATAGCTGTAGAAGCGGTAGCCCTTGGCGATGGCGTGCACATAGGCCGCCTGCATCCGCTCCAGCCCCATCAGGGCGCTGACCAGCATGAACAATGTCGATTTGGGCAAATGAAAATTGGTCATCAGGCCGTCGATGGCTTTGAAGCGATAGCCGGGGGTTATGAAAATCGCGGTATCCCCTTCGAACGGGTGGATAACGCCATCCGCGTCCGCCGCGCTTTCGATCAGACGCAGCGACGTGGTGCCGACTGCAATCAGCCGTCCGCCGCGCGCCCGGACCGCATTCAGCCGCGCTGCCGTCGCGGCGTCGATGCGGCCCCACTCCGCATGCATGGCGTGGTCATCGGTATCGTCGGCCTTGACCGGCAGGAAGGTGCCTGCACCAACATGCAGCGTCAGCGTTTCGTGTCCGATGCCGTTGTTGGACAGCGCTGTCATAAGATCGGGCGTAAAGTGCAGGGCAGCCGTTGGCGCGGCCACGGCGCCTTTTTCCGCGGCGAACATCGTCTGGTAATCATCGGCATCGCGGGCGTCGATGGCGCGCTTGCTGGCGATATAGGGCGGTAAAGGCATGGTCCCGGCGCGTTCGAGGAGGGTTTCGACGGGATCAGTGCCTGCAAAAGTCAGCAGCCAGCTGCCGTCGTTGCCTCGGCCGGTCGCGGTAGCCGAGACGCCCACGCCGAAATCGATTTCATCGCCGCCGCGCACGCGCTTGGCATTGCGAACAAAAGCACGCCACGACCGCAGCCCTTCGCGCTTGTGCAGCGTTGCGCCGATCTTCGCCTCGCCGCGCCTTCCCTCCAATTGCGCGGGAATGACCCGCGTATCGTTGAAGACGAGGCAGTCGCCAGCGCGCAGCAGCGAAGGCAAGTCGCAGACCGTACGGTCGCTCAACGCACCATCGACGACCAGCATCCGCGCCGCATCCCGCGGAACGGCCGGGCGCAGCGCGATCCGTTCGGGGGGAAGCTCGAAATCAAAAAGGTCGACTCGCATGACATAATCCGTTCGCCCTGAGCCTGTCGAAGGGTTGCCCCTCTTTTATGCCCCCGGCGCAGATAGAGGGACAAGGCTTCGACAAGCTCAGCCCGAACGGTAAGGCTTATTTGGGCGTTGCATCCGCAGGCAAAGCCACCGGTGGCGCGACGGCGGCAACGGCTGGCAACGGCACACGCGGCGCATTGGCTCCATCGGCTTCGATCCACGCTTTGACGATTTTTGCCGGATTCGCCGGTGGTTCGCCGCGCTCGATCAGATCAACATATTGCATGCCCGACACCACCCGCCCGAACGGCGTATACTTCCCGTCGAGACGCAGCACGGGGAGGAAGACAATGAAAAACTGGCTGTTCGCGCTGTTCACGCTTTCCGAACGCGCCATTGATACGGTGCCGCGCAGATGCGGCATATCGTTGAACTCGGCGTTGACATCGGGAAGCGTCGATCCGCCTTCGCCGGTCCCTTTGGGATCGCCGGTCTGCGCCATGAAGCCATCGATGACACGGTGGAACAGCAGGCCATCATAAAAGCCCGCGCGGGTCAGCGCCTTGATGCGCTCGACATGATTGGGTGTCTTGTCGGGACGCAGCAAGACGACGACTTCGCCGCCCGTCGACAACTGGATATGCCACAGATTTTCGGGCGTCGCGGCCGGCTCCACGGTTGTCGTTGCCACGATGGTGCGTGGGGCCAGCTTCGGCTTCTTTTTCGCAAGCGCGGGACTGGCGAGCGCAAGGACGGCCATCAACGCAGTCAGAAAGATCTTCAAAGCTTCAACTCCAAAATTTTCGCGACACATACGCCGGTCAACTGACCGCTGCCTGAACGTCAACGACCCTTGCGTCCAATGGTTTCGACGCGGGCAACCACTTCGGCTTCGACGCTCGGCATGACGAATTTGCCGATGGCACCACCGTAAAGCGCGATTTCCTTGACAAGGCGCGACGCTATCGGCTGCAACGCGACATCCGACATCAGGAAAATAGTCTCGATCCGGTCGTTGAGCTGGCGGTTCATACCTGTGAGTTGATATTCATATTCGAAATCAGTGACGCCGCGCACGCCGCGGATGACGACGGTCGCGCCGCGCGCTTCGGCGAAATCAACGAGGAGGGAATCGAAACCGACGACTTCAATATCGGCATTGCCGAGTGTCGCGACTTCGCGTTTCACCGTCGCGATGCGTTCGTCGTCGGTAAACATCGGTGACTTAGCGGCATTGGTCGTGACGCCGATGATCAGCCGGTCGACCAGCTTTGCGCCGCGCGCAATGATGTCCATATGCCCGCGCGTGATCGGGTCGAACGTGCCGGGGTATACGCCGATGCGGTCAATCATGACAAACTCCGTTCGGGCTGAGCTTGTCGAAGCCTTGTCCTTCTTCGCTTGTCACGGCCCAAAAGAAGGACAACCCTTCGACAGGCTCAGGGCAAACGGAGGTTGGAATCATCACCGATCCCGTTCGATGGAATAGCGCGCAATCGCGCGGAGAAGATCGGCTTCGGGACCAAAGCTATTCAAGTGCGAGATCGCCTGATCGACCAGCATCTGCGCTTGCGCCCGCGCGCGATCAACACCGAGCAACGACAGGAAGGTCGCTTTGCCTGCTGCCGCGTCCTTGTGCAGCGCCTTGCCGGCCAGTTCCTCGTCGCCTTCTTCGTCGAGCAGATCATCGGCAATCTGGAAGGCAAGCCCGACATCGCGGGCGTAACCGCGCAGCGACCCTCGGCCCTCGGGCGGCACGCGGCCCATGATCGCGCCCGCTTCGACCGAAAACGCAATCAACGCGCCCGTTTTCATCTGTTGCAACCGCGTCACGCCATTCAGATCAAATGTCTGCGTTTCGGCGGCAATGTCCATCATCTGGCCACCCGCCATACCCGACGGACCGCTCGCTCGCGCCAGCCCCTCGGCAAGTTCGATGCGGACGAAAGGATCGGTATTCACGGCGTCATCGACCACCAGCTCGAACGCCAGTGCATGCAGCGAGTCACCGGCGAGCACCGCAATCGCTTCGTCGAATGCTTTGTGAACGGTCGGCTTGCCGCGACGCATGTCATCATCATCCATGCACGGCAGATCGTCGTGGATCAGCGAATAGACGTGGATCGCTTCAACCGCGCAACCAACCCGCAACGCTGCGGCGCGATCTACATTGAACAACGCGCACGATGCCACAACAAGCAAGGGCCGCAGCCGCTTGCCGCCGCCGATGCTGGCATGGCGCATGGCATGGAACAGGGGCGCGCGCTGGTCGTCAGGCACCGGCAGCAATGTGTCGAACAGCCGGTCAACATCGCGCGCGATGTCCGCGAGCGCATCGCCCAATATTGGTGCCACCACCCCCATCAGCCCCTAGCTTCCGTCAAACGGTTGCGTGCCAGCGGGCGCACCGTCGCTGCCCAGACTGATTTTCTCGATCCGTGCCTGCGCATCCTTGAGCCGCCGTTCGCATTGTACTTTAAGGGCATCACCTTCGGTATAAAGCGTGATCGATTCATCAAGGCTTGCGTCGCCGCTCTCGAGGCGCTGGACGATGGCCTCCAGACGCTTGAGCGCATCTTCGAACGACAGGGCAGTCAGGTCTTCGGCCATAGGGTGCTTAGTGGCGGGCGGCGGCGCGGGGGTCAAGGCGATGGTTCAGGGACGCCACGCGAGGGGGTGGTCGCGGAGTTTGGCATCGAGGGTGACCAATTTCATTCGCTCGACCCGGCAGATCGCGAGCAAAAGGCGATCAAATGGATCTTTGGTATCGGGCAGCGGTTCGGTTGGTGCCACGACGTGCGCGGTCACAATCCGTAATGCGCGCACGTTCAATGCCGCAAGCGCTTCCGGCCACTCGTCCAATGCGCATGGCAACGGCAATTTCCCTTGGCGATGCTTGATCGCAACTTCCCAGATGGATGCGACGCTTGCCCACAGCTCGGCATCGGGATTGTGAATCACGTCGACGATGTTGCTGGGCAATGCCCGCCCCGAGCCATCGAGCATAGGAATGAGAATATTGCTGTCGAGCAGCAACAGAAATTTCATTCAATTTCATCCGGATACCGGAGCGGCGTGCTCAAAAAATCTTCAGGTAGCGGATCGTCGAAATCATCGGGCAAAGGGCCGACCAGAAAATTGGGCAAGCCACGTTCTTCTTTCCAGCGGTCCAGCGCGTCGAAGTCGATGCCCCCCCGCCGGGGCGTTGCGAGTTCGAACACAGGATGGCCGTTGCGCGTCACGACAATTCGCTCGCCGGCCTCGAATTTCCGGGCGAGTTCGCTCAACCGGTTTTTGGCTTCCTTGATGGGCACATGAATCGTCATGACCACAAAGTAGCCACCGGTAGCTACCCTGTCAATTTCGCCCGCTCCTCGGCAACAAGTTCCTTACGGCTCAGTTTGCCAACCAGTGTCTTGGGCAGGTTCAGCCGCACCTCGACATCGGTCACCCGTTCATGCTTGCCCAGTTGCGGGTTGAGCCATTCTTTCAGCCCCGCGCCGTCCGCCCCCGCATTCAGCGTCACGAACGCCTTGGGCATTTCGCCGTGATAATCATCGGGGATGCCGATCACGATGGCCTCTTTAACAGCCGGGTGGGTGTAAAGCACGGCCTCGATCTGGCTCGGAAACACCTTGAACCCGGCAACGGCGATCATATCCTTCAACCGGTCAACAATCCGGATATAGCCGTCGTCGTCGATGGTCGCGACGTCGCCACTGCGCAGGAAACCGTCGACGAAAGTGTCTGCATCGGCGTCGGGACGGCCCCAATAACCCTGCATCACTTGCGGGCCGGAGAAAATCAGCTCGCCGGGTTCGCCGTCGGGCGCGGGCTTGGTTGGGTCTTCGCGGTCGACCAGCTTTACGGTTGTCCCCGGTACCGGCTGGCCGATGGTCCCCGTCTTGTTGATCCCGTCATAGGGATTGCACGCAACGACGCCCGAACTTTCGGTCAGGCCATAGCCCTCGACCACGCGCGCGCCGGTCGCCCGTTCAAATTTGGTTTTGAGCGCTGGGGCCAGTGGTGCCCCGCCCGAGATACAGACCCGCAGGCTCTTGAACGATGTGCTGCCCATCGTTGGATGATCGAGCAGCGCCTGATACATGGTTGGCACACCGGGCAGCGCGGTCGCCTTGATCCGCGCGATGGTTGCCAGTGTCATCTTTGCATCGAAGCGCGGGAGCATCGCAATCATCCCGCCCGCCAGCACGGTCCGGTTGAGCACACAAGTGTTCGCGAACACATGGAAGAACGGCAGCACGCCAACGATCCGGTCTGCCTGACCAATATGCGGGTCAAGGACATGAACCTGCCGCGCGTTCGCCGTCATATTCTGGTGCGAAAGCATCGCACCTTTGGGCACCCCCGTCGTGCCGCCGGTATACTGGATCAGCGCGATTTCGCCGGGGTCAATCTCAACCGGTTTGAACGCTCCCGTGACCGCACTCAACCGGATCACGCGCGCATCATCGGGCAGCACCGCAATGTCCTTGCGCTTGAACAGCCGGTAGAGTGTCCGCTTCACCGGCGGCAACGCATCGGCAATCGCACCGACAATGATCCGGTCGATCAGCCCCTGATCGAGAAGCGCGGTCGCCGTCACCATCAACTGCGGCACATCGCTGGTCACTATCACCCGCGCGCCGCTGTCGGACACCTGATGCGACAGCTCCGAAACCGAATAAAGCGGCGACATGTTGACGATGATGCCACCCGCCATCAGCGCGCCGTAATAGGCCACCAGATAATCGGGGACATTGGGCAGGAACAGGCCGATCCGGTCACCCTTCGCCATGCCCATTGCTTGAAGCCCACCCGCGAAATCGCGGGCGCGGGTGGCAATGTCGGCGTAACTCAACGTCGCCCCCATGAAATCGGTCAGGATCGCCGTCGGCGTCTTGGACGCACTGGCCGCAAACATCGCGGGGAGCGTCATCGGGGTGAACTTTCGATCCCATGCCGACGGGTGCACATAATGCTCTCGCCAGACGCTTATGGGGTCGTTCATCGAGACGAGTCTAAGCTAGGCCGCAGAATAAAAATAGACCCCGTCGCGGTCTTCCTTCACTGCGCGTCCGGTCACCTCAAGATGGCGCAAATGTGCCAATGCTTCGCCGGTTGCGAGACCGAGGATACTGTCGTCAATTGCCCGCGCAAACAACACACTAAAGCAATCCACCGCGCGGCGCGGTTCCTGCGTCAAACGGTCATGCAGGCGGTCGAGGCTGATACGGTGCCCTTCCTCCAGCCGGTCGAGCCGCGCGTGCAGCCCCCTGAACGGTTCACCATGCGCGGGGAGCACCAGCAGACTATCGGGCAGCGCGCGGAATTTCGTTATCGACGTCAGCCATTCGCCGAGCGGATCGGCGGTCGGTTCGGTGATCGTGACCGAGACGTTCGAAGTAATCCGCGGCAAAACCTGATCGCCCGCAATCATCAGATCGCCCGCATGATCAACAAGGCAGACATGCTCGGGCGTATGGCCACTGCCGACGCAGACGGTCCAGTCGCGCTTGCCGATGCGGACCACATCGCCTTCGGTCATGCGGATATGGCCGACGGGGAGCGGCGAAACGATCTGGGCAAAATTGCCCCAGCCGCGCGCTTTCATTGCCGCGACCTGATCGTCATTCCAGCCTGCCCCGATCAGCTGGTCGACAGCTTCGACCGGCGGCTCGTCGCGCACATCCGCCATCAGCATCCGCGTCAGCAGATATTCAGTGCGGTTCATCCATAGCGGCACATTGTGGGTTTCACACAGCCAGCCCGCACAGCCGATGTGATCGGGATGGAAATGCGTTGCCAACACCCGCGTCACGCGCCGCCCGCCGAGCGCGCGCTCCCACGCTTCCTTGCTCGCCGGAATGTTCAGCCCGGTGTCGACAATCGCGACGCCATCACCGTCATCCAAGACCCAGACATTGATATGCTTGAGTAGCCCCGGCACCGGCAACCGCGTCCAGCCCACGCCTTCGGCAATCGGGAACACATCGCCATAACCCGGCGCATATTCGCCCAACGGATACGTCAGCCCTTTGGCAATCAGCGGCTCGAAGCCATGATCGGTCAAACTTGCGTCATAGGCGGGGGGTTCGGTGCGCGACATGATCATGCCCATGCCGATCATCCGGCGCGAAGTCGAGGGCCGGCGCCTTCAGGCAATCGTGACGCTCAATCGCGCAACAACTCGTTGATCGCGGTCTTCGCTCGCGTCTGCGCGTCCACCCGTTTGACGATCACGGCACAGGACAGGCTTGGGCCGGGTGACCCATCGGGCAGGGGTTTCCCCGGCAACGCGCCCGGCACCACGACCGAATAAGCGGGAACGCGGCCGACAAACACTTCGCCGGTCGCGCGGTCAATGATCTTGCTGGTCGAGCTGATGAACACGCCCATCGACAGGACGACGCCGCGTTCGATGTGGACGCCTTCGACGACTTCGCTACGCGCGCCGATGAAGCAATCGTCTTCGATGACCACGGGCCCCGCCTGCACCGGTTCAAGCACGCCGCCAATGCCGACCCCGCCCGAAAGGTGAACATTCGCGCCGATCTGCGCACAGCTGCCGACGGTGGCCCAGGTGTCGACCATTGACCCTTCGCCGACGCGCGCGCCAATGTTGACGAAGCTTGGCATCAGGACGACATTTTTGGCGATGTGCGCGCCGTGGCGGACGATGCTGCCCGGGACGGCACGAAAACCTGCACTCCGGAATCGCGCTTCGTCCCAATTGGCGAATTTGGAGGGCACTTTGTCCCACCAGTTGCTGCCGCCCGGTCCCGGCATGATGCTGTTGTCGTTCAGCCGGAAGGACAGGAGGACGGCTTTTTTGAGCCACTGGTTGACCTGCCACCCGTTGCCCACCGACTCGGCGACGCGCGCGCTGCCATCGTCAAGCATGTTCAATGCTTCATGGACGGCGTCCCGGATCTCACCCGTCGTCGCCGCGCTGATCGTCTCGCGGGCATCCCATGCGGCGTCGATAATTGCTTGAAGGCTCATGCAAATTCCCCTGTAATTTCGTGCAGCCAGTCGCTGAGATCGGCGATTTCATAATCGACATAGGAGGGGCAGGCTTCGCCGCCCGCTTGTTCGGACCCGTTGTTGATCCACACGGTCGTCATGCCCAGCGCTTTGGCAGGCGCGAGGTTGCGCGCCATGTCCTCGACGAACAACGCCGAGGCGGGCGTGATCGCCCAGCGGTCGCACATTGCGGCGTAGCTGGCGGGCGCGGGCTTGGGCACATAATCCATCGCGTGAATGTCATGGATGGCTTCAAAGCTCGTGCCCAATCCAAGGCGATCAAGTACCCGTTGCGCATAAGGCGCGTCGCCATTGGTGAAAACGAGCTTGCGCCCCGGCAGTTGCGCAATGTTGGCCACGAGCCGCGCGTCATGCTCGATCCGGTCCAACTCAATGTCGTGGACATAGTCGAGAAATTCGTGCGGATCGGTGTCATGATCCGCGATCAGCCCCGCCAGCGTTGTGCCATATTCGCGAAAATAGGCTTTCTGATGCCCATAAGCTTCGACGGGCCCGCATCCTTTCAACGTGGCGATATAATCGGTCATGCGGGCATCGATCAGCGCGAACAAATTGGTCGCTGCGGGATAGAGCGTGTTGTCGAGATCGAAGATCCACGCGTCGATTTTGGTCAGGGCTGAAAGCATGGCCGCGTCCCTTACCGCAGCCCTGCCACGCTGCAACACGTTAATCTTGGCACAAGGACTGGCCCCCTATAGCGTTACGACAATCAGGGTCGGAGTCGGCGTATGCAGGTGCGGAGCGTTTTGCTGGTGGGCAGTGTAATCCCGCTGATGCTGTTATCGGCCTGCGGGGGGGGCGGTTCAAGCGTTGCCTCGACACCGCCACCACCGCCCACCCCTTCGGTATCACCGCCACCGCCGCCACCGCCCGTGGCCTCGCTTTACGACACCGCTGAATACCAGCGCTCGAATGCCGCCGTGCAGGCGCAGGCGTTGACGGCGTATCAGGCGGGCGCAACCGGCACCGGCGTCGTTGCGGCCGTCATCGACAGCGGCGTCGATGCGACCAGTGCCGAATTTTCTGGCCGGATAAGCAGCCTGTCGGCCGACCTCGCGGGATCACGCGGGATACAGGATGAAGGTGGGCATGGGACGGCGGTTTCGGGTGTGTTACTCTCTGGCAAGAATGACAGCGGCATTCACGGCGTGGCACTCGGCGCGACGTTGCTGGTGGCGCGGACCGATACCCCGGGCAGCTGTGCCAATACCACCGGTCCGGATTCAGGCTGTTCGCATTCGGACAATAATATTGCACGCGGTGTTGATCTGGCAATCACGGCGCGGGCGCGGGTGATCAACATGTCGCTGGGGGGATCACCGCCCAATTCAAACCTGCGCGCGGCCATTGGCCGGGCAACAGCGGCGGGGATCATTATCGTCATTTCGGCGGGCAACGCCGGGGTTACCGACCCGACCAATGCGGTCAATCCCGATCTGTTCGCGCAAATCGCAACCGATCCGATCGCGCGCGGGCTGGTGCTGATCGCGGGCGCGACCGATTCGAACAAAGTGCTTGCCGATTTCTCGAACAAGGCCGGCAACGGCTCGGCTTTTTATCTGACCGCGCTTGGGGTTCGGGTGCAGGCCAATGACGAAAACGGTGTGGCTTTTCGCTGGAGTGGGACATCATTTTCTGCCCCCGTTGTGTCGGGTGCCGTGGCATTGCTGGCGCAGGCGTTTCCGACGCTGACCGGCGCGCAGATTGTTGACCTGCTGCTGCGCACAACAACTGATCTTGGCGCGGCGGGTACAGATGCGATTTATGGTCGCGGCGAATTGAACATCGCACGCGCGTTCAGTCCGCAGGGGCAGACATCGCTGGGTGCCTCAAGCGTCGCTGTCTCGCTGGTTAATAACGGCGTCTTGTCGGCACCCATGGGTGATGCCGGGCAAGGCGGCATGGCGACGACGATCCGCGATGCCTATGGCCGCGATTTCACCGTTGATCTTTCGCCGACACTGGCGCGGGCACCCCGTTCGCTCCAGCTGTCGCCAGCCCTGACCAACAGCACGCGGCACTTGAATGCGCGCGGCGGCGCGATGACGATGGCGCTTTCGGTGGCTGAACGGACACCGGAACGGCTGTTGCTGTCGTCCGGCGAGACGGGCAGTGCGCGGGCGCTGGCAGGCTCGGTGGCGACGCGGATCGGGCGCGATACGTCGCTGGCGCTGGGCTTTGCCAGCGGGAGCGACGGGCTCGACCGGAGTTTGTCAGCGCAATCAACGCCAGCATTCCTTGTGGCGAGCAGCGGGCGGGGAATCGACAAGGCGCCGCAAGGGGCGTTTGCCCTGCGCCACCGGGTCGGTGGTATTGGCGTCACGCTGGCGGCGGAAACCGGTGACATACATCTGTGGGAACGCAGCGAAATTGGCCCGCGTGGCGACCGTTATCGGCGCTATGGCTATGGCACCGTGACGCTGGGCGCAGACGGCGATGTCGGGCCATTGGCGCTGGTCGGGCGGCTGACGCGGATGACCGAGCGCGAGACCGTGCTGGGTGCGCGATTCCTCGGCGGGCTGGGCGGCGACGGTGCGACAAGCTGGTTTGGCGATGCGCGCGCGACGCTGGCGCAGGCGAACAACTGGCGTTTGGGCGCGGAATATCGGCGCGGCTGGACGCTGATCCCGGCGGGCGCGGCGCGCGGCAATTCGACGCTGGCGACGCAGGCCTTCGCTTTCGACGTGACCCGGACGTCGCTTCTCGTGCGCGGGGACAGTTTGTCGGTGCGCTGGTCAGAGCCGTTGCGTGTCACCAATGGCGGTATCGCGCTGACGGGACTTGATCTGATCACCCTGACACCAACAGGCCGCGAGCTTGACCTTGAAGCGGTTTATGCCCGTACGCTGGGGCCGGGTTGGCTGACGGTCAACAGCTATTGGCGGCAGCAACCGGGCAATTTCGCGGCTGCTCCGGATGATATTGGCGGGGCTGTGCGATATTCGTTCGGCTTTTGATCGCTAAAGCAGGCTCGCCCCGATTATCAAAAGGCTTTGTTGCGTTCCAGCGGCGCTATAAATGCTTGGACTTCGCGAGCGGGGACGGCAAGACGCCCTCCACCATGCCCGTACCCAAGGCAATGCGGCTGGCGGGGAAAGAATATGATCATCGGTCTCGGCTCCGATCTGTGCAATATCGAGCGTATCCAGAAGTCGCTCGACCGCTTCGGCGAACGCTTTGAAGCGCGCGTTTTCACCGACGTCGAACGGGCCAAGGCCACCCGCAGACCCTTCACTTGCGCGGGCACCTACGCCAAGCGCTTCGCCGCCAAAGAGGCGTTTTCCAAAGCCGTCGGCACCGGGTTCAAGCGCGGCGTCTTCATGAAGGACATCGGCGTCGTGAACGCCCCCAGCGGCGCGCCGACGCTTGCACTGACCGGTGGCGCAAAGGCACGGCTCGACGCGATCACGCCCGATGGCTATGACGCGCATATTCACCTGACGCTCACCGACGATCATCCATGGGCGCAAGCGTTTGTGATCATCGAAGCCTTACCGAAAGACCCCAAGTGACCGCCGAAACCGCGATCCTCGAAACGCCCGCCAAAGTGGCCAAGCCCAAGACCAACTGGCTGCACGAGGCGCACAGCATCTTCTGGCTCATCATGGCCGTGCTTGGCTTCCACAGCTTCATCGCCAAGCCATTTTACATCCCGAGCGAATCGATGGTGCCGGGCCTGCGCGTCGGCGACCGTCTGGTGGTCAGCAAATTTGCTTATGGCTGGTCGTTCGTCTCGCCGACCGTTCCCAATCCGTCCGCCATTTTCAAAAACCTGATCCTTCGCGAGCCCGTGCCGAGTTGGAGCGTGCAATTCACGCCGTCCAAAGGCCGCCTGTTCGGTAAAATGCCCGAACGTGGCGACATCGTCATCGCAACGCCGCCGGGGAAATCGGAGGATTATATCAAGCGCGTGATTGGCATCGCGGGGGACCGGCTCGAAGTGCGGGCTGGCGTGATCATTCTCAATGGCAAGCCCGTGAAACGCATCGATAAGGGTTATTTGCGTATCCCGGTCGATGCGAACCAGCCATGCAACGACGCCGAATATCCCGGCGCGCTGACCCGCGACAGTGCGGGCACAAGCTGGTGCCAGTTACCGGTTTATCGCGAAACACTGCCGGGCGGCCGCAGCTATGACACCATCGATTTGGGCTATGACTGGCGCGTTGATGACTTTGCCGCGATCACTATTCCGGCGAACCATGTCTTCCTGATGGGCGATAATCGCGACCGCTCGGCGGACAGCCGCGTGCCGCTCGAAAACCGCGGCCTCGGCGGGGCTATCCCCTATGAAAATATCGGTGGCCGCGCCGAGTTCATCACCTTCTCGTTCGATGGCGAGTGGGGTCTGCGCGGCAACCGCACCGGCGCGAGCCTGCACGCCCCAGTCGGCCCCTAAGCGGTGCACAGCTTGCCGCTCTTTGTCCGGCTGACGGGGCGAAATGTGATCTTGATTGGTAATGGTGACGCGGCGGATGCCAAGCGGCGCTTGCTGGAGCGGGCGGGTGCGGTTGTCGTAGGCGAGGACGCCCAAGCCGCGCTTGCCATCGTCGCGGTCGAGGATGACACTAAGGCCGAGACCGCTGTTTACCGCCTAAAAGCACGCGGCATATTGGTCAACGCCGTTGATCGCGTTGCGCTGTGCGACTTCACCTTACCCGCCATAGTCGACCGCGATCCCGTCCTGATCGCCATCGGCACCGGCGGCGCGTCAGCGGGCTTGGCCAAAGCATTGCGGCAACGGCTTGAGGTGATGTTGCCACAATCGCTGGGCGCGCTGGCGGAGGCTCTGTCTGATCTTCGTGCAACCCTGCGCACGTCCTTTCCCGACGCTGTTGAGCGTCGACATGCGATTGATCATCTCCTGAAAGAGGGTGGTGCCGCCGATCCTTTTGGTCCCTCGCTCAAATCCGCTCGGGCTGAGCTCGTCGAAGCCCTGTCCTGTTCGTTCAGTTCAATGCCACAGAAAGACAACCCTTCGACAGGCTCAGGGCAAACGGTGATTTTGAAACTTATTTCCACCGACCCCGACGACCTGACCCTTCGTCAGGCCCGCCAACTCGCTTCGGCAACAACGATCTACCACAGCGCTGATGTGCCGACCGCGATCCTTGACCGGGCCCGCGCCGATGCCACGCGGGTTGAGGGGGTGGCACCCGACCAACCGGGTGCTGGCCTCACCCTGATCGTTTCGATCTAGCCGCTGTTCCTGAGCGCCGTCGCAATCGCGTTGATCGACAGCTGGATGCCCTCGGCAATGCGGGGATCATCCTCGCCGCTGCGGTGGCGCTTGAGCAGTTCGATCTGGAGCAGATTGAGCGGCTCGATATAGGGCGTGCGCAACCGGATCGAAGCGTCGAGCGCGGGGTTCGCCTCAAGCAAATGCGTCTGTCCGGTGACAAGCAGCAACTGGTCATGCGACCGCTGCCAACTTGCCTTGATGCGCCCGAAAATCGCATCGCCCATGGCGCGATCCTCCACCAGTTCGGCGTAACGCGCGGCAATCCCGATGTCCGATTTGGCCAGCACCATTTCCATGTTCGCCAGCACCGATTGCAAGAACGGCCAGCCCTCCGCCATCGCTTTCAGCAACCCCTTGTCGGCAAACCCCTCGAACGCCGCGCCGACGCCATACCAACCGGGGAGCATCACCCGCGCCTGCGCCCAGCTGAATACCCAGGGAATGGCGCGCAAATCCTCGATGGCGTCCGATTTGGTCCGGCTGGCGGGGCGCGACCCGATTTTCAGTGTCGCGATTTCGGCAATCGGCGTCATCTGGCGAAAGAAAGTCCGGAACCCCGGCGTGTCATAGACCAGCCCGCGATAGGCCTTGAACGCTGCGGCTGAAATGATGTCCATCGCGGCGGCAAAGCGCTTGGCATCGGGGGCGCTGACGCCTTCGGGTTCCATGCTCGCGAGGATGGTCGCAGCCGCCATTGCTTCGAGGTTTATCGCAGCGCTTTCACGACTGCCATATTTGGCGGCGATGATTTCACCTTGTTCGGTCACGCGGATGCGGCCCTTGACCGTTCCCGGCGGCTGTGCGCGGATCGCCGCGAACGATGAACCGCCCCCGCGCCCGACCGCACCGCCGCGCCCGTGGAATAATTGCATCGCCGTCCCCGCCTTTTCGAACACCGGCGCGAGTGCAAGGCTTGCCTGATACAAGCTCCACGTCGACGTGAGGTAACCGCCATCCTTGTTCGAATCCGAATAGCCAACCATCACTTCCTGATGCCCCGCCGCAACCGCCAGCGCCGCCATTTCGGGGAGCGCGAAGAACTCGCTCATGATCGCGGGCGCGGCTTCCAGATCGCCGATGGTTTCAAACAGCGGCACGACCTGAATGTCCGCGCGGCCCGGCGCGTAAAGGCCTGCTTCCTTCAGGAGGACATAAACCTCAAGCAAGTCCGAAACGCTGTCTGCTTTTGATATGATCGCGCGGGCAATCGCGGCACCGCCGTAACGCACTTTGGCCGCCGCAGTAGCGGCAAAGATCGCCATTTCGGACATGGTCTCGTCGCCATAGGTCAGGTTCGGCCCCGACAACGGACGCGGGCTGGCGAGTTCGCGGCGGAGCAACGTAACCCGCGCTGGTTCTTCAAGCGCCTCATAGTTAGCCTCGACGCCCGCAACCTTGAGCAATTCGGCCACCACCCGCGCATGGACATCGCTGTTCTGGCGCAGATCGAGCGTTGCGAGATGAAAACCAAACACATCGACCGCGCGGATCAGCCGTCCGAGCGCGCCGCCGGTCGCCAGTGGTCCGGTATTGAGCGCCTTGGCCAGCGCACGCAGGTCAGCACGGAACGCGGCAGGATCGGGATAAGGCTCGCCATGCAGTGGCGATGGTCGCGGCGGTGCTTTGCCGATGGCCAACTCAAACGTCGCCGCCAGCCGCGCATATATGCCTGATACCGCACGGCGATACGGCTCGTCGGCACGGCTGAGCGCAGTGTCGCCACTGGCTTCGGCAAGCGCAATCACGCTGGCATCCACGTCTGCCAGTTCGGTCGAGATCGACAGTTCGGCCCCCAGCGCGTGGACCGCATCAAGATAATAACCGAGCACCGTCTCCGCCGACCGCCCCAGTGCCAGATGCAGCGAGTCCGCCCCCACATAAGGGTTGCCGTCACGATCCCCGCCGATCCAACTGCCGACTTGCAGGAACGACGCCGTCCGGTGCCCCAGCGCCCGGTCCCACCGCGCATAAAGCGCAGGCAGCGTCGGCAGAAAAACATCGCGCAGCCACGCCAGTGCGTTCTCGACTTCGTCAGCGACATAGAGCCGCTCGCGCCGTAACGGTCGCGTCTGCCACAGCAGCGCAATCTGGCGTGCAATCGCCGCTTCGACCGCGTCACCATCCTCGGTCTCAGTCGCACCCGCGTCGCGCAATTCCATCAGCGCGGCGATACGGTTGCGGTGATCGATCATCGACTTGCGGCGCACTTCGGTCGGGTGCGCGGTCAGCACGGGCATCACCAGCGCGTGGCTCAACATGTCGCATACCGCCGCGCCGTCCATGCCATGTTCCGCCAGTTGGGCGGCGACATGCGCCACATCCGCACCAGTCTCAACGGCGACCCCCTGCCGGTCCTCGGCCAGATTGGCGAGCATCGAAAACAGCATGAACCCGCGCACGAAATCGAGCGTTTCGTCGAGCGTCAGCGCATCGAGCCCGCGATCCACCGTGTCCGCGCCTGCCACGCCGCGATGGCGGTCCACTGACGTCGAGCGGATATATTCAGTCCGCCGATACAGCGCCTCACCGCCCAGTTCGCGGATCACATCACCAAGAATGCGACCGAGGAATCGGATGTCGGGGTTCTGTGCAATGGAGGCCATCGTCGCTTGCTGCACTGCAGCAGCCGTAGCGTCAATTGCCAACTGCGCTTTGGCAAGGCACGAAGGACCAAACTGGAGAGTCCCCCATGATCATAGTCCACCATCTCAACGAATCACGTTCGCAGCGGATCCTCTGGCTGCTCGAGGAGCTTGGCGCGCCGTATGAGATCAAATTCTACCAGCGTAACGCGACGACGCGGCTTGCCCCGCCCGAGTTGAAAGCTGTACACCCCTTGGGCAAATCACCGGTGATCAGCGACGAACATGGCACAATCATCGAATCGGGCGCGATCATCGATCACCTGATCCGCAAGCACGGCGGCGGCGCGCTTCAGCCCGCGACCGACAGCGCCGATTATGAAGCCTATGTGCAATGGCTGCATTATGCCGAGGGGTCGGCGATGCTGCCGCTGATGCTAAAACTTTATTGCGGCATGCTGGGTGACGGCGCGGCCCCGCTGCAACCGCGCATCGACAGCGAAATCGCCAACCACCTCGGCTATGTGGAAAGCGCACTCGCGGGCAAGGACTGGCTCGTCGGCGGCGCACTATCGGGCGCGGACATACAGATGAGTTTCATCGGTGAAATCGCAGGGCGCTACGGCCTTCACGCGACGCACCCCAATATCGCCGCCTGGGTCAAACGTTTCCAGGCGCGCGACGCCTATAAACGCGCGCTGGAGCGGGGCGGGCCTTATTCGATGGCGGAGTGAAGTCGCCCGATTCTTAAGCCGTCACTTTCAACAGCGCCGCAAAGCGCGGGCTCTTGCGCACCGGATCGAGCATCGGATCGGTCAGCATATAGGTGAGCCCGGCATCACGGGCGGCCAACGCGCGTTCGAGCGTGGTCAGCGCGGCATCGGTCTCGCCCCATTGCGCCAGCACTTCGGCCTGCTGATAAAGCCCGGCGTCGCCATGTTCCTTGATCAGCCGCGCCATTGCCGCTTTCGCCGCAGGCACATTGCCCAGCCGGCGTTCGACAATCGCCAAGCCTGACTGGCCAAACAGCGGTTGTGGCTCAGCGATAAAGGCGGCGCGTGCCTCCGCAAACTGCCCGAACTGATAGAGCGCAGCGCCAAGGTAATAATGACCGTTACCAATCGTGGGCTTCAACGCGAGCGCGCGCCGCAACGGGGGCAGCGCCTCTGCATAGCGCCGTCCCGCATAATTCACGATGCCCGCCACGCGGTGGACCCGCGCATTCAGCGAATCGAGCGTGAGCGCGCGCGTGATGGCCTCGCGCGCCTCATTATCGCGACCGGTGCGTGCACAAAAACGCGCGTAAATGAGGGCGATATTGGCGTCGCCGCGGCCAAGCGCATAGCCCTTGTCAAAATAGGGTCGTGCCGCCGATGCGCTCATCCGCGCGGTCCAGATGGCTTCCGCCAACTCCATCTGGGCATCGGCGAGGTCGGGTGCCAGCGACACCGCCGTCTGCGCGGCCGCAATCGACGCGTCATACAGCCGCGGCAAATCCTCGCCCGTTGCATATTGAGAGGCGAGACTTCGCAACAAGTGCGACCGCATGGAATGCGCGTCGGCGAATTTGGGGTCCGCCAACAGTGCCTGATCAAAAAGGGCCACTGCCGCGCGCTCACCCGCCTCGTCAGTCGAATCGAAATACACCGCCCGCCCTTTCAGAAACGCCTCATAAGCAGCCACATTCTTCGTGCCGCCGGGTGCCGGAGACGCCGTTGCGATTGTC
>JANLSJ010000021.1:0-19510 GCA_031362355.1 Sphingomonas sp.
GAGGGTTTGTCCGCCCCACTCGATTTCGACTGTTTTCATGTTAAACATTATATTTCCTTCAGACCCGCGAGCCCTATGCTGCGGGGGCCTCAATTGGGCAGACATCCGGTCTGCGAGCGGTGCGGGCGCTGATGGCCCTATCGCGCCCCGCTGAATTGCGGGACAGAATTGTGCTCCTGCGAAAGCAGGAGCCTTGGAGGCGGGATAGCAGTTCGCGTTTCCCGGGCTCCTGCTTTCGCAGGAGCACAATGATTTTACTTGCGAAGCCCAAGCTTCGAAATGAGATCGGTATAGCGGCCAACGTCTTCGCGCTTCAGATAATCGAGCAGCGTGCGACGCTTGTTGACCAGCATGAGCAAACCACGGCGCGAGTGGTTGTCTTTCTTGTGCGTCTTGAAATGCTCGGTGAGGTTGATGATGCGCGTCGTTATGATCGCGACTTGCACTTCGGGCGATCCGGTATCGTTCGCGCCCTGTGCATATTCGGCAATGACTTCGGTTTTACGTTCAGCGGTAATCGTCATATTTTTCTTTCACGACATCGAGTTACAGATTGAAACCGCGCACGACCCGGATTTCTCCGGCGATGGCCTCAACCAGCGCGACGGGCGTTTCGCCGTCTTTCGCCAGATGGAGACCGTCGTGTGCGGCAATCCCGACCAAGACCCGCCCTTGTCGGAGCAGCCCTGCCTGATCGGGCGTGACGGGTAGAGCCGGGATGTCGTCCAGCCCCGCCGTCATGGGCAGGCATATGTCTTCAAGGCGCTGCGCCTTAGACTTTTCGAAGAGGAAGTCCAGCGAAATCGCTTGTGGCAGCGTGAACGGCCCAGCCTTGATGCGGCGCAGCATCGTGACATGGCCGACGGTGTTCAGGGCGTGGGCGATGTCGCGGGCGAGGCTGCGGATGTAGGTGCCCTTGGATACGTGGGCGGTGAGGGTGACGGACGAAGGGGCAACCCCCGACCCCTCTATGAGGGCGTGGAGGGGAGGTTCCAGTGCGTTCTGGCTCCCCTCCAGCCCTTGCTGGAGGGGCTGGGGGTGGTTCTTGCTCACTTCCAGCGAATGAATCGTCACCGCGCGCGTCGCCAAAACCACCGCTTCCCCCGCCCGCGCCCGATCATAAGCGCGTTTGCCATCGACTTTCAGCGCGGAATAGGCCGGCGGCACTTGCTCGATAGGCCCCGTAAACTGCGGCAACACCGCCTCAATCTGCGCCAGTGTCGGACGAGCGTCGCTTTCCGCAATGACCTTGCCCTCTAAGTCGAGCGTATCTGTTTCCACCCCGAAGCCAATCGTAAACTCGTAAACCTTGTCGCTATCAAGCATCCGCCCTGCGAGCTTGGTCGCCTCGCCCAGCGCAATCGGCAGCAGCCCTGTGGCCAGTGGATCGAGCGTTCCGCCATGGCCGACCTTGACCTTTGCATAGCCGCCGTCACGCAGCGCGCGCTTGACCGCGCCGACGCCCTGCGTCGAACCCATACCCAGCGGCTTGTCGAGAATGATCCAGCCGTGCAGGGAAATGCCTTCATCAAAAGCTGGCGGAGACGGCGAGATTCGAACTCGCGGTGGCGGTTACCCGCCACGACGGTTTAGCAAACCGTTGGTTTCAGCCACTCACCCACGTCTCCGGACTTGGCGGCGAAGCGTGGGGCTATAGCGAGGGCGCTCGACGGGTTCAACCGGCAACCAACTTTAATCCGGTTGGCAAATTTTACGGTCTGCCGCGAAATCGACTCGCCTTGGCGCGTGGTTCATTGCGCCGACAGCTAAGCGGCGCATAAGCAGCGACGAATTGAGTGTTTCAAAAGGTCAAACGATATGCGCCCGACATTTTTCGCCGCTTTGGCCGCAGGGTTTGCGCTGATAGCGTCGCCCACGCTCGCCCAAATCCGCTCGGTCGACCCCAATGAAGCCGCCGCGCAGGCTGATGTCGCGCCGCTGCCGGGCGAGCGTGGGTATGCGACGTCGCAGACCGCACCGGTAACGCCGCCCGCGCCGCCGGTCGATGCGGCGATGCCGACCGATACGGGCGCGCCGCCGGTTGCGCCAACGACGGCAGGCGGCGATGCCGCGACCAGCCCCATCGCTACGCAAACCGCACCGACGTACAAGAAAGACGACGTGATCGGCGCGGCCGAAGGTGTCTTTGGCAAAGGAGCCGCAGGCCTTGCGGGTATGGTCGAGAAAATCCTGAAAGATCAGGGCGAACCCAATGCCTATATTGCGGGTCGTGAAGCGTCGGGCGCGTTTGTCGTGGGCCTCCGATATGGCTCGGGAACAATGCAGCACGGGGTCGAGGGGCAGCGCGCGGTGTACTGGACGGGGCCCTCAATTGGTTTCGACGTCGGCGGCGACGCGACCAAAGTCTTTACACTCGTCTATAATCTCTATGACAGCCAAGACCTCTACAAACGCTTCCCGCAAATCGAGGGCCGCGCCTATTTCGTCGGGGGCTTCTCCGCGACCTATTTACGGCGTGGCAGCGTGGTCCTGATCCCGATCCGCCTTGGCGTCGGCGTCCGTCTTGGCGCGAATATCGGTTATATGAAGTTCAGCGAAAAGAGTAAGTGGCTGCCGTTCTGACCGGTTGAAACGCGCGGCGTTGTGGCTAATCTTGCTGCATGCGCCTGATTCTTCTTGCTTTCGCTCTGCTCGCGACGCCCGAGGCGGATGCGGCACCGGTTGACCCGCTCACGGTCGAGATTGACCGGACGGACGCCGAGCGTTTCGCAACGCTTTTTCGTGAAACCGACGGCAAGCCGACTGCCGATCAAATTCAGAAGCGCTATCTTGACGGCTCGGGCGATGGCGTTCGCATTTTTACGCCAAACCGGATTGAAAATGCTGCGAATCTGGCAAAAGCGATTGCGGCGCAACCCGATAACTATCGCTACGCCATCGACACTTGCTTGCCGCTCGTCGCGTCGATGAACGGGCAATTGCGGGCGACGTATCTGGCTTACAAGGGTTTGCTGCCCGATCGGCTTCTGCCGCAGGTTCATATCGTTTTCGGCGCAGGAACCTCGGGCGGATATGCAACGCCTGATGCGCAAGTGCTTGGGCTTGAAGTGTCCTGCGGAAAGGGCACAACGCCTGACCAGTTCCGGGCATCGCTCCGTGGACTTTTCGCGCACGAAACGGTGCATTCGTGGCAAACCAGTCCCGCGCCCGCTGCCATGAAAGATCTGCTGCTTTTCATGGCAATTTTTGAAGGAGCGCCGGACTATCTCGCGTCGCTCGTGACAGGTGCCCAACCCAACCCTGCGCGCGAGGACTGGGGTAGGGGGCGTGAAGCCGCAATCTGGGCGGATTTTCAAAAGGACCGCGCCACATTGCTGGCCCGCACGTCCGATGATTTTTCAAAACAGCCCGCGCAACAAGCAGCGCTTAACCGCTGGTTCTACAATTATGGCCGGGCACCGGAAGGCTGGCCGTTTGAAGCAGGCTATTGGGTCGGCATGCAGATTGCCGCGGCGTATGTTGCGCAGGCGACGGACAAGCGCGAGGCGATAAATGACCTGATTGAAGGCAAAGATCCGGCGGCGATCCTGAAAACCAGTGGTTACGAAGCGCGGTTCGCTAAGCCGTAAACTGCCACGCGATGGTTCCACCTGCATGGAAAGGGACCACGCCGTTCAGCGTCTCGGGCACCACTGTATCTCCTCGCACGAGCGTAACCGTCCCATCGTTCAGCGGCAGGCCATAAAAGCGGGGGCCATGTTCGGACGCAAAGCCTTCGAACTTGTCTAGCGCGCCTTCCTCATCGAATACGGTGGCATAGCTTTCCAGTGCAAAAGGCGCATTGAAAATACCAGCGCAACCGCAGGCGGTTTCTTTGGCGGCAACGACATGCGGCGCACTGTCGGTGCCTAAGAAGTATTTGGGCGATCCTGACGTCGCAGCGTTGCGCAGGGCAAGCCGGTGCACTTCGCGCTTGATCACGGGCAGGCAATAGGCATGCGGGCGGATGCCGCCGTCGAACATCGCATTGCGGTTGAGGATCAGATGCTGCGGCGTGATCGTGGCTGCGACGTTGGGGCCGCTGGCGGCTACGAAATCAACCGCGTCGGCAGTGGTGATATGTTCGAAGACGATCTTCAGCGCGGGGAAGTCGCGCACGAGACCCGCGAGAGTCCGCTCAATGAATACGGCCTCGCGGTCGAAAATGTCGATGTCGCGGTCGGTGACTTCACCGTGGACCAGCAGAGGCATCCCGATCCGCTGCATCGCTTCAAGCGCGGGATAGAGATTGGCAACATCGGTGACGCCGTGCGCTGAACCCGTTGTTGCATGCGCAGGGTAGAGTTTGGCCGCCGTAAACACCCCTTCGCTATGCCCGCGCGTCAGTTCGGCGGGGTCGGCGGCGTCGGTCAGGTACGCGGTCATCAGCGGGGTCAGGCCCGGCGCGGCAGCGATGATGCGCGCACGATAGGCGGCGGCGGCTTCGACAGTCGTCACTGGCGGTGACAGGTTGGGCATGACAATCGCCCGCGCAAACTGTCGCGCGGTGTAGGGCGCGACCGCTTTCAGCGTGTCGCCGTCGCGCAGGTGCACATGCCAGTCGTCGGGGCGGCGGATGCTAAGCGTGTCGGTCATGACTTCCTTTCGTGGTCGCGCATCCCTAACTGACGGTCATGCCCAAAACCACCCTCATCGACCGCGCCATTATCCGTATGTCGGGCGAGGATGTCCGCGGGTTCCTGCAAGGCTTGGTTACCAACGATGTTGCGGGTGATTTGCCGGTCTGGGCAGGGCTGCTGACGCCGCAGGGTAAGGCGCTGTTTGATTTTATCGTGTGGGCGGATGGCGATGATCTGCTGATCGATTGCGAAGCTTCGCAAGCCGACGCACTTGTTCGCCGCCTGTCGATTTATCGATTGCGCAGGGCGATCAAGATCGAGCGGAGTGATTTGGCTGTCCATTGGTCACGCAATGGCGATGCGGGCGTTCCCGATCCGCGCCTTGCAGCGTTAGGTCACCGCTGGCTTGGCCTTGCCGATGAACCCGCTGAAGGCTGGCACGCACACCGCCTGTCGCTGGGCGCAACCGAAGGCGTGGCCGAATTGGGTCAGGACAAGACGCTCTGGCTCGAATGCAATGCGCGCGAATTTAACGGCGTGAGCTTTACAAAGGGCTGTTACGTGGGCCAAGAAAACACCGCGCGGATGCACCACCGGTCAAAGGTCAACCGGCATCTCGCGGTGATCCCCGCCTCAGAAGATCCCGGCGATAAAGCGCGCGCGTGGTATCCCGAACTCGGGCTCGCGGTCGTCCATCAAAAACTAAGTTAGGCGGGAACAGCAGTCGCGGCACGACCCGCGCGCATCGCGTCGGTGCGTTCGATCCGGTCGGCCATATCCGCCCAGGCAGCTTTGGCGCGCAAACAACGGTCACGAACATTGTCGAGCACGGCGGCATCAGCCTCGGCCTGCGCCTTGATCATTTGTCCGCGGTAGAATTCGAGTGTCGACATATCGGGGCGGACTTTCTTTAGGGTAGAAGGTGCCGGACGAGCGAACCCGTCCGGCGGTATTTTTTAGGCAGCCTGAATATTGACAGCCGAAGTCTTGCCGCGCTTGTCGGTTTCGAGTTCGTAGGTCACGCGCTGATCCTTATCGAGCGTGCGCAGGCCGGCACGTTCCACAGCCGAAATGTGAACGAACGCATCGCCACCGCCACCTTCAGGCGCAATGAAGCCATAGCCCTTATCGGCATTGAAAAATTTAACTGTTCCGGTGATCATAGTGGGTATCCTTTGCCCAGTTTGGACGGGCATGGTTCAAAATCGTTCCATCCCGGCGTCGTGAAGCAAGTGTGGGACAAAGGGGCACACAAGCGCACCCGTATCCGTCGCAGGCGACGTTCAGCGATTCTGCTATAGGCGCTTGGCGTTGAAATAGCAAAAGCGCGTCGTTTTGATTATGCGGTCAGCAAGATTGCTCGCGGGTCGGCGCGCCCTATATCGGGCTTATGGCAATTCAAATCCGCACGAGTCTCGCCGAACCCGAAACCGACCAGAGCTTTGTGCCGCACCGGCCCGAACGGCCGCTGAAGC
Organism: Sphingomonas sp.; assembly: GCA_031362355.1. GTDB lineage: Bacteria > Pseudomonadota > Alphaproteobacteria > Sphingomonadales > Sphingomonadaceae > Sphingomonas_O. The sequence goes on from JANLSJ010000021.1 coordinate 6,056, forward strand.
TCGAAGGGGGCAAGCCATTCAAGGTCGTGTCCGATTATACCGCAGCGGGGGACCAGCCAACCGCGATCAAGGAGCTTGTGGAAACCGCGCTGACCGGTGAACGCAACCAGGTGCTGCTCGGCGTGACGGGATCGGGCAAGACCTTCACAATGGCGCGCGTGATCGAGGAATTGCAGCGGCCCGCGCTGATCCTCGCGCCCAACAAGATTTTGGCGGCGCAGCTTTACGGCGAAATGAAGTCGTTTTTCCCTGACAATGCGGTCGAATATTTCGTCAGCTATTATGACTATTATCAGCCCGAAGCCTATGTCGCGCGGTCGGACACTTATATCGAGAAAGAGTCGTCGACCAACGAAAGCATCGACCGGATGCGGCATTCGGCCACCCGCTCGCTGCTCGAACGCGATGATGTGATCATCGTCGCCTCGGTATCGTGTCTTTACGGAATCGGGTCGGTCGAAACCTATTCGGCGATGATTTTCGACTTGAAAAAAGGCGCAGGCGCGGACCAGTCGGAAATCATTCGCAAGCTCGTGGCACTTCAGTACAAGCGCAACGAAGCCTCGTTCCAGCGCGGCAATTTTCGCGTGCGCGGCGGCAATCTGGAGATTTTCCCGTCGCATTATGAGGATTCGGCGTGGCGGATCAGTTTCTTCGGCGACGAGATCGAAAGCATTGTCGAATTTGATCCGCTGACCGGCAAGAAAGCCGCGTCGCTCGATTACGTCCGTGTCTTCGCAAACAGCCATTATGTCACGCCCGGCCCGACGATGAAGCAGGCGATGGAAGCGATCAAATTCGAACTGTCCGAACGGCTGAAGGAATTGGTCCTCGAAGGCAAATTGCTCGAAGCGCAACGCCTCGAACAGCGCACCAATTTCGACCTCGAGATGATTGCCGCCACCGGCAGTTGCGCTGGCATCGAAAATTACAGCCGCTTCCTCACGGGCCGCCTCCCCGGCGAACCACCACCGACCTTGTTCGAATATCTTCCCGAAAACGCGCTGCTCTTCGTCGACGAAAGCCATGTCACCATCGGCCAGGTCAACGGCATGTCGCGCGGCGATCACCGGCGCAAACTGACGCTCGCCGAATATGGCTTTCGCTTGCCCAGCGCCATCGACAACCGGCCGCTGCGCTTCAACGAGTGGGACGCGATGCGGCCACAGACGGTTTGCGTTTCCGCCACGCCCGGCCCGTGGGAAATGGAGCAGACCGGCGGCGTGTTCGCCGAACAGGTTATCCGCCCGACCGGCCTCATTGACCCGCCCGTCGAGATCAAGCCGGTCGAGGATCAGGTCGACGACGTGATCAACGAAATCCGCAAGGTTACCGCGCAGGGATACCGCACACTCGTCACCACCCTGACCAAGCGCATGGCCGAAGACCTGACCGAATATCTCCACGAAGCGGGGATCAAGGTCCGCTACATGCATAGCGACGTCGAAACGCTCGAACGCATCGAGCTGATCCGCGACTTGCGGCTCGGCGTCTATGATGTGCTGATCGGCATCAACCTGCTGCGCGAAGGGCTGGACATTCCCGAATGCGGCCTCGTTGCGATTTTGGACGCGGACAAGGAAGGCTTCCTGCGCAGCGAAACCTCACTGATCCAGACCATCGGCCGCGCCGCGCGCAATGTCGACGGGCGTGTCATCCTCTATGCCGACCGCATCACCGGCAGCATGGAACGCGCGATGCGCGAAACCGACCGCCGCCGCGAAAAGCAACTCGAATATAACGCCGCAAACGGCATCACCCCGCTGACCATCAAGCGCAATATTTCGGATGTCCTGTCGCACCTGTCGAACCGCGATCAGGTGACCATCGAGATCGAAGACGGCCCGACGCACATGGTCGGCCACAATCTGCGCGCCTATATCGAAGACCTCGAAAAACGCATGCGCAAAGCAGCAGGCGACCTGGAGTTCGAGGAAGCCGGCCGGTTGCGCGACGAAATCCGCTCGCTGGAGGCGGAGGAGTTGGGGTTGCCGGGGGTGGCGGTGTCAGCGGCCCCGATCATGGGGCGCTCGAACGAGGGAAAGCCGGGGACGCGGAAAACGCGCTACGGGAAAAGCCAGAAGTTCAAGAGTGGGCGGGGGAAGTGAGACTAACGGGTGGAAATGGCCGGGCTCCATGCTTTGAGTGCCGTGGAGACAATGCTAATCGACGAACATGGTCAAAGCCTCCAAACTATATCAACGTCTCGTTGAGTCCCGCTCATCAATTCCGTTTCGCGATTTCCAGCGGATTTTGGAGGCGTTCGGTTTCACGCTTGACCGCATCAACGGCAGCCATCGACAGTATAAGCATCCAAAGGCATCGCGCCCGCTGAGCATCCAGCCGCGGGGTAATATGGCAAAGCCCTACCAAATCGATCAGTTTCTTGATATTGTGCAGGAGTTCGGTCTTACGATTGGCGAGTGATGGACTTCCGCTACCATATTAACCTGTTCTGGTCGCAGCGCGACGAATCTTGGGTGGCCGATGTGCCCGACCTGAAGTCCTGCGCGGCGTTCGGCGACACGCCCGAGGAGGCGTTGGCCGAAGTCCGAGACGCAATTGCGGGCTGGCTCGAAACTGCGGCAGCAAACGACATGGCCATCCCCGAACCCCGTTACCGCCCCGCGATCTACGCAGCGGCATGACGATGCGCCATCGCACCACTGACTTGCGGCATTAGGCCGCACTCAGCACGCTCCAATTCTGGACGGCTGTCGACTTGCGGTTCCGCGAGGAAGATCAGCTATGTCCCGTTCACGTCGCAAAACGCCGATATTCGGCCACACCACCGCAGAGAGCGATCATGACTGGAAGAAGAAAGCGGCCCGGACGCTGCGGCATCGGGTGAAGCAGCATCTCAATGCGACGCTCGATGGCGACCGCTTTGCCGGAAAACGCTGGGAGCTTGTCGATCCGTGGACGTCCGACAAGGACGGCAAACACTATTGGGCGAAGGCGGCGCCGCACGACATGCGCAAATAGCCGCCGCCTAATCCTCCTTAATCAACCCCGCCGTCTTCGTCTCCGGCAGCATCACATACGCGACCACGGTCATCCCCACCATCACCGCGACATACCAGAAAAAGCCGCTTTCGTTGCCCGCGCTCTTGAACCACAGCGCGACATATTCCGTCGTCCCGGCCAGCATCGTATTGCCCACCGCATAGGGGAACGCCACGCCCAGCGCGCGGACGTGGGCGGGGAAGAGTTCGGCCTTCACCATCGCGTTTGTCGCGGTGTAGCCGCCGTGGAGGGTGATCGGGATCAGGATCAGCGCGAGGGCCGTATAGGGCGAAGTCGCGGTGCCCAACAACGTAAAGATCGGCACCGCGACCAGCGACACGCCAATCCCTGAAGCCAGCAGCATCGGTTTACGACCGAGCCTGTCCGCGAGCATGCCCGCGAGCGGTTGCAGGCACATCGACCACAACAGAGCGGCGGCGATGACCAGCGTCGCAGTGCCCTTAACAAAGCCCGCGCTGTTGATCAGATATTTCAGCATGTAAGTCGTGAACGCATAGGACGCGAGGCCGCCGCCGCCGGACATCATCGCGACGAGAATGCACGCCTTGCGGTGATCGCGCCACAGGATGCGCAGCGACGAATGCGCGCGCGTCTGGTCGATCCCCGCGAAGGATTTTGTCTCGGTCATCGTCCGGCGGAGCAGGAACACAAGCACCGCGAGGATCGCCCCAATGACGAACGGAATGCGCCAGCCCCAGTCGCCCAGCTGCGCCTCGCTCAGCGTCGCCTGCAGGATCAACGCCGTGATGATCGCCAGCAACTGCCCGCCGCTCAGCGTCGCATATTGAAAGCTCGACCAGAATCCGCGCCGGTCCGCGGGGGCCATTTCGGACAAATAAGTGGCGCTCGATCCATATTCGCCGCCGACCGACAGCCCCTGGATCATCCGCGCGAATACCAGCATCACCGGCGCGGCGACACCGACTTGCGCATAAGTCGGCGCAAAGGCGATCATCAGCGACCCTGCCGCCATCATGATCACCGAGAGCGTCAGCCCGGCCTTGCGCCCGTGCTTGTCGCCGTAAATGCCCATGACCCACGCACCAATGGGCCGCATCAGGAACCCGGCGGCAAAGATCGCGGCGGTGTTCAGCAACTGCGCCGTCAGGTCGCCTTTCGGGAAAAACTGCGGCGCAAAATAAATGGCGAAGGTGGCATAAGCGAACCAGTCATACCATTCGACCAGATTGCCCGCCGACCCCGCGACGATCGATTTCAAGCGCTTTGTGTCGATGCTCATATGTGCGGCTTATGCGACGGAGTGGCAATATGCCAAGGCCGGTGCGACTTGTGCGGCAGGCGTGTTGTCCGTTAGTGGCTGGCGATGAAAAAAATACCGCTTACCCTGAGCCTGTCGAAGGGCTGTCCTTCTTCTTGCGCTGGCCAAGAAAGAAGGACAGGGCTTCGACAAGCTCAGCCTGGTCGGTTTTTGGTTGGGATTGCTCTGCTACTGGCTGTCGGCGCTTGCGTGCAGCCGCCCGCCCCGGTGCCGCAACCGCGCCCCACGCCGCCCATATTGCGACCGGCGCCCGCACCGCCACCCACACCTGCCGCAAACTGGAGTGACCGTGCGCCTGCGCCCGGCGTCTGGAGCTATACGCGCGACAGTCGGGGAAGCATCGCACGGTTCGGCCAGCCCGGCAGTGACGCTGTTTTCACAATCCGTTGCGAAGCCACCGGCGCGCGCATTTTCGTGTCGCGTCCGGGGACAGTGGCAGCGCGGATGACGTTGCGGTCGACGAATGGGGCAAAAGCTTATGAAGCGCTCCCGACAAATGGCACGCCGCCTTATGTCGCCGCCGAGATTGCTGCGCGCGATCCGCAGCTTGATGCGATGGCGTTTAGCCGGGGGCGCATATTGATTGGCCTCGACGGCGCGGGCGATTTGATTCTGCCGATCTGGCCCGAATTCACTCGCGTCGTCGAGGATTGCCGAGGATAACCGCTAGCTTAGTTCATCTCGAACCGCACGGTCATCGTCCGCCACTCCTGAAACGCCACGCCGTCGCGCGTGGCGGGCGCAAAGACCCATTTCTTCATCGCCCAGTCGCGCGTGGCGGCAAAGAACGCATCCTGATCGACTTTAACGGCTTCGATCCGCAATGGTCGGCCATCGATGCCGACAAGCACGCGCACCGTCACGGCACCTTCGATATTCATCCGTTGCATCGCGGGTGGATAAGGCGGTTGCGGGTTGCGCCCGGTGAAGCGCGGGCCAACAATCACCGGGTCTTTGACCGGTTCAATCTCGATGATGTCGATCCCGCCACCGAGCCCTTCGCCGCCGCCAGCGCCAGCAAGCGGACCGGGGTCTTCGGTCAGGCCGGGATCAGCGCCGGTTGGCTTGCTTTTCACGACGCGCTTGACGTGATTCACCGGGAGGGCGGTTTTCGCTTTGGTTGTTGGCGAAGGATCGGTGACAACTTCGGGCGGTATGATTGTTTCGGGAACATCATAGGCCTCGAACGGCTTCGACACTTTCTCGATCACTGTCGGCGCAATCATCATCAGCGCGCCGATCCCGACGGCATGAATGGCGACAACAGCAACCATTGCCGCGGGACGGCGTGGCTTGGTATCAAGGAACCCGGTGGACATCACAGCACCTCCTAAACGGCGGTGTCACGGGTGCACCGCTCTGATTCAAGATGTTACATCATTACATTGCATTGTAAAGATGTACTGAAAAGCCGGATTTCAGCGATTTATGAAGGAGCGCAGCGGAAAACCGCAGACCTCGAATCATGACGATAAAATAAATTTTCCACAAGTCCTTGATCGCGAGTCGAGAATGACTCATGTTCGGTCCGTGCTCAACGCAGGGCACGTTGTTTTCAACAAGCGAAAGGAGGTGATCCGATGTCTCATGGTTCAGCAAGTGGCACGGGTAATTTCGTTCGGGAGTCGCGCGGCTAAGGCATTTCCTTGGTTGCCCATGGTCTCCCGGGCTTGAGATACGTCTCCGGCCGCTGACCATGTTAGGGGTTGCCGATCCGAAAGGGTCGGCAACCTTTTTCATTTTTGGGCCGCGGCGATCGGGGCCATTTATGGACTCGCGTAATCGCCTCGGTTAGCGTTGCTCCAAATCAGGGAGGCGTCTGCAAACGATGATCGGCTATTCAACACTCGGCACCAATGACATCACCAAGGCGCGCGCGTTTTACGATGCGCTGTTTGAAATTGTCGGGGCCAAACGGATCATGGAATTCGGCGACGATCTCGGCGGCTTCACCATGTGGGGCACGAGCTGGGACAAGCCGGGTGTTGCGGTAACGCATCCTTATGACAAGCAGCCTGCGACAGTCGGCAACGGCAATATGGTTGCGCTGACAGTCGATCAGCGCGCACTGGTTGACGCGCTTTATGCCAAGGCACTCGAACTGGGCGGGACGTGCGAAGGCCCGCCGGGACTGCGCGGGGACGAAGGGCCGCAGGCGTTTTACGGGGCCTATTTCCGCGATCTCGACGGCAACAAGCTGGCAGCGTTCCGCATCGGGGGTGCATCATGATCCGCCGCGCGCTCTTGATCGCTTCGGCGCTGGTCGCAACGCCTGCGCTGGCCGAACCCGATTATGCTGCTGCGATCCGCGCCGATTATGACGCGAACCTCGGGTCCCTGTTCGATTATTTCCACCGCAATCCTGAACTGTCATTCCGCGAGTTCAACACGGCGGCGCGGATGGCAAAGGAATTGCGCGCGATCTCCGGTATAGTTGTGACCGAAAAAGTCGGGCAGACCGGCGTGGTCGGCGTCATGAAGAATGGTGCGGGGCCCACAGTTCTGATCCGCGCCGACATGGATGGCCTGCCGGTTGAGGAAACATCGGGATTGGCCAATGCGTCAAAAGCGCGACAGATCGGCGTCGACGGCAAAGACTCGCCGGTGATGCATGCGTGCGGGCATGACACGCACATCACCGGCATGATTGCGACGGCCAAGCGGCTGGCAGCGATGAAGGACCGTTGGGCTGGCACGATCGTGTTCGTGGTGCAGCCGGCCGAAGAAGCGCTGGGTGGTGCCAAGCTCATGGTCGAGGACGGGATTTACACGCGCTTTCCGAAACCTGACTATGCGTTGGCCTATCACGTCGGGGCAGAACTGCCGACGGGGCAAGTGAGCGCGTCCGAAGATATTCAATATTCGTCGTCCGATGCGCTGGAGATCACAGTGCGCGGTATCGCGACGCATGGCGCTTCGCCGCATCTGGGCAAGGACCCCGTCTATATCGGCGCGCAGCTTGTTGTGGCGTTGCAAGCGGTTATCAGCCGAGAGAAGGGACCGCTGACGCCGGGCGTCATCACGGTCGGCGCGTTCAATGCGGGAAACCGGCCCAACATCATTTCGGACCATGCCGATTTGCAAGTCACGGTGCGCGCCAACGACGAGGTCACGCGCGCACAACTGATTGCCGCGATCCGGCGGGTGGCGGACGGTATTGGCCGCGCCAATGGGCTTCCCGATGCGCTGCTCCCTGTCGTCAAGGTCACGGCAGGCACGCCAACAACAATCAACGATGCGCCCCTCGCCCGGCGGATCAACGCGGCGTTCAAACGCGAATTAGGTGCGGCTGCCGTAACGCCTTGGGAACAGAAAGGCATGGGCGCCGAGGACTTCGCCTATTTCGTCGCGCCCGATCTAAAAGTGCCCGGATTCTACTTCGCCGTTGGTGGCACCCCGCAAGCGGCTTTCGATTCCGAGAAAAATGGCGGCCCTGCTGTTGCCGGACATCATTCAGGGCTGTTCAAAGTCGATGGCCGCGCGGCGGTTGTCACGGGCGCAACGGCGATGACGGTGGCAGTGATGGAGTTGCTCGGAAAGAAGTAGGTTTAGACGCTACCGCGGGTGGCGACAACGGCATATCCGAGCGGATCATCCTTCGACCCCCGGCCGAGCATCATGGACAGGTGCGCGAGGCACAGGAAAAGGCTGGCCACCACGCCAACCATTAGCGCGCCCGGCAATGTCAGTGGCAGCCATCGCGACGGGCGGGCAAGCCGCGCGCACAGCACGATCAGCTTGTTGGCAATGACCGCAATGTCGTTGCCGCGCTCATCAATGCGGGGCTGTTCGAAGGCGGCAAACAAGTGCTGCAAGCCGAAGCGCGTGAAGCGCTGAAAGTCATAGGGCGCATAATGCACCCGTGCTGAAAAGGGGATGGTCGCCAGCAGCGTTCCGCCCGGTCGCAAGACGCGGTGCATTTCCGCAACCAGCATTTCGGGTGCTTCGGCATGTTCGAGCACTTCGGTGCACAGCAGATAATCGAAGCTCGCGTCGGGGAAAGGAATTGTCCGGCCATCGAATTCGCGGACATCGGCACCACCCGCCATGCTGAACGCGCCTGCTTGCGGCACATCGATCCCGGTGTAGCGCACCGCGTCGGGCAGAAACGCCCGAAACGGCATTTCGCCGCAGCCGACATCGAGCAAGTCGCCCGTCATCGTGCGAAACTGTGGTGCCAGAAACTGCCAGATCGTTTTCAGCTGTAAATCGCCGATCAGCCGCAACGAAAACAGCAAGCGCCCGATGCGGTTGTCGGCAACGCGCACCGGCGTCGGGCGCACCTGCTCGATTGTGGTCATGGCGGCACTGTTCATTGCATTAAATTATCGCAATCGTGGTCAAGAATTGGTTAACAGCTTTTGTTTGCCGCCCCGCGCTCTTATGTGTCCGCCATGGCAACACGCGCATTGTTATCGAACCCCGTTTCAGAGCATCCCCGCGCGATCGCGAACTGGTTGTTCTTCGTGGCGGCACTGGTTTTTCTGATGGTCGTTGTCGGCGGGATTACGCGGCTGACGGAGTCGGGATTGTCTATTACCGAATGGAAGCCGATCAGCGGGGCCATTCCGCCGTTGACCCAGGCGGATTGGGACGCAGCCTTTGCGGCCTACAAACAAATCCCGGAATATGCCGAAGTGAACCTCGGCATGACGATGGCGCAGTTCAAGTTTATCTTTTTCTGGGAGTATATCCACCGCCTGCTGGGCCGCGTCATCGGCGTTGCGTTCGCGCTCCCGTTTGCGTGGTTCGCGTTGCGCCGTGCAATTCCGGCGGGCTATGCGGGACGGCTGACCGCGCTGCTGGCGCTTGGCGCGTTTCAAGGGGTGCTTGGCTGGTGGATGGTAAAATCGGGGTTGTCGATGCGCACCGATGTCAGCCATTTTCGCCTCGCCGCGCATCTCTGCACTGCGCTTTTCATCTTGGCAGGTCTGGTCTGGACCGCGCTCGATTTGCGCCGGGGGAAGTCCGCGCCGACCACGCTCACCACCATCGTTTTTGCCGTGCTGGGGTTCCAGCTTGTCTTCGGCGCCTTTGTTGCCGGGATGGATGCGGGCAAAGTCGCGAACAGCTGGCCGTTGATGAACGGGCAAATGATCCCTGATCCGCTCGATGCCACCACGTCCCCCCTATGGAACTTGCTCAATGACCCGTTCATTCTGCATTTCATCCATCGCTGGTGGGCGGTCGCCGCGCTCATCGCGCTCGTGATGCTGGCGGGCGCTGTGAAGCGGGCAGGAGACCGCGCCGCGTCGGTCGCGATCCATGCGACGCTCGGGCTGCAAATATTGCTGGGCATTGCGACAGTGCTGAGCGGTGTGAACATCATCCTTGCCGTCCTGCATCAGGCCGTTGGCGCGCTGCTGGTGGCGAGCGCGACATGGGGTGCCCATAGCCTTAGCCGGAGACCGACAGCATGACCGGGCAATCGCCAATCCCAAGCGGCTTTGGGATGCGATCCACGACGCTTGACGTGCTTGCGGGTATCGACCTCCGCGGCAAGACTGCGCTCGTCACCGGAGGCTATTCGGGGCTTGGTCTTGAGACGGTGCGTGCGATTGCGGGGGCGGGAGCGAGCGTCATCGTGGGCGCGAGACGGCCCGATACTGCGGCTGCCGATTTGGCGGGCATTGACCGTGTTACGATCCTCAAGCTCGATCTGTCCGATCCCGCCTCAATCGATGCTTTCGCGGTCGAGATCGCTGCGCACACGTCGAAAATCGACATTCTCATTAACAACGCCGCGATCATGGCGAACCCGCTGACTCGTGATGCGCGCGGATATGAAAGCCAGTTCGCGACCAATCATCTCGGCCATTTCCAGATGACAGCGCGGCTGTGGCCCTTGATCAAAGCGGCGGGCGCAGGGGCTCGCGTGGTTGCCCTGTCTTCAATCGGCCATGCCCGCAACGGCCTTGATCTCGAAGACGTGAATTTCGAGCGGCGCGAGTATCAGAAGTGGACAGCCTATGCGCAGGCGAAATCGGCGAACGCGCTATTCGCGCTGCATCTTGATCAGCTTGGCGCGCCGCTTGGTATCCGTGCTTTCTCGGTCCATCCCGGCGGAATCAAAACGCCGCTTCAACGCCATCTGACGATGGAGGAGCAGATCGCGATGGGGTGGTACAAGCCCGATGGCTCGCTCGTCGACATTTTCAAAACGGTCGAACAAGGCGCTGCGACCAGCGTGTGGTGCGCGACATCGCCGATGCTTGATGGCAAAGGCGGGGTTTACTGCGAGGATTGCGACATCGCGCCGATGTGGGCGGAAGGCATGTCGCCCTACGCGGGTGTCCGCCCGCACATCACTGATGCAGCGCTTGCGACGGCGCTTTGGAAATTGTCCGAAGACATGACCGGCGTTGAGTTCGCCTAAAGCGGCTGCGCGTCAATGTTACCGGTGACTTCGACGACCACTGGCCGACCGTCGATCATCTTGGGCAGGGTCGCCGCCGCCGCGCGATTGTCGACATAGGCAATCCACGCCGAGTTGCCGGTTGCATCACGCCCTTCGCCAACGCCGTGGACGCCGGGCATCACCAGCAACCGACTTTCCGCACTGCTGCGGGCGCTGCTGACGGGGACATCGGGATCATAGGCGACCGGGCCGGAATCGCCGAACGGAACATCACCATTGCTCATGATTGTAACTCCTGCGGGGCCGACGGTGCCGGCCCCGCTTCATGAGTTCAAGTATAAAGGTTAATGTCGAGCGCCGAAAGGACGCGCCCGATTTTATTCGCGAAGGTCAAGCCACCGCCGCCCGCGAAGAGCAAACCGACGGGCGCTCGCCGCGCATCCCAAGTCCAGATAACGGACCCGGAGTCGCCGCCTGCGCTGAAATCGCCGTTCAGGCCGCGAATGGTGATCTGGTCGCGGAAATTGGCAATGCGGCCGCCACCATAGTTGACGCGGATCGACGCGTTGACATCGATGATGCGCCCAACCGTCAACTGCGTGGTGCGACCCGATTTGCCGACGATCATACCGACCGCAGGGGCAACGGGGATACTGCCAATGCGGAAATAGGCCCATGCGCCACCGGATCGATAGATCATTTCACGACGGACGCGGTCGGGCCAGCACCAGCCTGTTGCCGCGTCGACGAAGTTCACCCCCGCTGCCGCGAAGTTGATCGGCACCCAGCGTTCGAGCAACGCAATCCGGTCTGCTGGGTTGCCGCCGCCGTCGACGGGGCCCGGCTGCAGGATATTGTCGCCGACCGACGCGATGTTCGAATTGGCGAACACATGACAGTTTGACAGCGCGAGCATGCGGTTTACGCGAACGCCGCTGCGCCCACGGGCAAGCGCACCCAAAGTGCCTGCCGTAATCCTGAAATGCCCGGACGAAATGCCGCATGGCGCCGGACGCTGACGGTGGCGGTGAGCCTGCGCATCAATCACGCCGCTGACGATGACATTCACTTTCTGGCTGTCATCGCTGACCCCGTGAGCACCATAGCCATCGACCAGCAGGCCTTTGACTTCATCCATGTTCATCGGTTCGCTGACATAGACGTTGAGCACTGGCGCGCCCGGGCCGCTGGGGCCGACGCTTTCGAAATCGCGGTGCGCGGCACCAATGCCAACACCCATGATCATCGACCTACTGTCGGGGCCATCGGACATCGCTGATGCGGAGCCCTGACTGTCGCCCTGCGCGAAAATCTGGCGCTCCAGATCGGCCTTTAATTGCAGCAGGTCATTGTCGGCACCGAATGCGCCGGCGTCGTTCTCGCTGTTGAAATCATCGCTGCTGCTGGCGGCATCTTCTTCGCCGGGCGGCACCAGAAAATCGGATGAACTGCCACTCGCGGCTTGCTCGGCGGCGTTGTCGTCGACGGGTTCATCGAACTTCGGCGCACCGGACGAGGACTTGTTTTTGGAATTGGCCATCAAAACTCTCCACATGTTTGGGGGAAACACATAAATTGTTATTGGCGAACCGAACCGTCTTTATCTCAATCAAATATGGTGAATATACGGCATTTTATGGTTAATATAAAAGAAACAAAGTATTAAATGAACTCTTATAATGGAGTCAATCACTTGAGGAGTCAATTTTGTTTCGTTTGCAAAACAAGTTTACACCAAAATATCACAAATGCGACAGATTATGGGGTTTTATATTATCTATATATTGATAATTGTAAAAAAGCGACTTTTGACTCTTATGTTAATTGCCACCATTTTGCCATATTCACTATCGGACCCCGCTGCATCGGACGCGTTGCAATCGGCGCAACATCCATTGCCTTTTATGCGCTTGTGACGGCGCGTCGTGGCCATATGTTGCAACGCACAACAGAAAATCGAGGCCTGAACGGCAGAACGCCTCTTTCAAAGGAAAACTGCCATGCTGAAGACCATTTCGATCCTGATCGCAGTGGCGGTCATCACGACACCCGCCGTCGCCGAAACCTTCGTTCATGAAGGATCGACCTATGTGTATACGGTCGAAGAGCGCGGGAATTTCAAGATTCTCAAAGGCGAAGTTGCCGAAAGCCGTACGCCCTTTACGCTCAGGGTCTCGCGCACTTGGGTTGATGGCGAGGTCGACGGAAGCCCCGTTTCCTTTTCGAAGCGCAGCGTGATCCGCTTGAAACCGACGGTGACGACAACCGAAATCGCTGCCCGATAAGCAGCTTGCATCCTGACGGGTATTTAGCTACCCGTCAGGAAAGGCGCACTTATGCTTGACTATTTGTGCTGGACGCAGCATTAGCCGCGCAGCGACGCCGCTCCGCATCCGGGGCGGCGCGTTTCGTTATAAGGTCTGCGCCCGTGAAGGCACTCATGAAGACCACGAAAGCGGTCAAGCCGTTTGATGTGGAAAAGAAATGGCATCTGGTTGATGCCGATGGTCTGGTCGTTGGCCGCGTCGCCACGATTGTCGCGAACATCCTGCGCGGCAAGCACAAGCCGACCTACACCCCGCATGTCGATTGCGGTGACAATGTCATCATCATCAATGCCGAAAAAGTGCGCTTCACCGGCAAGAAGATGACCGACAAGATTTATTACAAGCACACCGGCCATCCCGGTGGCATCAAGGAAACGACGCCCGCAAAGATCCTCGACGGCAAGTTCCCCGAGCGCGTCCTTGAAAAAGCGGTCGAGCGGATGATCCCGCGTGGGCCGCTTGGT
>JANLSJ010000020.1:0-2058 GCA_031362355.1 Sphingomonas sp.
CCGCTGATCACCGCGACTTCGCGGAACGCGCGTTTGAGCAGGTAGCTGCTCTCAACCCAGTCGACAAACTCATCGGCCAGTATGTCGGCGGAAAATAACGGCGCGGGGTCGGTGATCGGCTTCAGGCTCCACACGCCGAGCGCATAATCGCTGGCGACAAAACCCATCGGCATCAATCCCCGGCTCTCCATCCGCCGCGTCACCAGCATCCCCAGCGACTGGTGCGCGTTCCAGCCCTCGAACGGATAGGTGACCATGTAATACCGCTTGTCGTGCGGGAAGGTTTCGACCAGCAGCTGCCCCGGGCTTGGCATCTCGCTGCGATAATCCTGCATCTCCAGCCATTCGCGGACTTCGTCGGGAAAGCGCGACCAGCCGGGACGGTCGACCAGCATTTCGCGCACGCGGCCCGCCAGATGCGTGGTCAGCGGCAGCCGCGCGCCCATATAACTCGGGATATTCGGTGCCTGCTTTTTCGCAGCGCGGACGATGAGGTCGAGGTCCTTGATCGATTCGACCTCGAGCGCCATTCCGGCAAAAGTGAATGTGTTGCCAGGCGTCAGCGTCGAGGCAAAACCTTCCTCGACCTTGCCCAATTTTCTCCCGTTGCGGAAACGGACGTCGAGCATTGGCGAATCGACGATGATCCCTGCATTGAACCGGTGCTGTGCGGCGAACTTGGGATGCGACAGATACCATTTGCCATCGGGGCGTTTGATGAGCTTTTTGAACTTGTCATAGGCGCGAAGCGAATAGCCGCCAGTGGCGATGAACTCGATCACCCGCGCGAAAGTCGCGGCATCGAGCGCCGAATAGGGCAGCGCCGATTGCACCTCACAAAGCAATTCTGCCTCATCGAATGGCCCCGCGCAGGCAATGCCCATCACATGCTGCGCCAGCACATCATAGCTGCCGACCTGAAACGCCTCGCCGTCGCGGACGCCTTCGGTCACGGCATCGAAAGCCGCCTGCGCCTCCAGATATTCAAAGCGGTTGCCGGGGACGAGAATGGCTTTGCTCGGTTCGTCCATCCGGTGGTTTGACCGCCCAATGCGTTGCAACAACCGCGATGACCCCTTGGGCGCGCCCATCTGGATCACGCAATCGACATCGCCCCAATCGACCCCTAAATCGAGCGAGGCGGTGCAAACCAATGCGCGCAATTTGCCGTCCGCCATCGCGCCCTCGACCTTGCGCCGCGCCTCGACCGACAGCGAGCCGTGATGGATGCCGATGGCATATTTGGGCTCGTTCGCGTCCCATAACTTCTGGAAGGTAAATTCAGCCAAAAACCGCGTGTTGCAGAATATCAGCGTGATCTTGTTGCGCCCGATTTCCTCGATTAGCTGCGGGATTGCATGTTGCCCGCTATGCCCCGCCCACGGCACGCGGCCTTCGGGGAGCAGGATCGTCAGGTCAGGTTCCGCCGCCGCCTCGCCTTCGACCAGCCGCACAAGGTCAATGTCGCCATCGGGCGCGAGCCAGGCGCGATAGTCATCGGGATCGGCGACTGTCGCCGACAAGGCAACGCGCTGCATATCGGGGGCGAGCGTCTGCAACCGCGCAAGGCTCAACGAGAGCAAATCGCCGCGCTTGCCGTTGGCAAAGGCATGGACCTCGTCAACGATAACGCGCTTGAGCGTTGAAAAGAGCAGCGCGCTGTCCTCATGACTAAGCAACAGCGACAGCGACTCGGGCGTGGTTAGCAGTATGTGAGGAGGCTTAACCCGCTGCCGTTGCTTGCGGTCCGAAGGCGTATCGCCGGTCCGCGTTTCGACGCGGATGGGTAGGGCCATCTCCTCGATAGGCGTCAGCAAGTTACGCCGCACATCGACCGCGAGTGCCTTTAGTGGAGAGATATAGAGAGTGTGAAGACCATTGGCGGGTTCAGCAATCAATTCGCTCAGGGTCGGCAAGAACCCCGCGAGGGTCTTGCCTGCGCCGGTCGCCGCTACCAAAAGAGCATGCCGCCTTTCATTCGCGGCATCGAGCATCTCCAATTGATGTCGACGCGGAGCCCACCCGCGCGTCGCAAACCACTCGGTGATGATGGAAGGT
>JANLSJ010000039.1:0-4661 GCA_031362355.1 Sphingomonas sp.
TGGTCGCCGATGCCGAAGCGCTGGCGAAAGGGCGGGTTGAGATCGAAAGCGTTTATTGCCTCGGGCTATGTTCGGTTGGACCCGCTGCAATGGTCGGTCACGCGGTCCATGCGCGGCTCGATGCGTCGAAACTGGGTGCGCTGATCGAGGCGGCGGCGTGAAGGTCCGGATCTCCGATGATGCACTGGCAATTGCGTGCGGAGCCGACCCAGTGGCCGCGGCGTTCGTTGCAGCCGGTGCAGAGGTCGAACGCGTTTCGAGCTGGGGGATGCACTGGTTGGAGCCGCTGGTTGAGGTGAACGGCGTCGGATATGGTCTTGTCGGTGTGGCCGATGTAGCGGCGGTCATGGCAGGCACGGCGCCCGACATCGGCCGGGTCGAAGACCACCCCTTCATTGCCCGCCAGACCCGGCTGACCTTTGCGCGTGCGGGCAAAACGCGGCCCTTGAGCCTTGATGATTATGCCGCAACCGGTGGCTGGTCCGGCCTGAACGCCACGCGCGCGATGACACCTGCCCAGACTTGCGCGACGATCCTCAAATCAGGTCTGCGTGGACGCGGTGGGGCAGGGTTCCCGGCGGGAATCAAGTGGCAGACAGTGCTCGGCGCGGCGGGTGACCGCAAATTCATTGTCTGCAATGCCGACGAGGGCGACAGCGGCACCTTCGCTGACCGGATGATAATGGAAGGCGACCCCTTCATGCTGATCGAGGGGATGGCGATCGCGGGCCACGCAACGGGGGCGACCAAAGGCTATGTCTATATCCGCTCCGAATATCCGCATGCGATTGCGAAGATGGAAGCCGCGATCCGGCTGTGCGCTCAAATCATTGCGCCGTTCGAGATCGAAATCCGCGTGGGGGCGGGTTCCTATGTCTGCGGCGAGGAAACGTCACTTCTCAATAGCTTGGAGGGCAAGCGTGGTGAAGTGCGCGCCAAGCCACCACTGCCTGCGCATCAAGGGCTGTTTGGTTGTCCGACGGCAATCAACAATGTCCTGACGCTTGCCGCCGTGCCGTGGATCATGGCGAACGGCGCGCAGGCTTATGCTGATTACGGCATGGGGCGGTCGCGCGGAACGATGCCGATCCAGATTGCCGGAAACGTCCAGCATGGTGGCCTGTTCGAGACGGCGTTCGGCGTGACTTTGGGCGAACTTGTCAACGACATTGGTGGTGGCACAGCATCAGGGTGCCCCGTGCGCGCGGTTCAGGTCGGCGGACCCTTGGGGGCGTATCATACGCCCGCCGATTTTGACCTGCCGTTCGATTATGAGGCCTTCACCGACGCCAACGGCCTGATTGGCCATGGTGGGATCGTGGTGTTCGATGACACGGTCGACATGGCGAAACAGGCGCGCTTTGCGATGGTATTCTGCGCGGTCGAAAGCTGTGGCAAATGCACGCCGTGCCGCATTGGTAGCATGCGGGGCGTGGAAACGCTGGATAGGATTATCGCTGGAGAGCGACGCGCGGAGAACCTGACACTGATCACCGACCTTTGTGAAACGATGAAATATGGCTCGTTGTGCGCACTTGGCGGGTTCACGCCTTATCCAGTGATGAGCGCGATCAACCGTTTCCCCGAGGACTTCGCATGAGGCTTCTCGGTGCCATTATCGCTGGCGGCGGATCGCGACGCTTTGGCGGGGATAAAGCGGTGGCATTGATCGATGGCACAGCATTGATCGAGCATGTCCGTGTTGCACTGGCACCGCAAGTCGATGCTGTTGTCCTCTGCGGTCGTGACTGGCCGGGGATCGCTTCAGTCGCGGACCGGCCAACGCCGGATATGGGGCCACTCGGTGGGTTGTGCGCTGCCTTGCATCATGCAGCAAACCACGGGTTTGATGCCATCCTGATGGCAGGATGCGACGTGTTGCCGGTGCCGGATTTGCGCGCTTTGGTCGGGCCGGTGGCGGCGGTGGTCGAGGGGCAATGGCTGTTCGGTTTTTGGCCGGTCGCACTGGCAGGTCGGCTCGATGCACATCTTGCCAGCCAAAGTGACCTCTCGTTCCGACATTGGGTCACGGTCAGCGGCGCGCGCTCGGTCCCCAGTGCGACAGAATTCCATAACCTCAACACGCGCGACGATTTTGCGCTATACTCGGCTACGCAAGGACTCGCCGCATGACCTACCAGCGCCAGACCGATTTCGGGACACCGCCTGCTAACGGCGCGCCGGTGACACTAACCATCGACGGGCGCAGCACCACGGTCCCGCTCGGCACGACGGTCATGCGCGCAGCGGCGGAAAACGGCACGTCGATTCCCAAACTCTGCGCGACCGACAATCTGGCGGGTTTCGGATCGTGCCGCCTGTGCCTCGTCGAGATTGACGGCATGCGTGGCACGCCCGCGTCCTGCACGACGCCTGTCACCGACGGCATGACCGTCCGCACCCAGACGCCGCACCTCGCCAAGCTGCGCAAGGGCGTGATGGAACTCTACATCTCCGATCATCCGCTCGATTGCCTGACGTGCGCGGCGAACGGCGATTGCGAGTTGCAGGATCAGGCGGGGGCGGTGGGACTGCGCGATGTCCGCTATGGCACGGGCGACAATCATCTGGGGCAAGCGAAAGACACCTCCAACCCCTATTTCGATTTCGACCCGAGCAAATGCATCGTCTGCTCGCGCTGCGTCCGTGCCTGTGACGAAGTGCAGGGGACATTTGCGCTGACCATCGAAGCGCGCGGATTTGGGTCGAAAGTCTCGGCGGGACTGCCGACCGACGATTTCATGTCGTCCGAATGTGTATCGTGCGGTGCATGTGTTCAGGCCTGCCCCACCGCGACGTTGACCGAAAAGGCGCTGGTCGAAATCGGCACACCCGAACGCAGCGTCATCACGACCTGCGCCTATTGCGGCGTCGGGTGCACTTTCCGCGCCGAAATGCGCGGCGAACAAGTCGTGCGCATGGTTCCGCATAAGGATGGCAAGGCCAATCGTGGCCACAGCTGCGTCAAGGGCCGCTTTGCCTGGGGCTATGCCACGCATCAGGAACGCATCACCAAACCGATGATCCGCGCGCAGATCGATCAGCCATGGCGCGAAGTGTCTTGGGATGAGGCGTTTGCCTACACGGCGTCCGAATTGCGCCGGATCGAAGCGAAATATGGGAAGCAGGCGCTCGGTGGGATCACATCGTCGCGCTGCACCAATGAGGAGACGTTCCTGGTGCAGAAACTCGTCCGCGCCGGGTTCGGCAACAACAATGTCGATACCTGCGCGCGCGTCTGTCACTCGCCGACGGGCTACGGGTTGAAAACGACCTTCGGCACGAGCGCAGGGACGCAGGATTTCGACAGTGTCGAGGATAGCGACGTGATCCTGCTGATCGGCGCAAACCCGACCGATGGGCATCCCGTATTTGCCAGCCGAATGAAGCAACGCCTCCGCAAAGGCGCAAAGCTCATCGTCGTCGATCCGCGCCGCATCGACATCGTCCGCACCCCGCATGTCGAAGCTGCGCATCATTTGCCGCTGCGTCCCGGCACCAACGTCGCTGTGCTGACGGCGATGGCGCATGTCATCGTGACCGAAGGGCTGGTTGACGAAGCCTTCATCCGCGACCGCTGCGACTGGGACGAATACCAGCATTGGGCGGAATTCGTCTCGAGCAGCCGCAACAGCCCCGAGGCGTTGCAACCGGTGACGCTCGTCGATCCTGTCGAGATCCGCGCCGCCGCACATCTGTTTGCGACCGGCGGCAATGGCGCGATCTATTATGGCCTCGGTGTCACCGAACATTCGCAAGGGTCATCAACCGTCATGGCCATCGCCAATCTCGCAATGGCGACGGGCAATATCGGGCGGCGAGGTGTCGGCGTGAACCCGCTGCGCGGCCAGAACAATGTTCAGGGCGCCTGCGACATGGGCAGCTTCCCGCATGAACTCTCGGGCTATCGCCACATCAGTGACAAGGCGGCACGTAAACTATTCGAAGACGATTGGGGCGTTGCACTCGATCCCGAACCGGGCCTGCGCATTCCCAACATGCTCGACGCCGCGGTCGATGGCGTGTTCAAGGCGCTTTACATCCAGGGCGAAGACATTCTCCAGTCCGACCCCGACACGCGCCATGTCTCGGCGGGCCTCGCGGCGATGGAATGCGTCATCGTCCACGATCTGTTTCTCAACGAAACCGCGAACTACGCGCACATATTCCTGCCGGGTTCGACCTTTCTCGAAAAGAACGGCACCTTCACCAATGCCGAACGCCGCATCCAGCCGGTGCGCAAGGTGATGACTCCGCTCAACGGCCTCGAAGACTGGGAAGTCACGCAAGGGCTCGCCAATGCGATGGGCTTGTCGTGGAATTACACACATGCCTCTGAAATACTTGATGAAATTGCCAGATTGACGCCAAGTTTTGCCGGTGTCTCTATGCATAAGCTTGATGAAGTTGGCTCGCTCCAATGGCCCGCCAACGACGCCGCGCCCGAGGGCACACCGATCATGCACATCGATGGCTTTGTCCGCGGCAAAGGCAAGTTCGTCGTGACCGATTATGTCCCGACCGACGAGAAGACCGGCCCGCGCTTTCCGCTGCTCCTCACCACGGGGCGCATCCTCAGCCACTATAATGTCGGCGCGCAAACGCGGCGGACAGCCAATGTCGCATGGCACCCCGAAGATTTGCTCGAAATCCACCCGACC
>JANLSJ010000019.1:0-38714 GCA_031362355.1 Sphingomonas sp.
GCGCACCCAGTTTCGACGCATCGAGCCGCGCATGGACCGCGTGACCGACCATTGCAGCGGGTCCAACCGAACATAGCCCGAGGCAATAAACGCTTTCGATCTCAACCCGCCCTTTCGCCAGCGCTTCGGCATCGGCGACCAATGCTTCGACCCCGCGCGCCTGGCACGCCTCGGCGCGGCATAGTTTGATGACCGGATGCGCGGCAGGACTTGTGCGATAGTCATGATAGAAACTCACCACGCCATAGACTTCGGCGCGGCTAAGATTGAGCGCCAGCGCAATGGCACGCATCGCGTCATTGCTGACGAAACCGAATTCGGCCTGCACGTCATTCAAGATCGGGAGCAGTGCGCCTTCACACGCTTTGTGACGGTCCAGAATGACATCGAGGCTCATCGTCAAAACACCACCACGCTACGGATTGATTCGCCCGCATGCATCAGATCGAACCCTTTGTTGATTTCGTCCAATGTCAACGTGTGCGTGATCATCGGGTCGATTTCGATCTTGCCGTTCATATACCAGTCGACGATTTTCGGCACATCCGTCCGACCTTTCGCCCCGCCGAATGCCGTGCCGCGCCAATTGCGCCCGGTGACCAACTGGAACGGACGCGTGCTGATTTCCTTGCCCGCTTCGGCGACGCCAATGATGATGCTGGTGCCCCAGCCGCGGTGACAGGCTTCCAACGCCTGTCGCATCACATCTGTATTGCCGGTGCAGTCGAACGTGTAATCCGCGCCACCATCGGTCAGCGCGACAAGATGCGCGACAAGATCGCCGTCCACGGTCTTGGGATTGACGAAGTGCGTCATGCCGAATTTCTTGCCCCATGCCTCGCGGTCAGGATTGATGTCGACGCCGACAATCATGTTCGCGCCTGCCATCCGTGCGCCTTGCAGCACATTCAGGCCAATGCCGCCAAGGCCGAATATGATGACATTGTCGCCCGGCTGAACCTTGGCCGTGTTCACCACCGCGCCCACCCCGGTCGTGACGCCGCAGCCGATGTAGCAAGCGCTGTTGAAGGGCGCATCGGTGCGGATTTTCGCCACCGCGATTTCGGGGAGAACGGTGAAATTGCTGAACGTCGAACAGCCCATATAATGAAAGATGGTCTGCCCTTTGTAACTGAACCGCGATGTCCCGTCGGGCATCAGCCCCTTGCCCTGCGTCGCGCGGATCGCAGTGCACAAGTTGGTCTTGCCGCTGAGGCAGCTTTTACACTGGCGGCATTCGGGGGTGTAAAGCGGGATAACATGATCGCCGACCGCAATGGTCGTCACGCCCGCGCCGATTTCGCGCACGATCCCTGCCCCTTCATGGCCGAGCACGCTGGGAAAAATCCCTTCCGAATCTAATCCGTCGAGCGTGTAGGCGTCGGTATGGCAAATCCCCGTGGCCATGATTTCGACGAGAACCTCGCCCGCCTTTGGCCCTTCAACATCAAGTTCGACGATTTCGAGCGGCTTCTTGGCTTCGAAAGCAACGGCGGCGCGGGTCTTCATGATGTTAAAATCCCACTTTCAGGAACGGTTCTAAAATCGCGTCGCAGCAGTAGTTCTGCGGTTGCATCGACAATGGCCGCGCTGTCGAGGCGATGGTTATGATAAAGATCAGGCAGATCGCCGGTCTGACCAAAGCGCTCGGTGCCAAGCGGGCTGACGCGGTGGCCGCAGACGCCGCCAATCCAGCTAAGTGCCGCAGGGGCACCGTCAAGAATTGTAACGAGACGGGCATTGGGGTCCAGCGGCGCGAGCAGCTGTTCGATGTGCGAGCGCCCGGCGTTGGATGATGTCCAGCGCGCCCGGTGCGCCGCGCTCCACCCGCGATGGAGCAATGTCGGGGACGTGGCATTGAGCAGACCGATACCGGGCAAGTCTTCGGCTATTGCTACCCATGCGGCCAAAGCTTCGGGTGCAATCGCGCCCGAAAATATGATGGCGGCATCGGCACCGGGCGCAGGTTCGCGCAACCAATATCCACCTGCAATCGCTCCCTGCCGCCAGTCATCATTCTCGCGCACAGCTTGATCGATCACGCGCGTGGTCAGGCGCAGATAGACTGACTCCCCCTCTTCGGCCTGTATCAACCGGAAACTCTCCGCCATGAGCAGCGCCAGTTCATCGGCAAACGCAGGCTCGTAATGCCGCAGGCCCGGCTGACCCATCGCGATCAGCGGCGGATTGATCGACTGGTGCGCGCCGCCTTCTGCGCCAAGCGTCACACCCGATGGTGTAGCGACCAGCAGGAAGCGTGCGTCCTGATAACAGGCGTAATTGAGCGCATCGAGCCCGCGCGCAATGAACGGATCATAGACAGTTCCGATCGGCAGCAGCCGTTCACCAAACAGCGCGCCCGCCAGACCGAACGCCGCGAGGTTGAGGAACAGGTTATTCTCCGCAATGCCCAGTTCAACGTGCTGGCCCGCGCCACTGCCGCCCCATTTCTGCGCTGAGGGGATTTTGGCCGCGCGAAACACATCGGCCAGTTCGCTGCGCCGGAACAGGCCGCGCTGGTTCACCCATGCGCCAAGATTGGTTGAGACCGTGACGTCGGGCGACGTTGTCACAATGCGGTCGGCAAACGACGTGTCCGACTTTGCGATTTCCAGCAGGATTTTGCCGAACGCGGCCTGCGTCGACTGCGCATCGCCATCGGGTGTTGCAATGGCTGGCACGTCGAAAGTCAGCGCGCTGGTGACTGATTTACGACGAGCGATCGTGCAAGCCTCGACCTGCGCGCGGACGGTCGGTGCAATATTGTCGCCCAGCCCCGCCCAAGGTGTCCATTCCTCGCCGCTGCGGATACCGAGCTGATCGCGAAAACTCTCGATCTGCGTTGGGGTCATCAGCCCCGAATGATTGTCTTTGTGACCCGCAAAAGGCAGGCCGTAGCCCTTGACCGTATACGCGATGAACAGCGTCGGCGTCTCACCCGTCGCCGCGTCAAAGGCTTCGCACAGCGTCGCGATGCAATGGCCGCCGAGGTTGGTCATCAATCGAGCGAGCGTATCATCATCGCGTGTCGCGAGCAGCGCCTTGACGCCCTTTTGCTTGCCAATATCGTCGATCAGCCGTGCCCGCCATGCAGCACCGCCCTGGTATGTCAGCGCGGCAAACTCGGCATTGGGTGTGGTATCGATCCATTCGCGCAATTGCTCGCCACCGGGCTCGGCAAATGCGGCTTCTTGCAACTTGCCGTGCTTGAGCGTGACAACGCGCCATCCACAGGTTTCAAAAATGTCATCGAACCGCCGAAACATGCGGTCGGCTGTCGTCGCATCGAGCGACTGGCGGTTATAATCGACGATCCACCAGCAATTGCGAATGTCATGCTTATACCCTTCGATCAGGCATTCGTAGATATTGCCCTCGTCAAGCTCAGCATCGCCCATCAGCGCGATCATCCGCCCTGCATCGCTCTCGTCCAGCGAGCCATGCGCAATCAGATAATCCTGAACCAGGCTGGCAAAAGCCGTTATCGCGACGCCAAGCCCGACGGACCCCGTCGAAAAATCAACCGGAATGACGTCTTTTGTCCGGCTGGGATAACTTTGCGCACCACCAAAGCCACGATAGGCCTGCAACTGCTCGATCGATTGTGACCCGAGAAGATAATGGATGGCGTGGAGCACCGGGCCGGCGTGGGGCTTGACCGCAACCTTGTCATTGGGGCGGAGCGCATGGAAATAGAGCGCGGTCATTATCGCCGTGATCGATGCGCAGGACGCTTGATGCCCGCCGACTTTCACGCCGTCACGGCTTTCGCGCAAGTGATTGGCGTTGTGTATCGTCCATGACGACAACCAGCGCAGCCGCTCCTCGATCCGCTCGAGCGTCACAATGGTTTCCGGGACGGGGGTTTCCGGAGCGGGCATATCAGGATCAAGCAAATTCAGATTCCGCGGCAATTTAATATTCGGAGTATAGCGCTTAGACCGATAATGTGCGTGATTGTTGCTGAATACTATTGATGGACCGGTAGATTATCAGGCGATCCGTTCCGTCGCATATTCCCCCCAATAAATTTTCCAATCCCGACAAGATTTTCATTCTGAAAATTCTTCGGCGCGCCGCATCATCGAGGATGATGAGACTCGAAAATGATCCGCTAGCGGCACTGTGGATGCCGTTTACCGCCAACCGGGCATTCAAGGCGACACCGCGTCTCCTGACCAGCGCAAAAGACATGCACTATACCAGCAGCGATGGTCAGCAACTGCTCGACGGCACGGCTGGGCTGTGGTGTGTCAATGCCGGCCATTGTCGTGCCCCCATTGTCGAGGCGATCTGCAAGACGGCACGCGAGCTGGACTTCGGCCCGGCCTTTCAGGTTGGCCACCCTCTTGTTTTCGAGCTGGCGTCACGGCTTGCCGCGCTGATGCCCGAGAACCTTGATCGGATATTTTTCACCGGTTCGGGGTCCGAATCAGTCGACACTGCACTAAAGATCGCAATCGCCTATCAGCGCGCGCGTGGTGAGGGCACGCGAACCCGCCTAATCGGGCGCGAGCGCGGCTATCATGGTGTTGGCTTTGGCGGGATTTCAGTCGGCGGCATCGTCAACAACCGGCGCCAGTTCGGCACGTTGCTGGCTGGTGTCGATCATCTGCCCCACACACACAGCCTTGCGCACAACGCGTTTACGCGCGGACAACCGGCGTGGGGCGGGCATCTGGCCGAAGAGCTTGAGCGGATCGTCGCCCTGCACGGCGCGGAAACCATTGCTGCTGTCATTGTCGAGCCAATGGCCGGGTCCACCGGTGTGCTGATCCCGCCGACCGGCTATCTCGAAAAGCTGCGCGAGATTTGCACCAAACACGGCATCGTCCTGATCTTCGACGAAGTCATTACGGCCTTTGGCCGGATTGGTGGCGCGACGGCAGCGGAAACATTGGGCGTGACCCCCGACATCATCTGCATGGCCAAAGGACTGACCAATGCTGCTGTGCCAATGGGGGCAGTCGCGGTGAGCCGTCATATCCACGACACCGTTGTCGAAGGCGGGCCAGAAGGGATCGAACTGTTCCACGGCTATACCTATTCGGGGCATCCGCTCGCCGCGGCCGCGGGGCTTGCGACGCTTGATCTCTATAAATCCGAACGCCTGTTCGAGCGCGCGGGCAATCTCCACGCCTATTGGGAAGACGCCGTCCACAGCTTGCGCGGCAAGCGCCACATCATCGACATCCGCAATATGGGGATTGTCGCAGGGATCGAGCTTGAACCCCGCCCAAGCGCGCCGGGCAAACGCGCGATGGAACTGTTTCACAAATGCTTCGATAACGGACTGCTCGTACGCGCAACAGGTGATATCATTGCGCTTTCGCCGCCATTGATTTTGGAAAAGGCGCATATCGACGAGATGGTCGGGCGGATCGGAGAATTGGTGGAGTCAGTTGAATAAACTTGTGGTTTTGGTTTTAAGAGCGTTTTCCATTCTGACCGACGTCAACGCAGCGAATGAAAAGGCCCCACATGCAGTTTGACGACGTCATTCTCGGACGACGGAGCATCCGGGGCTACAAACCCGATCCTGTCCCCCGATCGCTGATCGAGGAAGTCATCGAACTGGCGATGCGCGCGCCATCATCAATGAATACGCAGCCGTGGAATTTCTATGTGGTCACCGGCGAGCCGCTTGATCGCATTCGGGCCGGCAATACCGAGCGGATGGTGGCGGGCGTGCCGCAATCGCGCGAATTCCGCACTGGTGACGCCTTTGCTGGGCCGCACCGCGAGCGCCAGATTGGCGTCGCCAAACAGCTTTTCTCCGCGATGGGTATCGAGCGTGCTGACAAGGACCGGCGGCAGGACTGGGTGATGCGCGGTTTTCGTCAGTTTGACACACCCGTATGTGTAATCATCACTTATGACAAAGTGCTGGACGGCAGCGACGATACACCGTTCGATTGCGGTGCCGTGGCAACCGCGCTTGTCAATGCGGCATGGTCGCGCGGCCTTGGCGCCGTCATCAACAGCCAAGGCATCATGCAATCGCCCATTGTTCGTGAACATGCCGGGATTGCGGATGATCAGATTATCATGAAAAGTATCGCGCTGGGCTGGCCCGATGGGACTTTTCCCGCCAACGCCGTGGTATCCGAGCGCAAGTCGGTCGGCGAGGCGACGGTATTCGTCGGGTTTTGAAACGACCGCGCGGATCGCGTTGTCAGCCCGCCCTGTACAGACCGAACTGCCCCAAATACCATTTCTGGAAGTTGATCACGCTGCCTTCCTGATCCGAATAGCGCCCCGGGCGATAGCGACTGGACATGATGCCCGACTGATTATTTTCGGTAATCAGTTTGTCCTGCGTGGTGGTGGCGTGATAACCCCAGATCATCTTTTCGACATCGACCTCGGCCTCGGTCGCGCGGCCATCGACCAGCCAAATCATCTCGACGTCCGTCTGCAACGCTGCGCGCGGGGTGAAGAGGAACAGGATCGCGAAATGATCGTCGGCAACAATCTGGCTGAACGGGCTGAAACTCAAATGCATCCGCCCGCCATCAGGCTGCATGCGTTTGCCCATCAGCGGCGCGGGTGCAGCACCATCCTGCGTTTCGGCTGCAAAGCCCGGCTTGTTCATCCGGTGCATCAGCAGGCGCAAATGACTGCTCTCCGGCGGTTCATCGATCATGCCGACGGGGCGGCCAAGCGCGGCTGCGCTTTCTTCCCAAGCCTTCAGTTTGGGTGCGAAGCTGGCGACAGCTTCGGCCGGCCCAGAACTCGGCCCCGCGCCGACTGCCACAATCGAGTCCACCGCATGCATCGAACAGAATTCGGGATGCGAAGGCACGCAGTGATAGCATTCGAAGAAATTCTCGATGACCAGTTTCCAGTTGGCGGTCGTCGGGTAACTGCCTGCATGCGCGATCCGTGCGTCGGCGATCCCGTGATAGTCGAGGATCGCGCCCATATCGCCAAAGGTCGCGTCGAAATCGGCGGGTTCCTCCTCGCTCATGTTGATGAAGATCAGGCCGTGGAAGACGCGAATGTGACAGGCGAACAGGCTGTTGTCAGCCTTGTCGAAATCCCCGGGCATAAGCCGTGCGGCGATCAACCGGCCATCAAGGCCGAACGTCCAGGCGTGATAGGGGCAAACCAAACGCGGCGCATTGCCGCTGTCGGCCTGACAGATTGTCGACCCACGGTGACGGCAGACGTTGAAAAAAGCGCGAACGTGATCGGCATTTTCGCGGATGATGATGATCTGTTCGACACCGATCCTGAACAGGAAGTAATCGCCCTTGTTCGGGACCCGCGACACATGCCCGGCCAAGTGCCACTTCTGGCTTATGACGCGGTCCATATCGGCCTTGAACACAGCATCACTGGCGTAAAATTCCTGATCAAAGCTGTAGCCGACGCGCGTGTTCGCGGCGAGGCGGTTCATCATGTCGGCTTGCGTTTCGGGCATCAGATTTTAATCCGGGCGTTGCTGGGGTCGAACATCGGTTTGAGCGAAGCCGTGGCAGGATGACGGACGCCCGCTATTTCGATTTCATAGTCATCGGCACCAATCGGCCCGACCATGCCGCCGTCCGCTGCATCAATATAGCCAAGCCCGCACGCCGCGCCGAGCGTATGGGCATACATGCCCGAGCGGATGTATCCCGCGATCCGGTCACCCTGCCAGATCGGTTCATTGTGATAGAGCAAGGGCTCGGGCGATTTCAGCAGAAACTGCACAAGGCGTTGTTTGAGACCTGCCTCCTTTTGGGCGAGCAGCGCCTCGCGCCCGATAAAACCATCCGCTTTGTCGATTTTCACTGCAAAGCCGAGACCCGCCTCAAGCGGCGTGTCCTCATCCGTGATATCATGGCCCCAGTGGCGATATCCCTTTTCCATCCGCAGCGAATTGAGCGCGTGATAGCCACAATGCTTCAGGCCGTAAGCTGCACCCGCCGCAACGATCTCGTCATAGACGCCGGTCATAAACTCGGTCGGGATATAGAGTTCCCAGCCAAGCTCACCGACATAAGTGATGCGTGAGGCGCGGACGATGGCATAGCCTAGCTCGATCTCGCGAGACGTGGCGAATGGAAAAGCCTCATGCGACAAATCGTTGGGACTAAGTGATTGGAGAAGTGAACGTGCATTGGGCCCCATGATCGAAATGACGCCGATGCCCGAACTGACATTGGTCAGCACGGCGTGCGCGTCTTCGGGCGTGTGGCGCTTGAGCCAATCAAAGTCCTTGGTTTCAGTCTCAGCGCCTGTGACAATCAAATAGGCGGTTTCGGACAGACGCGTTACAGTCAGATCGGCTTCGATCCCGGCCTTCTCGTTGAGCCACTGCGTGTAAACGAGCTTGCCCGGTGCGACATCGACATCATTGGCGCAGACCCGGTTGAGGACGGCCATCGCGTCACGACCCTCCAGCCGGAATTTGGCAAAGGAGCTTTGGTCGAACAGGCCGACCGCTTCACGCACAGCTTTGCATTCGGATGCACTCGCTTCGAACCAGTTCTGGCGACCATAGCTATACGCATACTTCGGCGTGCTGCCGGGTTCGCCGTACCAATTGGGCCGTTCCCATCCGAACGCCTCACCGTGACAGGCGCCTGCTGCGACCAGCCGGTCATAAATTGGCGATTTGCGGACACCACGCGCGGTTTCATATTGTTTGAACGGATAATGCGTCGCGTAGAGCAAGCCGAGACTCTCGCTCACCCGTTCGCGAAGATATTTGCGGTTGACCTGAAACGGCATGTTCCGGCGGATGTCCACCGACCACAGGTCAGCGGGCGGGATACCGTCGCGAATCCAGTCGGCCATCACTTTGCCGACGCCACCGGCAGATTGCAGGCCTATCGAATTGAGCCCCGCCGCGACGAAGCACCCTTTCAGTTCGGGCGCCGCGCCAAGATGATAGCGCACGTCGGGCGTGAAGCTTTCCGGGCCACAGAAGAATTTCTGGATTCCTGCCTTTTCCAGTGCGGGCACCCGCCGCATGGCATCGATCAGCACCGGTTCGAAATGTTCGAAACTACCGGCGATTTCATCAAAGCAGAAATCTTCGGAAATTCCGTTCATACCCCAAGGCCGGGCATTGGGTTCAAACGCACCAACGAGCAATTTGCCCGCATCATGCTTGTAATAACCGCAATAGTCGTAGTCGCGCAGCACGGGTAGGCTTGCGTCAAGCCCCTCCACGCCTTCAAACAGAACATAATAATGTTCACAGGCATGGAGCGGGGCCGCAACACCGATGCTCGCAGCCAAGTCACGTGTCCACATGCCACCGCAAATGACAATGTAATCCGCGTCGATCTGTCCCTCGGCTGTCTCGACCCCTGTAACGCGGTCGCCGTTGTGCCGGATTTTTGTAACCTTAGTATTTTCGAATATCCGCGCCCCGCCGGTCCGCGCGCCCTTGGCCAGAGCCTGTGTGATATCGACCGCATTGGCATAACCGTCACTTGGAATGTGGATACCGCCCACGACGTCATCGACATTGACGATCGGCGCACGTTCCCTGATCTCCTCCGGCGTCACGACATGGACCGGCAGGTCAAACACCTTGGCCATCGAGGCGCTGCGTTTCAGTTCCTCAAAACGCTCCATATTGGTAGCCATCGAGATCGAGCCGCATTGCCGGTATCCGGTCGCCTGCCCCGTTTCGGCTTCTAACCCGCGATAAAGTTCGCCGGTATATTTGGCGAGTTTGGTCATGTTGATCGACGGGCGAAGCTGCCCCACCAACCCCGCCGCATGCCATGTCGTGCCACTCGTGAGTTGCTTGCGTTCGAGCAACACAATATCATCCCAGCCAATCTTGGTCAGGTGATAGGCAATGGAGCAGCCGATCACACCGCCTCCGATGATGACGACCTTTGCCTTTTTGGGGAGTTCGGCCACGAGGTCAGACCTTCATCTTGGCGTTATCAGGATCATAGGCGGGGTGTTCGAGCACCGTTGCCACGCGTCGTTCGCCTTGTAGGTAGATGTCGAAACGCGAACCCGGCGCGGCGTTTTCAATCGGCACACAGGCGAAGAACAGGCTCTTGGCCGTGCGGTGGCCGTAGCCGCCCGATGTCGTCAGGCCGATGCATTTTTCGCCCACCAAGCAAGGCTCAGCCCCGCGCACATCGACATTTGTCGCGTCCACTTCACCGTAGACAATCCGGAACCGATCCGGCGCGTCGAGCGTCGCCAGCTTGCCGACAAAATCCTCCTTCTTGAAGTTGATGAAGCGCGGCATATCGGCTTCAATCATCGTGAGTTCGTTGGTGAGTTCAGACCCCCAAGCCTTGTAACCCTTTTCGATCCGCATCGTATTGGCCGCGTAAAGCCCGTAGTTTACGATACCGAATGCCTGCCCCGCGTCCCACACTGCGTCATATAGCGCGGCCAGATCGTCCATCGCCGGATGCAATTCCCAGCCGAGCTCGCCTGCATAGGAAACACGCAATGCCCGCATATTGATGCCCGCGATTGTAATCTCCTGCCCGCTTAACCAGCGAAAGCCTTCATTGCTCAAGTCCGCCTCGGTGAGCTTCACCAGCACATCGCGTGAGCGCGGGCCGTTCATCACCAACACGCCGAGGTCCAACGTCAGGTTGCGGATCGTCACATCCTCGCTCGGCAATTTGCTCTGGATCAGCAAATCCCAGTCACGCTGTTCGGCGGCGGCAGCGGAGAGGCAGTAAAAATGATCGTCGGCAAAGCGCGTCACCGTCATTTCGCCGTAAATGCGGCCTTGCACGGACAGCGGATGGACAAGGCCAATCCCGCCCGGTTTCTTGGGCATCCGGTTGGCGCAAATGCGGTTGAGGAACTCCTCCGCATCTGGCCCCGTCACATCATATTTGGCAAAGCCCGAAAGATCGAGCACGCCAACGCGCTCGGCAACCGCTTTCACCTCGCCCGCAACCGCGTCAAAGCTGTTGGTGCGCTGATAGCCGCCTTCCTCCGCTGCGCCATCGAGCGCGAAATACTTCGGCCGTTCCCAACCGAAAGTCTCCCCAAACACCGCGCCCGCCGCCTTGAGTGACGCATAAAGCGCACTCGTTTTTTGCGGGCGCGCGTCGGGCTCTTCCTCGCCGGGCAACCGCGTGGTGAAGGTCAGGCGGTAATCGAGAAACACCTTTTCCCGGCTATAATCCTCATCCGCATACGACCCGTACCGGCGCGGATCGAATTCGGTCATGTTGATATCCGCGTCACCGTAAACCATCCACTGCGCGAGATATTTGCCCGAACCGCCACCCTGCGCGATACCGAAAGATGTGCCGCAACAATGCCAGAAATTCTTGAGGCCCGTCGCTGGCCCGAGCAGTGGCCCGCCGTCGGGCGTATGCGGAATCGCGCCATTGACGAACCGCCGGAGACCGACTTCGCCAAAAATCGGCATCCGCTCAATCGCGCGTTCAAGCCAAGGCGCAATGCGCTCCAAATCTTCTGGGAAGAGTTCGCTGGTCGAGTCCCACTCCGGATGTCCGCCGCGAGGAGCCCACGCCTCCGCCAACCCTGTGCTCTCATAGACGCCGATCAGCCCGCTCTTCTGCTCTTGCCGGAAATAGCCCGAAACATGGGGGCAGCGCATGACGGGAATTTCTTCGTCCCGCTCCATGAACGCCGGGATCGGATCGGTGACGACATAATGATGCTCCATATTGGTCACTGGGATATCGATCCCCGCCATCTGCGCGACCTGCCGCGCATAGCACCCCGCTGCGTTCACAACGATTTCAGCACGCACTGTGCCTTGGTCAGTGATCACGTCCCATTCGCCGGTCGGCAATTGGGTCAGGCCTGTCACCAGCGTCTTGCGGACAATCGTCGCGCCCAAGTTCTTTGCGCCGATTGCCATCGCATTGCACAGACCAGATGGGTCCGCATGGCCATCGCCCGTTGTATAGGCCCCAGCGATCACGCCTTCGGTCGTCAGGAACGGATTGATGCGGCGGATTTCCTCGGGCGGGATAATCTCCATGTCGAACCCGATGATCTTGGAATAGCCATGGATGTATTTGAACCACGCCAGCTCGCGCTCGTTGGTCGCAAGGCGGATACCGCCCGATTTGTGCCAGCTGACATATTGCCCCGTCAGCCCCTCCAGCCGGGGATAGAGATCGTTGCTGTAGGCATGGATTTTCGCCAGATTATAGCTGCCCGTAATACTCGGACACTGCCCCGCTGCGTGCCATGTCGAGCCCGACGTGAGTTCGTCCTTTTCGATCAGCATGCAATCCGTCCAGCCAAGTTCGGCCAGATGATAGAGCAGCGACGCGCCCATGATGCCGCCCCCGATAATCACGACCCGCGCACTTGCTTTCATCATAACTCTATGTGCTCGATAACTGACATGTTCGGAAGTTAGGGCGAATGCTCAACGTTGCACAAATTAGGATTTACGGCGGATTGGCTCAAAAAATTTCAGGATTAATGCCAAAACTTTCAATTGTGGCGTTTATTCTCGAACGATTTAGTTGGCGTCATGAAAATTGGTTTTATCGGGCTCGGTAATGTTGGCGGAAAGCTGGCGGGGAGTCTCATTCGCAACGGCCATGATGTCACCGTCCGCGATCTGGATGATGCACTGGTCGCCGATTTTGTCGCCAAGGGCGCAGTCACCGCAGCGACACCGAAGGCGCTGGGCGAAGCCGTTGATTTGATCATCACTTGCTTGCCCTCTCCTGCAGCCAGCGCTGCGGTGGCAGAGGGCAATGATGGCTTTCTTCAAGTCATGCGACCGGGTCAGGTCTGGCTCGAGATGAGCACGACCGATCATAGCGAGATCATCCGCCTTGGCGCACTGGTCGAAGCGCGGGGCGCGATGATGATGGAATGCCCGGTGTCGGGTGGCTGTCACCGCGCCGACACAGGCAATATCGCGATCTTCGCCGGCGGCAAGCGCGAGGCTTTCGATTTCGTGCTGCCCATCCTCACGACAATGGGCCGCCGCATCCTTCATACCGGACCGCTCGGCACGGCATCGCAATTGAAAGTGATGACCAACTATCTCTGCACCGTCCACCTTGTTGCACTCGCCGAAGCGCTGACAGTGTGCAAGGCGGCAGGGATGGACATGAATACCACCTACGAGGCGATCCGCATTTCGTCAGGCAATAGCTTTGTCCACGAAACTGAAAGTCAGGTGATCCTGAATGGCAGCCGCGACATCAACTTTACGATGGACCTTGTCAGCAAGGATGTCGGGCTGTTCGACGCAATCGCGCAGCAGCATCAGGTGCCGGTTGAGCTATCACCGCTGATCGTAAGCATCTTCAAGGACGGCGAAGCGCGCTTTGGCCCCCGCGAACATAGCCCCAACATCATTCGCCGATATGAGGAACCTCTGGGGATCAAAGTGCTCGGTACCGGCTTTCCCGCAGAAATGGTCGACGACGAACCCGAAGCACCGGGCTATGAGGTTGTGCCAAAGCGGTAAGGTTAAACGATTGCCGTTGCGTGTCCGGCCACCCAGTCCATAAACGTCCGTACCCGCACATTTTCTTTCATGTCCTTGCGACAGATCAGGCCCCATTCACCCGGACAAACCGCACGGTCATCGACGGGCTTAACAAGTCGCCCGCTCGCGAGATCCTGATCAACAAAAGGGCCGTTGACGAGCGCGATGGCCTCGCCGTCGAGCGCCATTTCGAGCGCGACCGCGAGCGTGTCAACAACCATATGTGGCAACGCCGGATCGAATTCGAGACCCGTTGACGCAAACCACGTCTCCCAATTACGCACTTCGGTATAAATCGCGACGAGCGGCTGATCGAGCAGGTCAGCAGGTTTGGGCTTAGCCCCCATCTTGGTCGCCAGCGCTGGGCTGCATACGGGAAACAGGCTATATTCGAACAGCGGTACCCAGTGGTACCGGGCGGGATCAGGCACTGTTTCGCAATAGACGAGGCCAACGTCGGCGTGAACCTCGTCGAATTCCCACTCGACCGCGCACGTGCTGAGCGTCAGTTTCACCTTGGGATTTTCCTGCAGAAACAACGGCACACGCTTTGCCAGCCAGCGGATCGATGCCGTCACATAGGTTTGCACGCGCAGCGGCTTGTCGAGCGTGTTTCGGTGAACGGCCTCCACGCCTTCGATCAGCGATTCAAACGCTGCCCGAACATAGGGGTAAAGCACGCGGCCTTCTTCGGTCGAAATGATGTGGCGACCGCTTTGCGCAAACAACTGGACGCCAAGCGCATCCTCGATAAGCTGAACCTGATGGCTGACCGCAGGATGGGTCAGGCACAACTCGTCGGCGGCATCACGAATACTCTGGCGACGCGTTGCGGCTTCAAACCCCTTGAGCGCCTTGAGCGGCGGCAATTGCCGGAGGTCGATTTTGGTTTGGCTCGACATACATCCCCTCTCCCGAGAATGCATTGTATGCCGTCCTGCAGTTGGCGCAACCGGTAAAGGAAATTTACGTGTCAGATTTGCGGCAACGTGCGTCTTCGAGGATCATTGCTGCGCCCTTTTCTGCCACCATCACGGTCGGCGCGTTGATGTTGCCAGACGTGATGTTGGGAAAGATTGAGGCATCAACGACGCGCAAGCCGTCAATGCCGTGAACACGAAGGCGGGCATCGACAACCGATGTTGCCGCATTCGGCCCCATCAGGCACGTCGAGCTTGGATGATAAACCGTGTCAGCGCGGCTGCGGAAATCGATCAGCAGGTCATCGTCACTTTGAAGAAGCGCGCCGGGCATCAGCTCCTCGGTAATGACGTCGGCAAGTGGCGCCTGTGCCGCCAGCGCGCGAAGCAACCGAACGCCGGCACGCGCCTCTGCCACGTCGTGATCGGTCGAGAGATAATGGGGCTGGATCAGCGGATATGCGAAAGGATCGGGTGACCTAATCTGCAAATGCCCCCGGCTCGTTGGGCGGCAGCTGTTGAACGAAAGCAGGAACGCCGAAAAAGGGTCGGGATTGAGTAGTTTGCGCTCGGACAAGGGGCTTTTGGTGTAGCTCACCGGACTGAAATAGAGCTGTAAATTGACGCGCGGCTGATCGGGTGCGCTGCGGACGAACCCGCCGCCCTGATTAACGCTCATCGACAACGGGCCACCACGATTGAGGAGATAGTGCAGACCAGCCTTGATCTTGCCTCTGAGCGGGCCAAGCTCGTCATTGAGCGTCGGCACGGACGTTTTGTAGAAATAGCTGACCGCAAGATGGTCCTGCAGATTTTGCCCCACTGCTTTAGCGTTGATCAAGGGAGCGATACCAAGCGACCGAAGCAAAGTGCCATCGCCAATACCCGAAAGCTGTAACAGCTGTGGTGAATTGATCGCGCCTCCGCACAGAATCACTTCACGCGATGCCCGCGCCTGCTTGATCTCGTTGCCGTGCCGGTATTCGACGCCAACCGCACGCTTTCCTTCGAAAAGAAGGCGCGTCGCGTGCGCTTTGGTGCGCAGTTCGACAGTGCCGCCCTTCAGGGCAGGCCGCAGATATTCGCTCGCCGTGGAGGCCCGCCGCCCTTTGCGCGTATTGATCTGGAAGATGCCGACCCCTTCGGGCTGCGCACCGTTGAAATCAGGCGTGGCCACAAAACCGAGTGCTTCGCCGGTTTCAA
Organism: Sphingomonas sp.; assembly: GCA_031362355.1. Lineage (GTDB taxonomy): Bacteria > Pseudomonadota > Alphaproteobacteria > Sphingomonadales > Sphingomonadaceae > Sphingomonas_O. The sequence goes on from JANLSJ010000019.1 coordinate 15,550, forward strand.
CAAACGTCCGGCAAAGCGGATGCGCGCGCGACGAAATATCCGTGACATGCTGTGGTCCGCCTGCCCCGTGCCAGTCGCCGCTGCCGTGGTCATGATCCTCTGACTTGATGAAATAGGACAGAACATCATCCCAACCCCATCCGCTGTTGCCGGCCGCTGCCCAGTCATCGAAATCATGCGGCTGGCCACGGACATGGACCATCGCGTTGATCGAGCCTGATCCGCCGATCACCTTGCCACGCGGCCAATAGCTGGTGCGCCCGTTCAGCCCTGGCACGGCTTGCGTATCATACATCCAGTTGACTCGGGGATCGAAGAAAGTGCGGCCATAGCCGATCGGCAGCTGAATCCAGACTGTGCGATCCGATCCACCTGCTTCGAGCAGCAGGACGCGCGTTTTGCCGCCTGCCGACAGCCGGTTGGCCACCACGCATCCGGCAGTCCCGGCGCCAACAATAACATAGTCAAATTCGTCGCTCATCTGACCGGATGCTGGGTCATTTCGAGGTGGAGCATGGTCCCGGTGTAAGGATTGGCGTCTGCTACCGCTTCGTCTAGTTCAACGCCAAGGCCCGGGGCAGTGGGCGGAATGACATGGCCATCTTCGAACTGGATCGGCGATTTCAGAATTTCGCTGTGGAATCCGCCCCATGTCTCGATGCTTTCGAGTATCAGGAAATTGGGCGAACACGTCGCAATCTGGATATTGGCGGCGCCAACGACAGGGCCACAGTATAAATGCGGCGCGATCTGGGCATGATGAACTTCGGCCATGCCCGCAATCTTCTTGGCTTCGAGAATGCCACCGACGCGCCCCAGGTTCATCTGCAATATTGCCGCGGCGCCCGCTTTGAGCAGACGAGCGAAATCATATTTTGTGGTCAGGCGCTCACCGGTTGCAATCGGGATACTGGTCGCGCGCGCGACTTTCGCCATTTCATCGGGCGCATCGGGCGGCACGGGTTCTTCGAGCCAGAGCGGATCATAAGGCTCCAGCCGTTTGGCAAGCCGGATGGCTCCGGCTGCAGTCATTTGCCCGTGCGTGCCAAATAACAGATCGGCTTTGGTGCCAACGGCATCGCGCAGCTTTGCCGCAAAACGCTCGCTCAGATCGAGCGCTTCGAGAGATAACTGCCGCCCGTCAAATACCGAGTATGGCCCCGCCGGGTCAAACTTCAGCGCCGTAAAGCCATGCGCCAGATAGTCGACTGCCCGTTCCGCCGCGAGGTCGGGGTCGTGATAGACATCGCTTGTGTCATCGGGGCGAGGGTAAATATATGTATAAGCGCGCAGCCGTTCATGCACTTGCCCGCCAAGCAATTTGTAAACCGGCTTGTTCGCTTCCTTGCCGATAATGTCCCAGCACGCCATTTCAAGCGCGCTCAGGACGCCCATCAGTGTCAGGTCGGGATGCTGGGTAAAGCCGCTCGAATAGACCCGCCGCCACAGCGTTTCGATGTCGTGCGGATCATTGCCCGCTGCATAGCGCGCAAAAACATCCTTGATCATTTTTGCAACAAGATGCGGGTCGAACGGCACGCAATAGGCTTCACCGATCCCCGAAACACCGGTGTCGGTCGTCAGCTTGACGAAGACAAAATAACGCCCACCGAAATGGGGCGGAGGATTGCCGACAACAAACGTCTTGATGTCAGTTAGCTTCATGCCGGGTAAAAACCATTGACCACTTTGACCTCAAGAAAGTCATGAAGTCCAAACGCACCCCATTCGCGACCATTGCCTGATTGCTTGTATCCGCCAAAGGGAGAGCCATAATCCTGACCCGCGCCGTTGATGTGCACACTACCCGCACGGATTTTGCCTGCGACACGCCGGGCGCGGTCAATGTCGCCGCTCTGTACATAGCCGGCAAGACCATAAGGCGAGTCATTGGCAATGGCGATGGCGTCGGCTTCATCGGTGAACGGGATCATGACAAGCACCGGTCCAAACACTTCCTCCTGCGCGATAGCCATCTTGTTGTGAACGCCCGCAAAGACAGTGGGTTTGACATAATAGCCACAGTCGAACACGTCCGCACGTCCGACGCCGCCTGCGACGGGAATGGCACCTTCGTCGATGCCGACCTGAATCAGTCGCTGGATCTTGTCATATTGCAGCTTGCTGACCACGGGCCCCAGATGCGGTCCCTTGTCTTTTGGATCGCCCAGCTTGACTGTGGATGCAACACGCGCTGCCATCGCGACCGCTTCATCGTAAGCCGATGCCTCGACAAGCATCCGCGTCGGCGCGTTGCACGATTGACCGGCATTTTCGAAACAATGTCGCACACCGCGCTCGACAGCGGCTTTGAGATCGACATCTGCAAAGATAATATTGGCTGATTTTCCGCCCAATTCCTGCGACACGCGCTTGACAGTGTCGGCCGCTGATTTGGCAACCTGTATCCCGGCGCGGGTTGAGCCCGTGAACGAAACCATATCGACTTCTGGATGGCTGGTCAGGGCATCGCCGATTGCTGCCCCCGTGCCGTGCACCATGTTGAACACGCCGGGCGGAAAACCGGCCTCGTCGATGAATTCAGCAAAAAGCTGGGCCGAAAGTGGCGCGACTTCGCTTGGCTTCAGCACCATCGTGCACCCCACGACCAGCGCCGGGCCAACTTTGGCGGCCAGCTGGTTGATCGGCCAGTTCCACGGCGTGATCAACACGCAAACACCGATTGGTTCATGGACTAGCGCACTGTCGCCACCGATCCGGCTGGTCCACGCCATTTCGCGCGCGGCCTTGATTGTTTCCTTCAGGTGCCCCGGCCCACATTCGGCCTGCGCATTGAACGACAGGTCATAGGGCGCACCCATTTCGGTCGAGATTGCTATGACCATTTCGTCATAACGCCGCTCGAATATTCCGATCAGTTTTTCGACAAGCGCGATCCGGTTATCAAGAGGAAGCGCGGAATAGCCGTCGAACGCCGCGCGCGCCGCACGTACTGCCGTATCGACATCGTCAGGGCCGCACAGCGCGACCCGCGCCGCAATTTCTTCGGTCGCCGGGTTGACTGCATCGACAGTATCGGTCGCCGTCAGCGGCAGCACCCACGCGCCGTTGATATAGGATTTAAGTCGCTCCATCTCAGATATATCCCACCGCGCGTTTTTGATCCTCGATAATGGTCTTGCCCGCCATCCAGTAATGCCAAGCGGCCCAGAATCCGGTTGGCGCCAGAAAGAGCAACGCAAGACGAAGTGACGCAGCATCCGCGCCACCGGGTCCGGCAAAATAATCGCTGAGCCAGCCCACGCCTTGCGGCGCGATGATCAGGTTGAGTACATTGGCCGACAGCAACGAGACCGCGATGAACATCGCGCGCATTTTGCACGGCGCGAGATTCTGGATGAGCGCCATTGCCGGGCCGATGTAAAAATAGATAGCGGGAATGAATATCCACAACATGATCGTCGATGTCGACAGCGAGTGCGTCCAATAAACAATGAACGACGGAATGGTCGCGACCGCCGTCACGCCTGCAAGTAACCAGACAATCCGGCGCGGATCCGTGAATGACGGTCGCGCCAGCAACCACGCCGTGAAGAGCGATGCCGCGATGCCAGCAATCAAATGAATCGGGCCGACGACAGCGCCCGCTTCACCAACACTCAAGTTAAAGCTGCGCTGGAGAAATGTGGGGGTAAACCACATCAGACCCCAGCCCCAGAACGCCGAAACGCCACCGCCCATGACCATATGAAACGCTGCCTTTTGCTTCCACAGCAATCGCATGGTTTCAGCAATGGTTGGCGTTGCATCATCTACGACCGCATCCAGCCGCCCGCGCACCGGCTCCTTGATCGTAAAATAGACAATGGCACCGATAAACACGCCCGGTATTCCAAGTGCGAGGAATGCCGCGCGCCACCCATAAGCATTGGCCACCGCACCAGCCATATCGGCACCGAGCCAAGCACCGATTGGTGCCCCCAGCGCAAAAATAGTCATTGCCATTGGCCGGCGGTTCGCGGGAAAATAATCGGCCACAATCGAGTTGCATGCTGGCGTTCCACCCGCTTCGCCGACGCCGACGCCGATGCGCGCGAGCAACAACTGCCAATAGCCTTGCGAAAATCCGCAAAGCGCCGTCATCGCCGACCAGATAACAAGCGATGCCGCCAACAGATTTCGTCGATTATGACGGTCGGCCACCCATGACAGCGGTATGCCAAGTGTCACATAAAATAGCGCAAGCGACACGCCCGTTAAAAACGCAATGCCGCCATCGGTCAGTTTGAGTTCGAGCCGGATCGGTTCCAGAACTGTCGACATGACATAACGGTCAGCAATGTTGATCGTATAGACCAGCATCATGATGATCAGCACATACCAGCGCTCGCCGACCGAGTGGGTCTCGTTGGGGATCGTTGCACTCGTCGTCGCCATCTGCGTGCCCTTTATGTTTCTTGCGGTTTAAGCTCAGGGCCCAGTGCCGTGCGCAGCGGCGCAAGATAGGGCGTATAATTTTCCCATTGGTCGAGACCGCTGGTAAAGATCGGCTGGCGCACCTGTTCGGAACTTGGCGTCCGTACCGCGCGCTCGCTTTGGTGGAAATTGAGGCAGGCCCTCTCGAACGGCAACCCGACATAATTGAGGATATGGCGGACCTGCGTTTCAAGGTCCGCGACAACATCTTCATATCGGACACGCAAGACTTTGCCGGGCAACACCGTCTCCCAGTGCGCCATCAGGTCGACATAGCCTTTGTAGTAACGACCGACTTCTTCAAGCCCGTACGTAAACTCCTGCCCTTCGGCGAAAAGCTGTTTGAAACCACTGAAGCAACAACCCATCGCATCGCGCCGCGCATCGATGATCCTGGCATTGGGCAGGATCAGATGAATCAGGCCGATATGGCGGAAATTATTGGGCATCTTGTCGATGAAAAACGGTGTCGCCGTTTTGCGGTGGATTGCCGTATCGCGGATGTAGGCTTCACCGAACCCCGTCAGTTCTTCGGCTGACAATTCGGCCAGATTGGGGGGATAGCGCGCTTCCTCGCCCACTCGGCGGCGACCGTCAATCTTGTGCGCGAGGGCGAGGATATTGGGCAATTCCATCGTGCCCTCCACCTGAGAATGCGATGCGAGGATCTGTTCGAGCAATGTCGATCCGGCGCGCGGCAATCCGACAATGAAAATCGGATCGGGCGCTTTGCATCCAGCGCCTTTTTTGGACTCGAACAATGCAGCACTACAGTGGTTGATCTGCGACTGCATTTCCTTGTCGATCCGAGTCCAGTCATAACCGACTTCCGCGCGTTTCAAGCGATTGCCGCGCTCATAGTAAACGAAAGAATCGGCATAAGCGCCATCATCCTCAAGCGCCTTTCCGAGCGCGAAACATAGATGATAGCGATCCACCAATGGCGTCTTGCCAGCGTCCTCAAGCACACGCATTTTTGCAATTTGCTCACCCGAAAACCGGTAAGTTTTCAGGTTGGCTAGGCTCCAATAGGCATCGCCGAAATCTGCGCGGACTTCATGGGCGCGGCTGTAAGCGGCAATTGCATCGGGCAGTCGGCCAATCGTCTTAAGCGCATGGCCCATCGTTAAATGAACACCCGGGTTGTTTGGCGTTTCCGCCGCCCGATGCTCGTAAATATTCAACGCCTCGTCGAAATTGCCGACGGCTAGATTCTGATTGGCATAAAGCATGTCCAGTTGAGGATTGCCCGGCTCCTTCGCGCGCAGGATAGCGGCCTCCTGAAGCGCCTCTGCAAATTTTTGGCGCTTGTTGAGGACGCTGACATAATCAAAATGTGCGCCTGTGTTATCGGGCTCCAGAACAACCGCCGATTGAAGCAGAAACTCCGCTTCCTCGTATGAGCTGAACTTTGTGCCAATGTCCGCCAGAAACCGCATGCCCTCGACATGATGGCCCTTGGTTTGGAGAAAATGGCGGCAGAGGTTTTCAGCCTTCTGAAAGCGGCCTTCCTGAATAAGGCTGGCCACGCTCAACAATTCAGGGGGCAAGCTGGCGAGGTAATCTCGCTGTGCCATTGCCATATCAGCGGCCTGAATGCGCCCCGCAGCCTGATGGAAGTCGGCAAGCATCGTCCAGCTGCCAACCAACGCGCTATTGTGGGATACGGCGTCCTGATACGCTGCCAACGATGCGTCGGCATCACCACTGTCCCGAAGACAATGCCCGCGTTCTTGATAAGCCCGCCCATTGGCCGGATCGAGCATGATAAGTTGATCGACCAATGACAGTGCACGAGCAAAATTGCGCTGGTAACGTTCAGCGACGATGAGCGTGTAAAGGGCGTCGCTGCTTTCGGGGTCGAGCGTGAGGGCGGCTTCACAAGCAGCAGCGGCATCGCGAAAATGACCATTTTGCAACATCGCGCGCGCCCGGCTGACCAGCACATCAACCTGGCCAGCGGCGTCGGCAACTTTCGTCATCGTTGAATCCTCATCATCGGACTCAGACATAGAAGTTAATGTGGCCGAAGTAAGGATGCTCGTGCCGTTTCAATAGGGACCGAATCTGGACTGCGCGGTGCCGACTCTCCTGCAATGGAACGTCGGCACCGAGCATTTTACATCTTGAACGAAACGCGCATGCCGATCGTCCGCGGACGCGATGTCGTGACACGCGTTTCGCCGTCGTTGCCGCTTTTGAAAAGCTCGGGTCGGGCATCAGTGAGGTTTTCACCAAAAATTTCGATCCCCCAGTTGTCCTTGCTAACGCCAAAGGCGAGGCTAAACTTGTTATAGCTTCCCTGCGGTAGCGACGTCTTGAGTGGGACCACAACATCACCTGGCTTCACGGTTACGCCGTTATAGGTAATCGGGATGCTCCCTGCGTAGCCCAGCGAAGGGTTGAAGCTCTGATACCGGATGTCGACATTGTCGATGACTGATGACACGCTGCTGCCAACATGGCTGAACGCCGCTTGAAAAAACGGCTTCAAACCCGAAGCAAGCTCTTTTTCATAGCGCAATCGGAAATTGCCTTGAAACTTGGGGCTGACTGCAAGCGAACTGCCCAGAGGGCGCAGAACAAGCGTGTTTTTGAGGTAGCGCGTGATCTTGGAGTCATTGTACGAAAATGATGCGTTTAGAGTCAGCTCCGGCGTTGTGCGCCACGCAAGGTCCCCTTCAACACCGGTAATCCGCGAATCGATCAGATTGGCGGTAAAGAACTGGTTCGATATATTTTGATCGAACACACCAATCTGGACGTTAGTCCAGTCGATGCGATACGCGGCCAAATTGATTTGGAGCGATTTGTCCAGAAGCGACAGCTTGGTGCCGATTTCGTAGTTCTTTACCTTATCGGGCACATACACGGCGAGCTTTGCGAAATCAGCTGCGGTCGGGCATGTTGTCGATGGCACCCCGCAAGGCCGACGATTAAAGCCACCAGGGCGGAAACCGTCCGAATAAGTGATATAGGCCAACGAGCCGTTGCCGAACCGATAGGTCAGATTGCCTTTGACCAGAAGTCCCGAATAAGTTGCGGGAGAAACCGTTGCCAATAGCGTATTGAGGTTTGCACTGATCCCGTAAAATTGCGGCGGCGTTGGCGAGGCCGTATATTTGCCAGTCAGCGGATTATAAATACCGCGCGCCCCCGTACCAAAGCTGGTATTCGATGATCCGTTCTGTGACGCCTTCTCATTGTAATAACGCAACCCGCCCGTGATGGTCAGCGCATCGGGAACAATATCAAATGAGGCTTCGCCGTAGATCGCAAACTGACGGTCGCGACGCTGCACATCATTGAAAAATCCAACCCCGACGGGCCGAACATTATTGTCAAAGGCCTTGACTGCTGGATCGGGACGGCGCGGATAAATGAATCCGGCATCAGCCAACAAATAAGACCAGTCGGTGTTATCATTGAGCCGATTGACGTCGTAAAACACGCCGAAGGTTCCGCGAATCCGCTCCTTTGCGGGCGTCGTGATTCTGAATTCATGTGTGTAGCGCTGCGTCTTGTTGCGCACTTGATAACTTTTGTTCGGCGCATAGCATGTATTGCCGATGTTCCCGTTATAGGCTGCTGTATAGTATACGCCGCGATCGCACTCATAATAAGGAACGAAAAGCCCGATATTGGAATATCGTGCATAGTCAGCCTTTTGCAGCGCGCTATGGTTTAGATAAGACCCCGTATAGATCATATCGAGGATACCAAGACGACCATTGATCGTGAGTGTAGTTACATCAAATTTATCACTTAGCGAGTTTTCACCAAATTGCGTTACTTTCAAATCACCAACAGCCGGTGAGTAATCGAATGCACCATCTGTCTCCAACTGTTGCCGAATATGCAAAACATCAAGAGACCAATCATCGCTGATCTTCAGCGTTGCGGCGATGCGCCCACCAGAATATTTTGCGTCATTATAATTATTTTCAACAAATCGGTCATTATTGATCGTTCCACGCGTCGGCGCTCTATATTGGCTGCCGTTACAATTAGCGATCACGGTCGTCGCTGTCAGTTGGCATGACTGCAACGCGCGCATAACAAGCAACGGGTTTCCGGTCGGCAACTTTCCCGCGACGCCGACATTGCCGTTGAACGGCATCTGAAATGTGCCCGGCACGTTATCAATATAGCCGCCCTGCTGATCGGCATAAAGGACGACACGAACCGCAAGCCGATCCTCGATAACGGGAATATTGATGAAACCGTCGCCCCCGACACTGTTATCACCGCCCTTGGTAAAGGCGTAGGTTCCGTTGAAACCACCTTCGAATTTGGTCAAGTTGGGCTTGTTGGTGATGTAGCGCACGGCACCACCCATCGCGCTTGCGCCAAACAGCGTACCTTGCGGCCCCGCAAGCACTTCGACACGTTGCAAGTCCGCCGCATAAATATCGAGGTTTCTTCCAACCAGCGACGCGGGCGCGTCATTCAAATAAAGCGCCACGGCCGGTGCCGTTCCGGCTGTCCCCTGAATTTGCAGACCCGGTGCATCAGTCGAAAGGCCGCGAATATACATCGACGATGTGCCTGGACCGCGCGATGCACTGCGGACATTAGGAAGGAATTCGATCAGCTTTTCAAAGTTTGTGACGTTTAACTTGTCGAGCGAGTCACCGCTGAGCGCTTGGATCGCGACCGGTATTTGATTAAGCGACTCCTCGCGGCGCGTCGCTGTCACGATGATGTCGGCGACGCCTCTGTCAGCGTCCGCTGCTGGGGCCGTCTGTTGTGCGAGCGCGGGTGTTCCGCCTGCGCCAAACGCTATCAGAGCAAGTGCGGCTGTGGATCGCTTCCAACGTGATTTCATGACTTCATCCCCTGAGCTCGCCTTTTTTGAGGCGTTATTTTGATGTTGTATAATCGATCAAGATTGTTGGGATCGATAAACGCGCGCAAATGACCAATTTTGAATAACTGGTAAGAAAAATTACCAGCGCTTCAATCTACCACCGTGGCAAACTAACCATATTGATCCCGCCTGCTGGCATATCAAAATGCGCGCGCAATATCGCTTTTATGCATAGCGATAGCGGTGTTGCGCATGTGCCGCGCATGCCAAGATGACGTGCAAGTATCCTTTTTGCAGTCTAACCACGACAACCAATTTGCCTGCATTTCGAACGCTCGCCACCCTAACAACAAGCATGAAGAGAAGCGACATTGGCTGACCGCAAATTCATTCTAACTCTCGCCTGCAAAGACAGGCCAGGCATCGTTTCACGCGTTTCCACGCATATTTTTGAGTCCGGCGGGAACATTCAGGACTCAAATCAATATCATGACCCCGAAACAAACCAATTTTTCATGCGCGTGGCCTTTGGGCTTCCGGCCGATGCGGTGGCGGCCAATGTCGCCTTCGCGTCACTCGCGGTCGAATACGACATGCGCTGGCACATTCGCGAGAGCACCGAGCGCCAGAAAGTGCTGATCCTTGTTTCCAAATTCGATCATTGTCTCGTCGACTTGCTTTATCGGCTGCGCATCGGCGAACTAGATATGAACGTTACGGGCATCATTTCCAACCATCCCCGCGAAACGCTCGACAGCCTCAACTTCAACGGTATCCCTTTCCATCATTTGCCCGTGAACAAAGATAACAAAGTGGCGCAGGAAGCGCGCATCTGGGAAATCTTCACGCAAACGGGTTCCGAACTCGCCATTCTTGCCCGCTATATGCAGATTCTTTCGGATGACTTGTCTGCAAAATTCAACGGGCGGTGCATCAACATCCACCACAGTTTCCTGCCCGGTTTCAAGGGAGCCAAGCCCTATCATCAGGCGCATCAGCGCGGCGTCAAAGTGATTGGCGCGACTGCCCACTATGTGACGACCGACCTCGACGAAGGGCCGATAATCGAACAGGATGTCGAACGGATCAGTCATGCCGACACTGCCGAGGATCTGGTCCGTAAGGGGCGTGACATCGAACGTCGGGTGTTGTCCCGCGCGGTTGGCCTTCACCTCGGCGGCCGGGTCATCCTCAACGGCGACCGAACCGTGGTGTTCAGGGATTGAGCAAAAGGCGGAATGAATGAAGGTCGTATTGATCGCTCTGGCTTTATGCGTTGCCGTTCGCCCCGCCATCGCCCAACCACCGAGCGTTCCCGGCGTCGATGCGCCCGCGCTGGCGGCGTTAGGGGCCGACGCAGTGGGGTTCCGGACGATCACGCTGATCCACCCGAACCAGCCGCAGCTTGATGCCACCGATCCAAAGACCGGTATCGTTCCGGTTTATGATCGCAAATTGGTCGTCGACATCTGGTATCCGGCGAAAGTCGCCAAGGGGGCAAAGCGTGTCACCTATCGCGGGACATTGTGGGGCGAGCCGCCCCGACCGCCGGTAGCGTTTACACAGGAAGGTCTCGCGGTTTTGAATGCGCGTCCGGTGGACCGTGCGCATCCTCTCGTAATCCTCAGTCACGGATACAGCAACGCGCCCGCCGTCATGACTTGGCTAACCGAGAATCTGGCGTCGAAGGGGTATGTGGTGGCGGGCATTCACCACGAAGACCCCAATCCCTATATCGTTTCACCAGACAAACGGGCGGCTCCGAGTTTCAACCGACCGCACGACATTGCTTTTGTTACCGCGCAGTTGCGGGCGAGTTTGGGAACCCAGATCAATTCCGAAAAAGTCGCGCTGATTGGTTACTCGCAGGGCGGATACGGGGTGCTGACGGCGGGCGGGGCGAGCCTTGATCCGGAGGGGCCAAACATGGCGCTGGTCGCGGGTGGCTGGCTCAGGAAATATACCCGGGGGCAAGCGGGCGCGGGCGAGATCAGCGTGCCCGGCGTAAAGGCGATTGTCGCGCTCGCGCCGGGCGGCGGCTTCCCGAAAAGTGCGTGGGGAGCGGAAGGCCTAGCCGCGATCAGGGCGCCGTTGTTGCTCGTTCAGGGCGATGCTGATCCCGTCGTCGATTACGCGAGCGGCGCGCTCGCGGTGTTTGCGGGCGCAGTGAATTCGGATCGCTATTTGCTCACTTATCAGCAGGCGGGCCACGCCATCGCACTCAATCCCGCTCCGCCGCAGATGCGCGGGAGCGTGTGGGACATGGACTGGTTCGAAGATCCGATCTGGCGGCAGGACCGGATCAACGCGATCAACCTGCACTTTATCACGGCGTTTCTGGCCGTGCATTTGCGAGGCGAGAATTCCCGCGCAGCCTATCTCAATGTGCCGGTGGAAAGTTCGGACGAGGGCACGTGGGTAGCCCCGGCTAGCACGCCATGGGGTGCATATAGCCCGGGCGGCGACGGCGTAACGCTGTGGAAAGGCTTTCAACGCCGGCATGCCAGAGGAATGGAGCTGCGGCATTTACGGGCAGGCGTCGGAAAGTAAGTCTGAAAGACTGACGTCACCAATCCCGATCAATCACGACACCGCTAAGGTCTTGGCCGCCTGTTCCCAAAAATGAATCAGGCCCGTGCTGAAACTCGCGGGCACATACACGTCGCACGCATCGTCACTAACCACATGCAGGCGCACAGCAACATGATCGATGATCGTGGCGACGCTGGTGCCGGAGGCAAAGGCGGAGGACTCGGCATCGAACATGCCGCCTTCCATCAGGAGAGCACGCCAAGCTGTGCCCGACAAGCGAACGCGGACAATTCCGCCACCGATTGCGGTGACAGCACCGTCTTCGCCTAGGACTGCGGGCAGCGCAGCAGGATCGCCCTCGACCAGCCAGACTGTGGGTTCGTAGCGGATCAAGCGCAGGGCATCGGTGCCGCCCGACGTGCCGAGGTGAGGCAGCGGAAAACCTGTCGCCGCTTTGAACCGTGTGGCGACTCCCAGAGGATTGCCCCAGATTTCGAGCACGTGGAGCGGCGCAGCGGGCAGCAGAGTGATCGTCACGTCAGTCACGATAACGCGCGCCTGCCCCATCATAGAAATGCGGCGCGACCACACGGACGCGCGCCGATTGCCCGCGCGTCGGCGATGTCGCGATGAGTTCCTCGCCCGCCCGCGCGAAACCATCTTCGAGCTGACCAAGCGCGATGGCACCGCCTTCGATGATGCGGAATGCGGCGGCGCTGACATGGCCACATGGCAACTGGCCGTCGCGGGTGATCAGCATTGCGCCTTCGGGGATAACGCCCTCGATTGCCTCGAGCCCGACAAGCTGACGCCGCCCGCATGCCAACAGTGCAGGACGCGACAATCCCGACGCGCCGATAAAACCACTGGCTTTGTTGAGCATCTTGTCGAGCGCCAGATCGTGCGGCGTCAACCGCCCATCAATTTCGCCGCCGACGACCAGATGGCCTTTTTCGATGCGGAGGAATTCCATTGCTTCCATGCCGTAAAGGCAACCGCCGTTGGCGGTCACCGCATGTTCGAGTACTGTCCACACGGGGGCGGCGCAGGTGCTCTCGATGTAGATTTCGAAGGCGCGTTCGCCGCTGTAGCTAGCAGCAAGGACAAGCACCGGAACGTCAGCAATTGTTGCCGATACGGTCGACATATGACGCGGCGGTTCCTCGCCGATCAGCGCAGCCAGCACTGTCTTCGCGTTTGGCCCTGCGACCGCAACCCCGGCATAATGCTCCTGCACGTTGACCGCCGACACACGCAGATGGGGGCAGAGATAATTGCGGACGTAAGAGATATTCGTTGCCATACGGTCTGCGCCGCCGGTCGAACTGGTCAGCAGATAACGGTTTTCGGCAAAGCGCCAGACCGTGCCGTCATCGAACACGAACCCGTCTTCGCGTAGCATGAAGGTGTAGCGCCCGCGCCCGACCGCGAGCTTGGCAACTGTGGTGGCGCAGATGATTTCGAGGAAGGCAGCTGCATCGGGGCCGCTCACTTCGAACTTGGCCAGCGTCGAGACGTCGGTCATGCCGACATTGGCGCGTACGGCGCGCGCTTCGCGCAGCGCAGCCTCGGCCAGCGTTTCGGTCGCTCGCGGATAAGCACGCGGGCGGAACCAGTAGCCGAGCGGCTGCCAGATCGGATCATGTGCCTGATGCATGTCATACAGCGCCAGCCGCCGGACGTGCGCGCCGCCGTCTTTCGCTCCCGCCCCCGCGAGCAGGCCCATCGTCACGGGCGTATACGGCGGGCGAAAAGTGGTCAGTCCAGCCTCGGGAATTGCGACGCCCTGTTTTTCCGCGAGCCGCCCGAGTGCCGCCATGTTGCTGAGCTTGCCCTGGTCAGTCGCCATGCCGAGCGTCGTGTAGCGCTTGAGATGTTCGACCGAGCGATACCCCTCTGCCCACGCCAGATCGACATCAGCAAGGGTCACATCATTCTGGAAATCGATGAATGACTTTCGGGGATCACCCGCAGGAGAGGTGGTAAAGACCGGATCGGGCGCCGCCGCACCGCCGATGGTCTGCACCGATTGTGACGAAGTGCCGGGAACGAAGGCCTGAGCGGCATCATCCCAGTCGAGCGTGCCGCCCGCTTGCATGTGAAGGTGAACGACAGGTGTGAAACCGCCCGAGACCGCGAGCAAATCTGCGTCCCAGCTCATGGTTTCGTTGCCGACTTTCGCGGTGACGTTTGCCAGACGGTGGCGCGCGCCCTTGGTCGAAAGCGGGACCGCATTGTTGAGGACGTTGAACTGTCCCCGAACGAACGCGCCCGCAGGCGATGGCCGCGCGTCGAGAATCGCAACGATTCCAGCCCCGGCTTCGACGAGCGCATGCGCTGTGCGATAGCTATCGTCATTGTTCGTCGCGATCACGACACGCTTGCCGGGCAGCACGCCGAACCGCTGAACATAAGTGCGCACGGCTTGGGCGAGCATGACACCGGGCCGGTCGTTATGCGAAAATGCAACGGGCCGTTCGATGCTACCGGTCGCGAGGATCACGTGTCCCGCCCGGACATGCCAAAGCCGCTGGACAACGCCGCTTGGCGGGACCTGCCCGGGTTCGACGATCCGTTCGCTGAGCGTCAGGAAATTGTGATCCCAATAGCCCGATGCCGTCGTCCGCGTCAGGATGCGTCCGCCCGCCGCATAGATACGCGCCGCCGTGGCGTCGATCCAGGTGGCGTCGAGTTCCTGCGGATCGCGGATCAGTGACGCGCCGAGGATGCGGTCCTGCTCGACGAGGATGACGCGCTTACCTGCCTCGGCTGCTTCGAGTGCGGCTGCCAGACCAGCAGGACCGCCACCGACCACCAACACATCGCAAAACGCCGCGCGCTGGGCAAAGCGGTCGGGGTCCGCTTCGGTCGGCGCTTTGCCCAAACCAGCAGCTTTGCGGATGAAATATTCGTAGAACATCCAGCGCTTGGCTGGACCGAAAAAAGTCTTGTAGTAGAAACCAGCGGATAGAAAACGTGACGCAAGACTGAATACCGCGCCTGCATCGAACGCCAGATTGGGCCAGCGGTTCTGGCTTTTGGCAACCAGCCCGTCATAGACGAAAACGGCGGTCGCGCGGGTATTGGGTTCAGTGCGCCCCCCTTCACCCACGGTGACGAGCGCGTTGGGCTCCTCGATCCCCGCTGTCATGATTCCGCGCGTACGGTGATATTTGAAGCTGCGCCCGACGAGGCCAATGCCGTTGCGCAAGAGCGCCGCGGCCAAAGTATCACCGTCGCACGCCTGATAGGATTTGCCGTCAAACGTAAACCCGATCATGGCAGCGCTTCCGGCCCGACAGCGCGGACGCCCTCGATGACATGCGTCACCCGGTGTCGGGTCAGGACCATCCACGCGCGGCAGCCGAATGTGTGGCGCCAGATCTCGTCATCGAGCCCGCGCGGATTGGCGCGGCTGAACAGCGTGGCCATCGCCTCGTCCGGCGACGGATTGAGCGTCACGACTGAATCGACCGTGCGTTCGTATGTGAACTCGGCTTGTGCGCGCGGGCCGCAATGGGGGCATGTGATCTGCATCATGTCAGCGACTATTCGGCATCGGACCGGTGCCGGTTTCGTCAATCGTGGCACCGCTGGCGAAACGATCAAGCGCGAACGGCGCGTTCAACGCGTGCGGCTTTCCGGTCGCGAGCGTAT
The DNA here is from genome assembly GCA_031362355.1 of Sphingomonas sp. Lineage (GTDB taxonomy): Bacteria > Pseudomonadota > Alphaproteobacteria > Sphingomonadales > Sphingomonadaceae > Sphingomonas_O. Next base: position 30,986 of record JANLSJ010000019.1, read on the forward strand.
GCGCATAAGTCCAGCCCGACGCTGGTGTCGCTTTGAACCCGCCGTAACACCAGCCGCCATTGAGATAGAGGTTGCGAACGGGCGTTTCCCCGATGATCGGCGCGCCGTCGAAACTCATATCAGTCACGCCCGACCATGTCCTAACCATCCGCAGGCGCGAGAGCGCGGGCACCAGCATGATCCCCTGTGCAATGGCCTGTTCCATCACCACCGGATTGCCGCGCTGGGCATAGCTTGGCCAGTTGTCGGGATCGCCGCCAAAAACAATGCCACCCTTGTCAGACTGACTGATGTAACAATGGACCGATTGTGACATGATCACGCTGTTGATCATCGGCTTGACGCCTTCGGTGACCATCGCCTGCAAGGTTTGCGACTCAACCGGCAGTTTGAGCCCGGCAAGTCCCGCAACGTGACCGCTATTCCCCGCCACACAAATGCCGATGCGGCCTGCGCCTATCCGGCCGCGCGTCGTCTCGACGCCGACGACCGCGTCGCCATCGCGCACAAAGCCGGTGACTTCGCATTTCTGGATGATGTCGACGCCAAGGCTGTCTGCCGCGCGCGCATAGCCCCAGGCAACAGCATCATGACGCGCCGTGCCACCGCGCCGCTGGATAAGGGCCCCCTCAATCGGAAAGCGCGCACTGCGCGACGTGTCGAGCAGTGAGTCCAGCTTTGCGAGCTGATCGCGGGTCATAAGCTCGGCATCGATCCCACTGCACCGCATTGCATCACCGCGCTCGGCAAGTTTGGTCATGTCGGCATCCGAGTGCCCGAGAAACACCGCCCCGCGCGGGCTGAACATGACGTTGTAGTTCAGTTCGTCGCTGAGGTTTTCCCACAGCTTCAAGCCGAATTCGAACAATGTGTGGAGCGGTGCCAGACGGTAATTCGACCGGACAATCGTCGTGTTGCGCCCGGTGTTGCCGCCGCCGATCCAGCCCTTTTCCAGCACTGCGATGTTGCGGATGCCGTGAACCTTGGCGAGGTAATAGGCCGTGGCAAGGCCGTGCCCGCCGCCGCCGATGATGATGATGTCGTAACTCGCCCTTGGCTCGGGATCGCGCCACGCGGGTTGCCAGTGCTTGTGGCCCCCCAAGGCACCGCGGATCAGCCCAAGTGCCGAATAGCGGTTCATGAAATCGGCAGCCACCCGCGCTTTTGACGCCAATCGCTCTCAAGATTGGCAAAACGCGAAAGGCCTAGGATGCCGATGTCAGCGAACGAACATGCTCCGTCGAGCACCAGATCACGAATTGCATGGCCCGAGGCGGGCGACAGACCAAAGCCGACGCCCGACATTGTTGCCACGACAACATTGTCGGGACTGGTCAGCCGGTCGATGATCGGGCGGCCGTCGGGCGTGTTTTCGATCACCCCGGCCCAGCTGCGGATCACGTTCAGATGCGCGGCCTTTGGCAGAAGTTCGGCCAGGCGCGACGCGAGATTGCGCATCAGCGGCGTCGAGGGCCGCGCGGTTGGCCCGGCCTCGTCAATATCAATCCATTCATGCGGACCGCCACCATAAGCAAGATTGCCGCGCTGCGTCTGACGGCCATAGAGTTTGTGGCCGTCGACGCCGCCAATCGGCATCATCGGCGCGGGTTCGGTGATGATCATTTCAGCGCGCGCGGCGGCAAGGGGGATGTCAACGCCGAGCTGTGCGGTCAGCTTGTCGGTCTGCGGCCCGGCGGCGATCACCAGCGAATCGCAACCATAGGTCGCACTGGAAGTTTTCACGGCTGTCACCTTGCCGCCCGCTGTCTCGAATCCTGTCACAGGGCTGTGCTGGACAATGGTGCCGCCAAGATCCTGCAGCGCCCAGGCATAGGCCTGCACCGTTCGTTGCGGATTGGCATGACCGCCGAACCGGTAGTGGACACCGCCAAAACATTTATCCCCGGCAAGTGGCACGGCTTCCTGCACCTGTTTGACGTCAAGCAGATCGACAGGGTGGCCCAAACGATGGTGCCGTTCGGCAACGAAGCGATATTGCTCCCACTGCCGTTCGGTCATGGCAATGATGATGCGTTCACGGCAGTGTTCGGTCGGATAGCCGAGGAGATCATCCATCTGCGGCCACAACCGGTGCTCTTCGTCAAACAGCGGGCTTTGATAATGCGAAGCACCGCCGCCGTTGCGACCCGATGCTTCCCATCCGACAATGCCTTTATCGAGCACAGTGACTTTCACGCCCGAGCGCGCGAGCCACCAGCCCGCGCTAAGCCCGGTTACGCCGCCACCAACAATGACCACTTCCGCGCCGCTCATTCGTACATACCGGTATAGAGCATCTGGCGGTGTTCATCCTCATGCACGGTGCCAAGATCTTGCACCGGCACCCACTGCGTTGGAATGCCAAACCAGACGTCCCAAGCCGCCGTCATCGCGTCGCTTTCATGCCAGTCGGCAAGGATTTTGAGCGGCAGCGGGCGAACCGGCGCGCGGTGGCTGGCAAGCGGGATCGTGCCGAATGGCTGATCTGCTTCGATCGCGAGCAACATCGCCACTTGGTCACGACAACGGCGCCCCTGACACACACCCATCCCGGCACGCGTCAGGCGCTTGATCTGGTCGGGATGCGGCGGGCCATCGGCAATCAACGTGTCGAGCGACCGCGCACACATCGCCGGTGGCCGCGCGAGATAATTTGGCGGCTGGACACCGATAAGGTCAGCACGGGTAACCTCTTCGCACTGGCAGATGATCGTGTCGGGCGCACTGATGGCGGCGAGCGACCGCATCCAGTCCATCCGATAGGCGATATGGTCAAAGCCCGTGTCGGTCAGCCCGGCGCAATCACCGACGGCGGACACGCTTGCTTCGCCCGCCGGAATATAACCGCCGCGGGTGGCATGCAAGGCGCGCGGGCCGTGCATCGCATCGACCAACTCGATGGCGGGGACAAGGCCAATCGCAACACAGATGCAGTCGCAGACAATTTCTTCGCCCGACGACAATATGGCACTTTCGACGCCATCGATTCCGCCCTGCGCAATAGTGATCGTCTGCCCGCAGCGAATTTTTATCCCTGCTTTCTCTATTCTGGCGATCAGTTCGGCGCTGCCCTGTGGTGCGTCTCGTACTTCGATCAGCCCGGCAACTTCAATGCCGCGCTCATGCGCCAGCAGCGCCGTTTCCAGCGCCAGATCATGCGATCCCAGCACCAGCACCCGCCGCCCCGCAAACGCATCGTAGCGCGTCAGCAACATTTGCAGCGCCGCCGCGCCCATTACGCCGGGCTGGTTCCAGCCCGGAAAGGCCATCGCCAGATCACGCGCGCCGGTCGCCAGCACCAGCCGGTCAAAACCGACAAGCCAAGATCGCTCGGCATCAGCGAGGCCAACCACTTGTTCGGGCAGGCTCGCGACGCCGGGCCCATTGCGATAGACTCCCCATGCCGAGGTGCCGAGCAGCACTTCGACACCAGCCTCCATGGCCGTTTCCAGCGCGGGCATCGACATGAAAATCGCTTCGAGCATCCGGTCGCTATTCTGCGTCGCCGCTGTCATCCGCCCGCCGAAATAGAGCGGGACGTCATTGCCCATTAGCGCGCCGGAGACGGGGTTTTCATCGACCAGCAGCACTGATGCACCGGTTTTGGCAGCGTCGATGGCCGCAGCGACACCGCTCGGCCCCGCGCCGATGACGACCAGATCATAATGCGCTTCGGCCGGGCTGCGGGTGCCGTTGATCGCGCAAAGGTCAGTGCCGGTAAAATTAAGGTCCATCACACGGCCTCCAATGCCTGCGCCAGATCGGCGATCAAATCATCGACATGTTCGAGCCCGACCGAAAGCCGGATCGTGCCATCGGTAATCCCGCCCGCCCGCCGCTGTTCGGGGGCGACGGCATAATGGGTGGTGCTCGCCGAATGGCAGATCAGCGTCTCCGATCCGCCAAGACTGACGGCCATTTTCATCAGGCGCAGCTTGTCGAGCATCCGGAATGCTTCGGCCTCGCCCCCGTGGAGGTGGAACGAAAAGGTCGATCCCGCAGCCTTGCACTGACGGTCGTAAACCGCGCGCTGCCGCGTGCCCTCGGCAAGGAAACCGAGATAGGTGACGCCGGCAACCTTGGGATGATCGCGCAGATATTCGGCAACGCTGCGCGCATTGCTCATCGCGCGTTCGGACCGGACATGGACCGACTCAAGCGATCGCATCACCAGCCAAGAGGTATAGGGATCAAGATGATTACCCCATGTCGTCCGCTGGGTGCGGAGCAGATCGATCAGTTCCTTGCGCCCGCTGATCCCGCCCGCCAGCAAATCACTATGCCCGCCGCAATATTTGGTGAGCGAAGTCATGCAAAGATCAACACCGAGGTCGAGCGGACGCTGGGCAAACGGGCCGAGCAGCGTGTTGTCGACGACGACGTGCGGGCGACGCCCCTGCTGCGCGCCGACGTCGTCCGCGATCCGCACCATCAGCGCCAGATCGATAATCGCCGCCGTCGGGTTCGCCGGGGTTTCGGCGATGATCAGTGCGAGCGGCCCTAGCGTCATTGCCGTTTTTGCCGCCGACCGGACATCATCCTCGTCGGTGCCATCGATATAGGCCGCCGCATGCGATCCGAATTGCGGCATGATGCTGTTATAGAGCATATCCACGCCGCCATAGATCGGCCGCCCGTGGATGACGCTGTCGCCGGGCCGGACGAACGCGAGCGCAATCGATGAATGCGCCGCCATGCCGCTGCTGTAAGCGACGGCCGCTTCGCCACCATCGATTGCCGCCAGTCGTGCCTCGAGAAAGTCGAGACCCGGATGGCCCAGCCGCGAATAGATGTGATGACTTTGGCCGACCGCCGGACCAGTGCCATCAAAAAAGGCTTCGTGCACATCCTTTGCTGCTTGCGCTGACGGATAGACGAAGGTGGACGTCATGAAAATCGGCGGCTTTACCGATCCCATACCCATTGCGGGATCATAACCGTGGCTGACGGCCAGCGTTTCCGGGCGCATGCCCTTTGGAGGATCAATCGACATGATCATCTAGATAAGCGCGGCCCTTGTCGCAATACCAGTCGACAAACCGCTGCGCGAGCATCTCGGCGTCCTGCGAATAGGGACCGGGCGTATAACCAAGGCTATTCACGCCGAGTTGATTATTTTCGGCCAGCGCCTTGTCCTGTAAATTGGTCCGCGTCCAAAGCTCGGTCAGCGTGTCAACGTCATAATCGACACCTTCGACGGCGTCCTTGTGGACAAGCCATTTGCCGATGACGTGCGTTTCGTTGGGACCGACGGGCATGGCGCTGAACATGAAAACATGGTCGCCGGTCGCATGCGCAAAGCAATGTGGGTCAAGCGCCCAGCGCATCGACCCGATGTCCCCGTTATTGGCGTCGCACATCAGCTTATTCACGACGCGTTTTCCGTCCATCGATATCGACACGCTGCCTTCGTTCAAACGAAAGCGGGCAAGCTGCCACCAGCTCCCTTCGACAGGGTCAAGCTCGAGATCATGTTCAGCCATTGTGGTTTCGAATGTTTTGGCAAGAACATCTTCGCCGAAATCGAAATGCTTCGACATACCGACCGGGAACGTCGCAGCCAGCTCGGGGTGCCCGGTGCCACAATGATAACATTCGCGAGCGTTTTCCATCACCAGCTTCCAGTTGGCATTTTCCACAAGCACGCTTTCGAAAGCAACCTTCGCATCCTTGAAGTTGTGTGGTTCGGCAAAGGCCGTCATGCGCACCCGAAACTCGTCGAATTCGGGGGGGCTGTCGGCAAGGCAGATAAACATCACACCCGCTACGATTTCCAGTGCAATCGACTTCAGACCATGATCAGATTTCTCAAAATCATCGGGCATGCGCCCGGCGGAGAAAAGCGATCCGTCGAGATTGTAGGTCCAGCGATGATAGGGACAGACCAGCTTGGGTGCTGATCCGCTCCCCGGTGTGCACAGCATAGACCCGCGGTGCCGACAGCTGTTGTGGAAAGCGCGGACGTCGCCAGCCCGATCCCGGACGATGATCACCGGCCATTTGCCGATCATCATGGCAAGATAGCTGCCTGGTTTGGGCAATTCGACTTCGAAACCCGCCATCAGCCAGCTGGTCGCGTAGATCGCTTCCATATCGAATGCGAAAGCGGCCGGATCATTATAGAGCGCTTGCGGCAAACTATGCCCCGCCCGACGCGCATCAAAACTGTCGCGAATCTGGCTAAGCTCCATGAACACGCTCTCTTTTATCTAATTAAGCTGCTTTCGGATGGACCATGATCGTAGCAACGGATAATTCCATTTTCTGATAGCCCTATGTCAAATTGCGTCGTCAACGAGGATAGTCCATTACATGAGCTGTCGGCGGCTGGGATCAAGCACGCCAAACACGCGTGGAAGGGGCCGTAATCATTTCTAGTCGAGGCTCGATCAATCGCCGTTGGCTTCCTCTGAATGCGCTTCGTGCATTCGATGCGGTGGGACAGCATCTAAGTTTTACCGGTGGGGCCGCTGCGCTGTCGGTATCGCAGAGTGCCATGAGCCGTCATGTTATCGGGCTCGAAGAATTACTGGGCAAACAACTATTTGATCGCGACACACCCAAACTGACGCTCACGCCGGCTGGCGAAGAGTTGCTTCCCGTCGTGAGCAAATGCTTTGATCGGCTCGAGCAAACGATGAACGGCATTCGCGACGACAATCTTGCCAATCGAGCGCTACGAATTCACATTCCACCGTCGCTGCTCCAGCAACTGGCGCTCCCGATGCTGCGAGATTTTCGCAATGCGTATCCAGATATACGGATCGATGTCTCCAGTGCCCATGTGACAGGGCTGCCCGGCACAAGCCTTGACATGGCGATCGTATTTGATCGCCCCAATGTCGATGATCGGGTTACTGATCTGCTTTGGAATGTTTGTGTCGCGCCACTGTGCTCACCGCAAACCGCGAAGGAAAGCCTGGGCAAAACGCTGGCAGAATTCTTAGGGTCGCAAGAACTTCTTCACGTCAAGCTCGACGACGAGCCTCGTGACTTGCTGTGGGCCACGTTTGCACGTCAATGCAGCCTGGACATTATCACTGAAAGCGGACTGGCATTCGACACCGCCATCGCTGCCGCACAATATGCGATGGCGGCAAATGGCGTGTTCTTGGGTGATTTCGATATGTTTTCTCAAGAATTAGCCGACGGCCGACTTGTTATGCCGTACGTAATGGCCGTGAATGACGGATATGGCTATTACCTAAAACTGCACGCCGATGATCTTGCCGACCCGGCAATTTCTTTATTCCGAAGCTGGCTGATCAATCGCTTTGCTGCACATCTTCGACAAGGGAATTGAGGTGCACGCGTGAAATGTATCCAGAAATGAACGGAGTCCGTTTGTAAGAAAACAGGAGAATGTCGCGTTGCAGGTTCAGCAACGAGCAGATCATTGAACGGCGCCGGATTTGTCGGAGGCCCCGAATCCTGAGTAGGTGGAGCGATGCATCGCTACGGGATTTTCCGAGACTATTTGTGTTAGTTCCAAAACAAACAAAAGCCCAGATCCGAAGACCGAGGTTTTTTGTTAAATTGTTGTAATTGCGAGACTTTGTTGGTTGCGGGAGTAGGATTTGAACCTACAACCTTCAGGTTATGAGACGGAAGGCGCAATATCTAATCTATTGTATTTACGAGATAGTATTATCTTAATTTGTACCATGTGTTAAACTTTGTGTTAGTATTCTCCCTATTTTACCCTGAATCGCAATTTTTTGTGTTAGAT
>JANLSJ010000025.1:0-48210 GCA_031362355.1 Sphingomonas sp.
CCAAGGCATGGCCTTTTGAAGAGGCGCGCAAGTTGCTCAAGCGTTATCCCGACGGCAAAGCCAGCGCGTCGATCATTTTCGAATGCGGCTATGGACCGTCGGGACTCCCGCATATCGGCACCTTCAACGAAGTGCTGCGCACGACGATGGTCCGCAATGCGTTCCGGACATTGAGTGATGCGCCAACACGGCTGATCGAATTTTCGGACGATATGGATGGCCTGCGCAAGGTCCCCGACAACGTGCCCAATCAGGCAATGCTGACCGAGCATCTCGGCAAGCCACTCAGCCGCATTCCCGATCCGTTCGAAAAGTTCGAGAGTTTCGCGGCACACAACAACGCGATGCTCCGCGAATTTCTCGATCGCTTCGGGTTCGACTACGAATTCATCTCGTCATCGTCGCAATATGAAAGTGGCGTTTTCGATGACGCGCTCAAGGGCATCCTTCGCAACTATGACGCGATCATGGGCGTGATGATCCCGACGCTGCGCAAGGAACGCGCCGCGACATACGCCCCCATCCTGCCGATCAGCGCGAAGACGGGGATTGTCCTGCAAGTCCCGGTCGAAGTCATTGATGCTGACGCGGGGCTGATCCGCTTCGATGATGGCGGCGACATGGTCACGCAAAGCGCACTCGGCGGGCACGCCAAGCTGCAATGGAAAGTCGACTGGGCCATGCGCTGGGTTGCGCTGGGCGTTGATTATGAAATGTATGGCAAGGATTTGATCGACAGCGGCCAGCAATCGAGCAAGATCGCGCGTATCCTCGGCAGGCGGCCACCCGAGGGGTTCGTCTATGAGATGTTCCTCGACGAGCTTGGGCAAAAGATTTCGAAGTCAAAGGGCAATGGCCTGACACTCGAGCAATGGCTTGATTACGGCACGCAGGAAAGCTTGTCGTTCTTCGCCTACCGCGAACCGAAAAAGGCGAAAGCGCTGCACATCGGCGTGATCCCGCGCGCGGTGGACGAATATTTCCAGTTCCGCGGGAACTATGCGGCGCAACCGGTCGAGCAGAAACTTGGCAATCCGGCGCATCATATTCATAATGGCGCGGTGTCGCCCGGGGTGCCGCCGGTGACGTTTGGCCTGCTACTCAATCTCGCGGGTGTGCTTGGCGGCGAAGCGACGGCGGATCAGGTGCGGGCCTATTTGAGCAACTATATCGCGGGCGACATTTCATCCGAACTCGACGCGCTGATCGGTCATGCGCTGGCGTATAACAGCGATTATGTCGCGCCGACGTTGAAGCGCCGCAAGCCCGAAGGTATCGAAGTGTCGGCTTTGGAACGCCTCGACCGCGAACTCGCCGGGCTACCTGAAGGGGCGGACGGTGTTGCTATTCAGGACATTGTCTATGCCATCGGCAATGAAGCCGGGTTCGAGAAACTGCGCGATTGGTTTCAGGCGCTTTACGAAACGCTGCTGGGGTCGAGCCAAGGCCCGCGCATGGGCAGTTTTATCGCGCTTTACGGCGTCGCGAATACGCGCAAGCTGATCGCCGAGGCGCTTGCTTAGCCCGCAGCCTTGCGCACGAACAGTTTCCTATCTTCGGGCTTGAATGCAAAGCGCCAGATAAGCCCGCAATAGAGCGCAAGCATTGCCGGCACACCGATCAGCAATTCACTCCATTCGGGGGTTGCCGTTGCAATGCCGCCGATCACCGCCGATGCCGCGCTGGCAAACAACAACGGCCAGCGCCACAAGGAAATTGGCGCGCCCAGCAGACGCGCGGCGAGGCGTGACTTGATGATCGACGCCACACCAAGCGACGCCGCCAGTGCCGCTGCTGGTCCTGCGGCCTGCCACAATTCGGGCCAGCCGCGTTCGCGCATGGCGATGATGAACAGGAACGAAAGACCCGCCTGAAGTGCCAGCGCACCCAGCGAAATCATCATGTTGCGATGGCGCGCGATATAGACGAGCGCTGCTTCGCTGACGACGGCAGTTGCCGCCAGCACTTCGGCAAGCAGCAGAAATGCCAGCGCGCCATTGCCACCAACAAAAACGCCGCCGACGCCGATGAGCCCCATGATCGCGGCACCGGGGATGCCAAGCGCGAGCGCAATCCCGGCTTGTGCGGCAACAATCCAGAACCCGACCTGGCTTATTGCCGCCGCGATGGCAGGACGGTTGCCAGCCTCCAGATTGCGCGTGATGACCGGACCGAGCACGGGATCGAAACTGGTCTTGAGCTTTTGCGGCAGCGAGGCGAGATTCTGCGCGACATAGTAAATCCCGACTGCGGCAGGCGAAACAAACAGGCCGAGAATCGCGAGATCGATCCGGCGCGACCCCCATTCGATGGCGTCTGCGGCAGCGAGCGGCAGGTTGCGCCGGGCCAGCGCGACCAAGCTTTCGCCACCGGGCCGCCACGCGCCTGGCCATTTATACATGCGGATAAACGGGATCAGCGCGGCCACAAATGCCGCCACCATCGACAGCGCATACGCCGTCAGCAACCCGTCGCGAATTGACCACCATGACAGCGCGAGCGCAGCTATGCTGATCGTCCACGGCTCGACAATCGCGCGCGCGGTCACGGTGGCGGCGACATTGAACCGGTAAGCAAGCGCCGCCAGCATCACATCGGTCGCGGCGATCATGAAGATGACGAGCGGCAGCAGTTGATCGAGGCCCGTCGGCGCGCTGTTGGGGAACATCGCTTGCGGAAACAGCATCAATGGCAATGTGAGCAACGCCGACGCGCCAAGGACCAGCAGCAACGCATCCCAAACAACATGCCCCGCGCCACGCGGATCATTGGTCAGTTGCAGCGCCAGCCCGCGTTTCAGCCCGAGCGTTGCCAATTGCGCCGCGAACTCGACGACCAGCACAGCGTAAGCCATCCGCCCCAGCGCCTCAGGGCCGTAAATCCGCCCGGCGATAAACAAAAACGGCACGCGCGCGGCGAGGCGCAGCATAAAGCCGAACACATTCGTCCGTCCGCCCTTGGCCAATGCAGCAAGGTCGGTTTCGGAACTGCTCAATGCGCAGCGCCCCAGCTTTTGCCTGTGCCGATTTCGACATCAAGCGGGACCGAGAGTTTGACGAGCGGTTCGGCAGCGGTGGCCATGACGTTGCGGATCACGACACTGGCGGCCTCGACATCGCCCTCGGGCAATTCAAAGACGAGTTCGTCATGCACTTGGAGCAGCATCCTTACGTTGGGCAGTCCCGCAACTACGAGCGCGGGGAGCATCCGGACCATCGCGCGCTTGATGATGTCGGCGCATGTGCCCTGAATCGGGGCATTGATCGCGGCGCGCTCGCTGCCCTGCCGCTCGGCCTGGTTGGCCGATTTGATCCGCGTGAAATGGACTTTCCGCCCAAAGAGGGTGCGCGTGAATCCGGTCTCGCGCACCTGCTCCAATGTTTCGGCGATGTAGCGGTTGATGCCGGGGAAGCGCTCGAAATAGCGGTCAATGAGCGCCTGCGCTTCGTCCGCCGTCGTGCCCATCCGCCCCGCGAGTCCCCAGCGTGAAATGCCATAAAGGATCGAGAAGTTGATCGTCTTGGCGCGGCCGCGCGTGTCGCGGTTCACTTCGCCGAACAATTCCATGGCCGTGAGGCTATGGATGTCGTCGCCATTGGCAAAGGCGGCTTTCAGCGCAGGCACATCGGCCATATGCGCCGCCAGCCGCAACTCGATCTGCGAATAGTCGGCACTGAGCAGGACATTGCCGGGTTCGGCGACAAACGCCTCGCGGATACGGCGACCGTTTTCGGTACGGATCGGGATATTCTGCAGGTTCGGATCGTTCGACGACAACCGACCCGTCTGCGCGCCGATCAGGCTGTAGCTCGTGTGGACGCGGCCCGTTTCGGGATTGATCTGCTGTTGCAACGCGTCGGTATAAGTCGATTTCAGTTTCGCGACTTGCCGCCAGTCGAGCACTCTCTGGGCGATTGGCACGCCTTGCCCTGCGAGTTTTTCGAGCTCGGCGGCGTCGGTCGAATAGGCACCGGTCTTGCCCTTGCGCCCGCCTTTCAAGCCCATTTTGTCGAACAAGATCACGCCCAATTGCTGCGGACTGCCAATGGCGAAGGGTTGCCCCGCCATTTCGTGAAGCTCGACTTCAAGTGCGCCCATCTGGTGCGCAAATTCGGACGAGAGCCGCGCAAGATGCTCGCGATCGACTTTGACGCCTTCGCGCTCCATCGCCGCGATCACGGGGACAAGGGGCCGGTCCACCCGCTCATACACGGTCGTCACCGCGTCGAGCGACAGGCGTGGTTTCAGTTTTTGCCACAGCCGCAGCGTGACGTCGGCATCCTCAGCGGCATAGCGCGTGGCGTCGCGCAATGGGACTTGCGCAAAGGTCAGCTGGTTTTTGCCCGACCCACAGACGTCCTTATAAGCAATACAGGTGTGGCCGAGGTGAAGCTGCGAAAGCTCGTCCATGCCGTGGTTATGACGCCCCGCATCAAGCGCGAAACTGAGCACCAGCGTGTCGTCAAACGGCGTGATAACGATGTCGTGCCGCGCAAGGATCGTCATGTCATATTTGAGATTCTGACCGATTTTGAGCACCGAAGGATTGGACATCAGGGCGCGCAGCCGGTCGAGCGCCATGCCCGCATCAATCTGGTCGGGCTTTTCGGCAAGCAAGTCAGTGCCACCATGCGCCAGCGGAACATAACACGCCTTGCCGGGTGACGTTGCCAGACTGAACCCAATGATCCGCGCCTGCGTCGCGTCGAGTCCATCGGTTTCGGTGTCAACGGCAACAACCCCGGCTGTCGTCGCGTCGGCGATCCAGCGGTCGAGCGCGTCGAGTGTCGTCACGCATTCATAGGCGTCGAGATCGAAAGGTGCTTCCTCGACAGGTGCGGCTTCGACGGACGTTGAAGCGGCTTTGGGTCTGCCAGCAATTGCCTTATTAGCAGCGGTGGTGTCGGTAACTCGCCCAACGCGTTTGAGCAGCGCATCAAATGCGTGATGTTCTAAAAAGGACACAAGCGGTTCCTCGGGGATGTCCCGCAGCACCATATCGTCAATTGGAATAGGTAAAGGACAGTCTTCCTTCAGCGTAACCAATATCCTCGAAAGTCGAGCCATATCGATATTCTCGATTAGGTTATCCCGCAGCTTTGATGGCTTCATTGCGGGAGCGGCGGCCAGCACTTCCTCGAGACTGCCGAACTCTTGAATTAGCTTCGTTGCTGTTTTTGGACCGATTCCTCGAACTCCAGGAATGTTGTCTGAGCTGTCGCCCATTAGCGCTAGCACATCTCCAACGAGTGCAGGACCAACACCAAACTTCTCGATCACCTCGTCGTCCGAGATGCGGGCATCCTTCATTGTATCGAGCATGTCGACCTGTGGACCAATCAACTGCATCAAGTCCTTGTCGGAGGACACAATGGTAACCTTCCAACCAGCGCTCGTTGCTGCTCTCGTATAGCTGGCAATCATGTCGTCCGCCTCGACATTTTCCTCTTCAATCAACGGTAGTGAAAAAGCACGTGTTGCGTCGCGGATCATAGGAAATTGAGGCCGCAAGTCTTCCGGCGCAGGCGGGCGGTTTGCTTTGTAATCAGAGTAAATGTCGTTGCGAAAGCTGGCTCCCGCCTTGTCGAGCACGATCGCCAAATGTGTCGGGCCATCAGCAGCGTGCAAGTCCTTCGCTAGTTTCCAAAGCATATTGGTATAGCCAACCACAGCGCCAACTGGTTCGCCATACGGATTAGTGAATGGTGGCAAGCGGTGATAGGCCCGGAAAATATAGCCCGAGCCGTCGACGAGGTAGAGGTGGTTTGTTGACATATTGTGGAGCGGGATAGCCGAGGGCGCGCGGCGCTACCAGAGTGTCTTGACGGGGTAGCGCCGGATGTTTGCGTCCGCCGTGGCAAGCGTGTGCCCACCCGATATTGCATGGGCAATCAGCATCCTGTCGACGGGATCGCGGTGCACATCGGGCAGCGTTTTGGCGAGCAACCACGCGTCCGCTGGATAATCGACAACGGCAATGGCAAAACTTTCCAGCAGCGCCACCAAATTTACACCGTCTGGAAAGCGTCCGCGCAGCTCAAGGTCGGTAAATTCCCATGCGACGACGGCGCTCACAATCAACGATTCTTCGGGTCGCGCCATAGCCGATTTCGCACGCGCCGAGAGTCGCGAGTCGCCGCTGCCCATCCAGACCAGAATCTGGGTATCAAGCAGCAGGGCCAAATTTTCGCTGCCAGCGCTCTTCGATGTCCTCGTCGGTCATCGACGGTCCGATGTCGGTGTCCCACCCTTCGAACTTGTCTTTCCACATCCCGAATGCTGCCGCGCGCTTTGCTGCGATTTTTTTGGCTTCCTCGTTGATGGCCTCGCCGGTCGGCACTAAGCGAACACGGGGCTTTCCCGCACGGTCAATGACCACATCTTCTCCGCGCACGGCGGCGTCGATCAGCTTTGAAAGCTGCGCCTTGGCCTCGCCGACATTGAAGTGCATGGTCATTTGTGTAAATTAACTTGACCAAGTGGGTTGGTCAAGGAACGCGGCATGGGTGAAAAATTTGCCAAAGACTTTGTCCGCCACCGCCAGCCGTGGACTTCCGACGAAATCCAGAAACTTCACCGCCTCGCTGCGAAAGCCATGTCCTTGAAAGCCATTGCCAAAGCGATGACGCGCAGCGAGGAATCCGTGCAGGCGCGGGCAAAACTTGACGGCCTTAAGGTCAGCAAGCTGCGCTAGAGCTTATCGGCGTACAACATCCGGTTGGGGCCGAGCATCCCCAACACTTGCGGTATCATGTGCCGCGCCACCGCAAAGCAGCCCTCGCTCCGCCCGACCTTGCCCCATGTCGCGATATGGTCTTCGCTGACATAGTCCGCACCGTGCACCACAATCGCGCGCGGATCGGCATTGCTGTTGACCGGATCGAGGCCGACAAGCCGCATCGACTGGCCGTGGATGCCTTCGTAAATCTGGCCGGTGAGGTAGGCACCGTCTGACGTCGCCAGGGATCCGACATCGTTTGAAAAGCGCTGAAGCCAGCCCGAATGCTCGGGATCGGACCCTTTGCCATGGGCAACAAGGTATGAATTGGACTTACCGCTGATCAAGTCAACAATGTGAAAGCGCAATTCGCGCGACGCCATGCTGAAATCAGCAATGGCAACGCGGTCGCGCAGCGGGATAGCGCTCTTGTGCTGGTCAAGTGCTGCCTTCGCCCGATCCAGAAGACTCGAATGGCCGCCGGTAAACCGGGTCGCTGGGAACATCGTTGCGATGGGCGGTGGCAGCATGGAGCCATCCGGCACGGTCGCTTTCGCAACCGAGCGCGGCAGAGCGGCGATGCCCAATCCGGCCAGTGCCAGCGTTGAAAATGTCCGACGGTCCATGGTTCGCTTATAACGCATTCCAGTGAATGGCCCAATAACGACCGCTTATTGCGCGGGCTGCGTTTCGTTGGCCCCGTCTTCGGTCGGCAGTCGCGACGTCAGGCCGGTGGCGTCGGCATCGTCGCGCATCTGTTCGGTGTCGGTAAACGCCGGCGGCGGCGCGACCGTGTTGGTGACGTTGATCGAGACATTCGCCGGCGGTGCGGTCTCCACGCTGTTGACCGGCGCGCCTTCATCGACCGGCACTTCGGTTGTGATATTTTCCGTGCCGATATCAGTTACAGGTTCTTCCTTTTTGCCACAGGCCGACAGGCCAAGCGCCGCGGCGATCACGAGAATAGTGGCGGTACGAGTTGCGTTGCGCATGATCTTCATAATCCCTTCGATGCAGTGACGACAGCAGCGGCCCGGCGGGACGCAGCATCAATTTTGGCAGCGAGCAACTTGTCCCACTTATAGGGGTCATCGCGGAAATTCATCGTCCCGTTCGCGCTGGCGAAGGCGGTCCAGTACAGCAAGTAAACGGCCACCCGCTGCGGCAATTGAACGCGTTGCGTTTTGCCGGTCGCAATAGCCGTCTGCACGGCGGCCCCAGCCCAGACGGGGTCTTTCTGGAGCATCAACATGGCCAGCGGCAACGGCTTTTCGAGGCGGACACAGCCGTGGCTCGCCAACCGGTCAAAACTCGCAAATTTTGCGCGCGACGGCGTATCGTGGAGGTAGACGGCGAACGGATTATCGAAATCGAATTTGAGCAGCCCCAGCGCACTGGTCGGCCCTGCCGGTTGCACGATGCGCTCGCCGGTTTCGGGTGTCCCCACGATCTTGTAGCCTTGCGCCAACAGCGTCTTGCGCCCCTTTGGCCATAACTCCCTTTTCGCAATCGACGACGGCACGTTCCACGGCGGATTGAGGACGATGCTGTGAATGCTCGATTGCAGCATCGGTGTCTCGTTCCCACCGGGGCTGCCTGTCACCGCGCGCATCGACGCCACCGGCGCATCGCCCTCGAAGGCGGTCAGGACTGCCGCAGCGATGTTCACTTGCACGCGATTGACCGGCAATTCGCGCGGCAGCCAGCGCCAGCGCTCCATATTCGCCATGATTGCACCAATCCGGTCGCCGACGGGCACGTTGAGCGCCGCGAGCGTCCGGGCATCGAGCAGTCCGGTCGGGTTCAGGCCATAGCGGCGTTGCGCGCGCTGGATGGCGTTGGCCAATTTCTCGGTCGTGGTAACGCTTTTGTCCTCGAGCGTCAGGCGCGCGCGGACGAGATCGGAGGCCGATTTCGCCGACAACACCGGCCAGCCGCCCGCCGCCTTGATCGCTTCATAGGCGGCCAGTCCTTTGCGCAGGCCGTCATAGCCCGCATAGGGCGGCGTCAACGCGTTCGCCCACTGCGAAAGGCGGTCGGACGCAACCGCCTGCGCAAAGGCGGGCAGTGGATCATATGCTGCGGGACGCAAAGCCCAAACTTGCAGAAAATCCGCTGTTTCAATGCGCCCCGAATGCAGCGCGCGTGCACGATCAAGCACCGCGCGGACCAGCGCATCGCCTTCCATCGGTGTCGCGGCTACGCTGCCCGCACCAAGCCCCTGGTTAGCTCCCGCTTGCAGCCATGTCGCCAGCATGGTCGTTTGCGTCGGCGATAGCGTTGGTAGCGGCACCGCAACAACGGGCACCGTAGGCTCAATCGCCGGAGCAGGCTGCGGCACGGTCGGCACGACGACGGGCGTCTGTGCAAGCACGGGTGCGGCTGACAATGTCAGCAGTGTGATAATCGAATGGCGTAAGCTCATACCGATCAATTAGGGGCTCGATCGCGCAAAGGAAACAGCTTCCTTATGGCACCAGCACGGTGTCGGTCGCGATCAGCGCGGTGTCGGGATAATCGGTGGTGTAATGCAAGCCCCGGCTTTCGTGCCTTGACAACGCCGAGCGCACGATAAGATCGGCGACTTCAACAAGATTGCGCAGTTCGATCAAATCGGGCGTCACGCGGAAATTGCCGTAATATTCGCCAACTTCCTGCCGCAATAAGGCAATCCGGTTGGCGGCGCGCTCAAGCCGCTTGGTGGTGCGCACGATGCCAACAAAGTTCCACATGAAGGCACGGATTTCGCGCCAGCATTGCTGGATCACCACTTCCTCGTCGCTGTCGGTCACGCGGCTTTCATCCCACGGGCGGATAGCGGGCGGCGCGGGAAAACTGTCCCAATTGGCCGCAATATCCGTCGCGCAGGCTTCACCGAAGACAAGGCATTCGAGCAGCGAATTCGATGCCAGCCGGTTCGCCCCGTGTAGCCCTGATTGCGTCACTTCACCGGCGGCATAGAGACCCGGCGCATCGGTCCGACCGTTGAGATCGACCAGTACGCCGCCACAGGTATAGTGCTGTGCGGGCACCACAGGGATCGGTTCTTTCGTGATGTCGATGCCCAGCCCCATCAGCTTTTCACAGATGTTGGGGAAATGCTCGCGGACGAATTCGGGCGGCTTGTGGCTGATGTCGAGGTGGACGTAATCGAGACCGAGCCGCTTGATCTCATGGTCAATCGCGCGCGCCACAATGTCGCGCGGGGCGAGTTCCTCGCGCGCATCAAAGCGCGGCATGAAGCGTTCGCCCGTTGTGGGAATTTTCAAGTGACCGCCCTCGCCGCGCACCGCTTCGGTGATCAGGAAATTCTTGACCTCCAGATTATAGAGGCAGGTCGGGTGAAACTGCATGAATTCCATATTCGACACACGGCACCCCGCGCGCCACGCCATCGCAATGCCATCCCCCGTCGCCCCGCGCGGCGCGGTCGAATATAGATAGGTCCGGCCCGCACCGCCTGTCGCAAGGATCGTCGCGCGCGCGGTGTAGGTCTCAACTTTTCCAGTTGCGCGATTGAGTGCATAGACACCGTGGATGCGGCCGCTGGTCGAAAAATGGTCGAGATGTCGCCCCGTAATCAGGTCGATGGCGACCATATCGGGCACCAGCGTAATATTCGGGTTTTCGCGCGCCGCTTTTTCCAGCGCGACCTGAATCGCCCAGCCGGTCGCATCGGCGACATGGACGATGCGCCGGTGCGAATGGCCGCCCTCGCGCGTCAGGTGGAGAGCCCCATGTCCCTCTGGCCCTTCGGTATTGAACGGGACACCGAGTTCGGAAAGCCGCTCGATAGCCGCAGGTGCCCCTTCGATGACGAATTCGACCGTGGCACGGTTGTTGAGCCCTGCACCCGCGACCATCGTATCCTCGATATGGCTTTCGAACGTGTCGCCTGCCTCAAGCACAGCCGCAATCCCGCCCTGCGCCCACCCGGTCGCGCCGTCGGATAGCGATCCCTTGGCCAGGACTGCCACCTTGAACCGGTCCGCCAAATTCAGCGCCGCCGTCAGTCCTGCGGCACCCGAGCCGATGATGATTACGTCGTAATTTTCAGCCAATCGCTTGTGCCCGCGTTAGATTGAGGAAAACGTGCTCGAGATCGGCTTCGCGGGTCGAGACGTCGACAATGCCCAGCCCCGCCGCGCCGAGCGCTGCCAAGACATCGCCCGCGTTCGCCACCGCTTTCGAATAAGTAATCGCCAGCACCCGCTCGCTCTTGAGCACGATCTTCTGAAACATCGGCGACGCAGGCGCTTCGGTCAGGTCGCGGTCCACTGTCACTTCGACCACCTTCTCCTGTGCCATGCCGACCAATTCGCGCGTCGGCTTGTTCGCAATCACTTGGCCGTGGTTGATAATCGCGATCCGGTCGCACAATTCCTCGGCTTCTTCGAGGTAGTGCGTTGTAAGGACGATCGTGATGCCCTGCGCGTTCAACTCACGCACATAGCCCCAGAGTTGCTGGCGCAGTTCGACATCGACGCCGGCTGTGGGTTCATCGAGAACGAGGATTGGCGGCGAATGGACCATCGCCTTCGCCACGAGTAACCGCCGCTTCATACCCCCGGAAAGAGTCCGCGAATAAGCGCCTGCCTTGTCCTCAAGGAAAACTGCACGGAGCAATTCCATCGAGCGGCGCTTTGCTTTGGGCACACCATAAAGCCCGGCTTGCAACTCCAGCGCCTCGAACGGCGTAAAGAACGGGTCGAACAATATTTCCTGCGGTACAATCCCAATCGATGCCTTGGCATTTCGCGGGTGATCATCGATGTCGAAGCCCCAGACACGCGCGCTGCCACCCGTTTTTTTGACCATCCCCGACAAAATGTTGATCAGCGTCGATTTGCCTGCACCATTGGGGCCGAGCAGTCCGAAAATCTGGCCGCGCGGCACATCAAAGGTCACGCCGCCCAACGCCACTTTCCCGCCTGCATAAGTTTTCTGGAGATTGTCGATCTGGATCGCGGCTTCGGTCATAAGAATGGCTGTAGCGTGGCGGTCGCGCGCCCGCAAAGGGGCAATGTCTGAAAGCAAAATTAACCACAGCTCTTCACGACGGTTTAGCGATGCCATTCCTAAGGCGGGCTGTGGGGACGCAATCGAGACATAAGAAAACGGCGCTTATCGCGTGTGTGCTGCTGGGGGCAGCCATGCCGGGCATAGCCGCTGCCGCATCAGCACCAACAGCGGCGCGCGCGATAACTTTGCGTCCGCTGTCGCTGCTCAACTTGCGCGACCTCGTTTTTGCCAACAACATCTCGGGCGCCACGGGCGGCACGGTTATTATTGATCCGGTGACTGATGCGCGCGTGACCACCGGTGGCGTGACGGCGGCGGGCGGAACCCCGCAAGCTGCGCAATTCTATACCTACGGTGGGCCGCTCCAGAATGTTCAGGTCAACCGGGGACCGTTGCCGGTGCTCAACCGGGTGGGCGGCGGGGCGACGATGAATGTGACCCAGCTCACGTTGAACGGTCCGACGCTGCGCTTTCTCAATGCAGCCGGCTTGCTCGATCTGCGCGTTGGCGGGACACTCAACGTCACGGCAAACAAATTGCCGGGAAGCTATGTCGGCACGTTCCAGATTATCGTCACCTATTTCTAGACGATCCGAAAGCGCGTTGCTAAGCGCGCGGCATGAACCAGCCCCCCGAAATCCTCCGCGTGAACACAGCCCGCGTCGCCTGCGACGGTTCAGGTGAGGTTCCGGCCGCGCTTGGCCATCCGCGCGTCTGGCTTGAGATCGATGAAAAGGGCTATGTCGAATGCGGCTATTGCGATCGCCGCTTTGTTCTGATCGGCGGCCTGGCCGACCGCGCGAATTAACATGGCGTAAACCAGCTCCCGTAAGCGGTTTGTCATTCCCGCAGCTCTAACGCGATAGGGGGAAGTTAATCGGGGACCACAATATGCGCGTGACACTGATGTGTTGTGCACTGCTAACCAGCGCGGGGGCGCAGGCGGCAACACAGACAGCAACATCGCGGGTTGTGACATTGCGTCCGATTACGCTTGTCAATTCGACTGCGCTCGATTTCGGATCAGTCGTGCCGGGCGTGACCAACGGCACTGTCACGATCAATTCGCGCACCGGGGTGCGGACGCGCACGGTTGTGACACTGGTCGGTACCAGCTTCTCGCGGGCACGCTTCGTTGCGGCGGCAACCGTTGGCCGCGTCGTGACGTTAACGGTCAATGCGCCGACGATCACACTGATCAGCGGCGCAAACACGATGACGGTCAACACGTTGCGGGTCAGTGCCAATGGTGGTGCCGTCCGGACCTTTGGCCAGAATTACACGATCCCGGCGAGCGGCACGATCAATTTCGATGTCGGCGGACGCCTGAACGTAACCGCAAACAAGCCAGCGGGATTGTATAGCGGCACATTCGCACTGACGTTGAACTACCAATAGCAGCAAACAGTCCTTATCTGATGCGGATGAACGAAACCGACCCGCGCCACTTGCTTTATCGCCAACTTGATCCCGCCACCGCCGAACGCCTGACGCGTGATGCCTTGTCCGCCTGCGACGATGGCGAGCTTTATCTGCAACATCGCAGCACCGAAAGTTTCGGCTTCGATGATGGCAGGATGAAAACAGCGGATTACGGCATCGACAGCGGCTTTGGCCTGCGCGGGGTCAGTGGTGAGATGACCGGCTTTGCGCATGCCGACGAGATCAGCGAAAGCGCAATCCGCCGCGCGTCGGAAACCCTGCGTCTGCTCGATCCGGCGACAGCGCCGCCCGCGCCACCCCCACGCCGCAGCAACCGCCACCTTTACACCGCGAGCGACCCGCTGAGCGCGGTGCCTTTCGAGGACAAGGTAGCACTTTGCCAGAAAATCGATGCTGCCGCCCGCGCCCGCGATCCTCGTGTGGCACAGGTCTCGGTCTCGCTGTCGGGCAGCTGGAGCGTTATCGACATCGTCCGCGCCGATGGCTTTGTCGCAAGCGACATTCGACCCTTGGTCCGCCTGAACGTCAGCATCGTTGCCAAGGATGCCAGCGGTCGCCGCGAAAACGGCTCGTTCGGGCTGGGCGGACGCTATCTGTATGACACGCTGTTCGACGAAGCGACCTGGGGCCGCGCGGTGGACGAGGCGTTGCGGCAGGCGCTGGTCAACCTCGAATCAGTCGCCGCGCCGGCTGGCGAAATGACTGTGTTGCTTGGCCCTGGCTGGCCCGGCATTCTCCTCCATGAAGCCATCGGCCACGGCCTCGAAGGCGATTTCAACCGTAAGAAAACCTCGGCATTCTCGGGGCGCGTCGGCACCCGCGTAGCGGTGCCGGGCGTGACGGTCGTGGATGACGGATCAATTGACAACCGCCGTGGCTCGCTGAGCATCGATGACGAAGGCACGCCGACACAGGAAAATATCTTGATCGAGGACGGAATACTGAAAGGGTATATGCAGGACCGGCTTAACGCCCGCCTGATGGGCGTCCCCGCAACCGGCAACGGCCGCCGCGAGAGTTACGGTCACGCGCCGATGCCGCGCATGACCAACACCTTCATGCGCGGGGGCAACGATGATCCGGGTGAACTCCTGTCGCGCGTCAAATCGGGCATTTTCGCGAAGAGCTTCGGCGGCGGCCAGGTCGATATTGTTTCGGGCAAATTCGTTTTCACCTGTACCGAAGCTTACCGCATCGAAAACGGCAAACTCGGGAGCCCGATCAAGGGCGCGACGCTGATCGGCGATGGCCCCAGCGTTCTGACCAAAGTGCTCGGCATCGGCAACGATATGGCGCTCGACGAAGGCGTCGGCATGTGCGGCAAGGGCGGCCAGTCGGTGCCCGCTGGCGTGGGGCAACCGACGTTGCTGATCGACGGACTGACCGTCGGCGGGACGGCGGCTTAGCGCCCCTTGAACAACCCGCCGAGCAGCCCGCGCAACAACTGGCTGCCCAGCGTTCCAGCCACTTGCCGTCCGACCGAACTCGCCACTGAATTGGCAGCCGTGCGCATCATCTTGTCGGCGAATGTCGGCTTGGCTGCTTCGCGCGCGGCAGCGGCTGCCGCCTTGGCTTCGGCAGCTTGCATGCGCGCCGCTTCCTTGGCCGCGATGGCATTGGCCTGCGCCGTCGCTTTGGCTGTTTGCGCGTCGAGTTTGGCTTGCACAGCGGCGGCTTTTGCTGCGTCGCCCTCGGCTTGAGCTTCGGCGGCAGCGGCAGAGGCTTCACCCGATTTCGCCGCCAAAATTTCCTCGGCTGATTCGCGATCAATCAGCGTGTCGTATTTGTCGCCAATCGCATCGGTCGCGATCATCACGCCGCGTTCTTTCGCATCGAGCGGACCAACGCGCGACGACGGCGCTTTGATCAGCGTGCGCTCGACCGGCGACGGCGAGCCGTCGGGCTGGAGCAACGAGACCAAAGCCTCACCGATCTTCAACTCGGTAATCACCGTCGCAACGTCGACCCCGGGATTGGCACGGAACGTCTCCGCAGCCGCTTTGACCGCCGATTGGTCGCGCGGCGTAAAAGCGTTGAGCTTGTGCTGGACGCGGTTGTTGAGCTGGCCCGCCACGGTATCGGGAATGTCGATCGGGTTCTGCGTGATGAAATAAATGCCGACGCCTTTCGAGCGGATGAGGCGGACGACCTGTTCGACTTTTTCAATCAGCGCCTTGGGCGCGTCATTGAACAGGAGATGCGCTTCATCGAAAAAGAAGCACAGGATCGGTTTTTCGGGATCGCCGATTTCAGGCAGATTTTCGAACAACTCGCTGAGCAGCCAGAGCAAAAATGTCGAGTAAAGTTTCGGGCTGGCCATCAGTTTGTCGGCGGCCAGAATGTTGACCACCCCGCGTCCGCCGTCGTCACACTTGATGAAATCCATCATGTCGAGCGCGGGCTCGCCAAAGAAATTCTCGCCGCCCTGTGACCGCAACTGGAGCAGCGACCGCTGGATCGTGCCGACCGACTGTTTGGAAATGTTGCCATAAGCCACCGTCAGTTCATCGGCGCGCTCGGCACAGCTGACCAGCATCGCCTGCAAATCATCGAGGTCGAGCAGCAGCAGCCCATCCTTGTCCGCGACATGGAACGCGATGGTCAGGACGCCTTCCTGAACCTCATTCAAATCCATCAGCCGCCCGAGCAACAGCGGCCCCATTTCGGAAACCGTGGTGCGGATCGGATGGCCGCTCGCCCCGAACAAGTCCCAGAATTGCGTCGGGCAATCCTTATAGGCCCAGTCGGCCTGACCCACTTCGGCGGCGCGCGCGGCAAAGATTTCGTGGAGCTTGCCGGTCGGCGATCCGGCCATCGCCATGCCCGACAAATCGCCTTTCACATCAGCGACGAAGCAGGGAACGCCGTTCGCCGAAAAGCCCTCCACAATGCCTTGCAGGGTGACAGTTTTACCTGTGCCTGTCGCGCCCGCGATCAAGCCGTGGCGATTGGCGCGCTTCAGGTTGATCGACTGGCGAGCGCCGTTTGCCGATGAACCAATGTAAATGCCCTCGATGTCACCCGTGTCTGCCATGCGAAATCCTCCACTCGGGAGAATCGCCTAGCGCAAGTTATCGCCCCCCGAAAGGGGAGCGATGCCGCTTACTTGCGCTTGAATTTTACAGTGATGTAGGCCGAACGACTTCCGCCGCGCTGCATCTGCAACAACACACCGTTGCGCCCCGCCGCTTGCGCTTCGGCAACGATGGCGTTCAGCTCCGCAGGTGTGGTCACCAGACGCTGGTTCGCCGACAAGATCACGTCGCCGGGCTGAAACTGCTTGGCTGCCGCATCGCTCGATGGTTCAGGTGGTGCGCCAATCACCAGTCCCCGCGTTCCGACGGGAACACCAAGCCGCGCCGCAATCGGTGGCGTCAGCGACTGGACCGCTAGGCCCAACGCATCGCGTGTCGCACTCGCGCCACTGCTGCCACCACTGTCAGGGCCAATATCCGCATCGCCACCGGCGATGCTCGCGATTTGCTCGTCGGTCGGGCGCTCGGCGAGTGTTGCCGTGACGGTCATCTGTTTGCCGGCACGGACCAGTTCAATCGGGATGCGCGACCCGATGGGCAGCTGGGCGACGATGTAAGACAATGTCTGGTCAGGTGACACTTCACGGTTGTTGACCTTCGTGATCACATCGCCCTGCTGGATACCGGCCTTGGCAGCGCCCTGCCCGGGTTCGACACGACCGACCAGTTCGCCACGGTTCTTGGCGAGACCCAAAGCCTCCGCCGAATCGGCATCCAGCGGCTGGATTTGCACACCGAGATAACCGCGCTTCACCCGCGCACCGCCGCGCAATGTATCGACAATCGGTTTGGCGAGTTCGGCCGGGATCGCAAAACCAATGCCGACATTGCCGCCGGTGGGCGAGAAGATTGCCGAGTTGATGCCGATGACATTGCCGTTCAAATCGAACATCGGCCCGCCCGAATTGCCGCGGTTGATCGCCGCATCGGTCTGGATATAGCGGTCATAGGCGCCGCCCTGCCCCGTGTTGCGGTGAAGCGCCGAGACGATCCCTGCTGTGACCGATCCGCCCAGCCCGAACGGATTGCCGATCGCAACAATCCAGTCGCCAACCCGCGTCCGCGCCGAATCGCCGAACTTCACGAAAGGGAGCCCGCGCGCTTCGATTTTCAGGACCGCGAGGTCCGACGACGCATCCTTGCCAACCAGCTTGGCGACATATTCCTTGCGATCCGGCATCGTCACCGTGATCGAACCAACCGCCGCACCGCCGGGCTGTCCGCCCGAAACGACATGGCTGTTGGTGACGATGTAGCCATCTTCGGAAATGATGAAGCCCGACCCCAGCGAAGTCGCTTCGCGCGTGACCGGACGACCACCGTTGTTGCCACCGCCCTGCTGACCGCCGAACAGATCACCGAATGGCGTGCCCGCAAATGGGTTTTGCGGCACTTCAACCTGTTGCGTCGTCGAGATATTGACCACAGCCGGCTGCAGTTTCGCGGCGAGATCAGCAAAGCTCACGGGCGCGCCGGGGCGCGGGGCACCGGCCATACTGATGCTGCCGGGTTCGTTCTGCGCGACCTGCGCATTGGATGGGGACTGGAGCGCCATTGTCGCGGCAGTGCCGCCAATCAAAAGCGCGGTCGTGATTGCATAGGCGTAACGCACGGATGCTTATCCTCTTAAACAGTCGGTCGCCCGACAGATGCTGTCAGTTGGCTGAACAGGGATTGAATGACCCTAAGTTAACGACGGCCCCTGAATTCACGCAGATAGTCATTGTTCGGTGACAGAATGATCGACGATTGGCCGGTCGCGGTCGTGCCATTCACACCAAATGTGTGCTCATAGCTCTGCATGGCGCGGTAAAAATCATAAAAATCAGCATCCTTGCCGAACGCCCCGGCATAAACACCCGCCGCCGACGCATCGGCATCGGCACGGATGATCTGCGCTTTCTTCAAGCCCTGCGCCTGGATGGTCAGGGCTTCCTGCTTGCGCGCAGTCCGCATCCGTTCATAGGCCGAATCGAGTGGCGTGCCTTCGGGCAAATCGGCTTTCTTGATCCGCACATCGACGATTTCGGCACCATATTGTGCCGCCACACGGTTCAGCCCGATGCGGATATTGTCCATCACCGCGCCACGTTCAGGGCTGAGCAGTGCGGCAAATTGCCTCTTGCCGAGTTCGTTGCGCAATGCCGAGCCAAGGATGGGACGCAGCGCATCAGCGACATTATTTTCGGTCCGCGCCGTGATCACCATGCGCAAGGGATCAACAATCCGGAACCGCGCAAACGCGTCGATATTCAGGCGCAGCTGGTCGGTCGACAGCACCTGCTGGCGCTCCATGTCGACATCGCGGACGCGCTTGTCGATCCACACGACCTGCTCGATGCCGGGGATGACCGCGACCAAGCCAGCACCGGTGCGGCCAAACTGCTCGCCTGCCTTATACCGGTTGATCGTACGCACCGGCTCGCCGAAGCGCAGGACGACGCCCTGCCGCGTTTCGGGAACAACGTAGAAAGTGCTGGTGATGAGGATGAGCAGCGCAATCGCAGCGAGTCCCCAAAAAATCGGATTGCGCGTCAGGCGCGACCATTCTATCATTGTCCGGCTCCCGGGGCTTGTGCGGCGGGTGGCGTTGGCCGCGCACCCTGTAACGGCAGGTACGGCGTCACACCGGGTTCGACGATGGTCTTGTCCACCTTGGCCAAAACACGCTCCATCGTTTCATAATACATGCGGCGGCGCGTCACTTCGGGTGCGGCTTTATACTGCACGAAAACGCGGTCGAATGCGGCGGCTTCACCCTGCGCCTTGGCCACAATCTGTTGCGCATAGGCATTGGCCTGATTGACGCTGGTCTGCGCGGCCTGTTGCGCGGCGCTGACTTCCTTGAACGCGTCGTTGACTGCCTCGGGCGGATCCGCCTGCTTGATAGCAACACCCTGAATTTTAACGCCCGAACGATAGCGATCAAGCAATGCCTGCATCCGCTGCGTTACTTCGGCTTCAATGCCCGTACGGCCCGAACCAATCGCGTCGTTCAGCGAGACATTGGCGACGGCAGCACGCATCGCGCTTTCGGCGACGGCTTCGATGGTCTGGTCGGGCTGTGCCAGCTGGAACAGGTAAAGCTCGGGATCCTTGATGTTCCAGCGCACCGAATAGGCGAGGTCGATGATGTTTTCGTCCTTGGTCAAGACAAGCTTCTCACCTGCGCCGCTGGGGATGTCGACGTTGCGAATGTTCTGCACGTCGACGATCTGCACACGGTCAATCGGCGCGGGAAGCGTCGGACTGACGCCCGGTTCAAGCGTGTGCGAATATTTGCCAAGCCGCGTTACGACGCCGCGCTCTTGCGGATCGATGACGTGAAAACTGGTGAACACCAGCCACGCGCCAATCAGGCCGAGGACCGCATAGCCCCAGATTTTTGGCGAGCCCGTCGGCAAGTCGCCGCCGAACTTGCCCTTGGCCTGCCCCAGCAACTGATCAAGCGCCGATGCGCCGGGACGACCGCCTTTGCCGCCGCCACTGGGCGGAAAGCTCCACGGATTGCGCGGGCCACCGCCCTTGCCGCCACCCGAGCCATCGCCGCCGCCGCTTCCGCCGCCTGAACCGCCTTTGCCGCCGCCGCTACTGTTGCCCCAGGGGCCATTCTCATTGAGCGTGGCAATCAGCCCACGCCACCCGCGCTGTGTTTCCATCGTTCCTTTATAAGAGCGGTTTTGCGGATTTACAGTGGGCGATCCGCATTCTCACCGTCTATGGCGCATTTATGACTGAAATATCGCTGCTCGTTGCCGCCCTTGACGCCGTCCCCGCTGCAAAAGGCCGCGCCGCGCCGCCGCGCTTTGCCGATGGGCGGGCGAGTCTGATTCTCGATGTGTCGGGGCTCGATGCCGCTGCGCGCAATGCCCTTCAGGCCGATGTTGAGACTGCGCTCGTGGCGGTGCCCGGCGTCGAAACTGTCCGCATCGCGCTGACGGCAGAGCGCACGGGCCGTCGTCTGATCGCGGTCGGCAGCGGCAAGGGCGGCGTCGGCAAATCCACGCTTGCCGCCAATCTCGCCATCGCCTTGTCGCGCGCAGGCCTCAAAGTCGGCCTGATCGACGCCGACATTTACGGGCCATCGCAACCGCGCCTGATGGACACCGAAGGGATGCGCCCGACCGCGAAGGACAAGAAACTCGATCCCGTGCCGACCACATGGGGCATTCCGATGCTGTCGATCGGCCATCTCGTCAAACCCGGCCAGGCCGTCGCATGGCGCGGGCCAATGGCGGGCAATGCACTCAACCAGCTGATTGATGCCGACTGGGGTGACGCTGAAATCCTGATCGTCGATTTGCCGCCAGGCACCGGCGACGTGCAATTGTCGATGATTGCCAAACACAAACCTGCAGGCGCAGTGATCGTATCGACCCCGCAGGACTTGGCCCTGATCGACGCAACCCGCGCCATCGACTTGTTCGATCAATCGGGCGTGCCCATCATCGGTATTGTCGAAAACATGGCGGGGTACCTCTGCCCGCATTGCGGCGTGGCGAGCGACCCCTTCGGTAACGGCGGGGCCGAAGCGGCGGCCAAAGCGATGGACCGCCCCTTCCTCGGGCGCATCCCGCTCGACATCGCCATTCGCACCGCATCCGATGCGGGCCAGCCTCCGGCCGCTGGCGAGGGGTCACAGTCGCAAGCCTTCGCCGCGATTGCCGCGCGCGTTAAGGACTGGCTGGCGGGTTAGGGCTTGTTGCGCCACCGGCAAAACGCAGCACCAATACACCGGCAACGGCGGACAACAACGACCCCATCAGCACGCCGATCTTGACCGCATCGGCCTGAGGTTGTGCCGGAAAGGCGAGCCCCCCGATAAACAGGCTCATCGTAAAGCCGATACCACAGAGCAGCGCGACGCCGTAAACCTGTGCCCAGCTCGCGCCTGCGGGGCGGGTCGCTATCCCTGCTTTGACCGCAAGCCAGACACTGCCGAAGACACCCAGTTGCTTGCCGATGAACAAGCCCAGGGCAATCGCGAGCGACAGTGGCGCGAACGCCGAAACGCCGCCACCCAGCGCGACCCCTGCATTGGCAAATCCGAACACTGGCACAATGAGAAACGCCACCCAAGAATGCAGCGCGTGCTCCATCCGGTGCAGTGTCGAATCCTGATCATCAGGCGTGCCGGGTGTGTTCTTGATCGGCACCGCCATCGCCGCGAGGACGCCCGCGACCGTCGCATGGACGCCCGACAGCAATTCAAAATACCACAGCGCAAGGAACGCCGCGAAATACCACGCCGGATGCTTCACCCCCGCCCGGTTCATGACAAACATCCCTGCCAGAACTGCAAACGACGCGCAGAGCGCCATCAGGTTCAGGCTGGCCGTATAAAACACTGCGATAATCACCACCGCCCCGACATCATCGACAATCGCCACCGTCGTCAGGAACAGCTTGAGCGACGTCGGTGCCCGCTTGCCCAGCAACGCCAACAACCCAAGCGCGAAAGCGATGTCGGTCGCCGCCGGAATTGCCCAGCCCCGCGTCAGGTCCGCAGCGCCGCCCGTCACCGCCAGATACACGGCTGCGGGGACCGCCATTCCTGCGGCGGCGGCAATGAATGGCAAACGCCGGTCGGCCCATGTCGACAAATGCCCGTCGAGAAACTCGCGCTTGATCTCCAGCCCGACGAGCAGGAAAAACACCGCCATCAATCCGTCGTTGATCCACAGATGCGGCGTCATCGGCCCGAGCTTGGGCGTCAGCACCGGCCCGGTTTCAAGGTGCAGCGCATGGAAATAGGTCCAGGCAAGCGGCGAATTGGCAATGACCATTGCCAGCACCGCAGCCGCGATGAGCAGCAGCCCGCCAGCACTTTCCTTCGCCAGGAAGGCGCGCATCGCTGAACGCGGACGACGGGTGAGACGGCGGAGCATAATGTGCCTTAGAACGATACGCCCAAAATGTGAATCTGTGCTCCGGGCTTGACCCGGAGCCCTGCGGAACTTGGACCGCATCTGATCCGGCAACGCTCCGGATCATGTCCGGAGCACATCGTTACCGCACCGTAAATCGCACCCGGTCAATCACCCGCCCGCCCGGATCAAGCAATGCCAACTGGTGCACCCCCGGGCCCGCCAATACCTGTGGCCGCGCATCGGCATCGCCCAGATCTGTCTTGTCGAGCACCAGCCGGTGCCCCGCAACCGCGCCGGTGACAGCGACACCCATCCTTTGCCGGTCGATGGGAATATCGGGGTCAAGCGCAAAGACACTGCCCGACACGGGATTGGTAATGCGCGGGCGGCGCGACGTGGCCGGAGCAAAGGCTTGGGTGGTCTGTCCGGTGCCGGTCAGGAACCAGTCGCTGCGCGGCGGCTCGACACTGTTCGCAAAGGTCACGCGTTTGGCTTCGAGTCCCGCCGGACGTGGCGGCGCTTTGCTCGGCGTCCCGCGATGCAGCGCCATCATGACATCGCGCCACACGGGAGCCGCGCCGCTGGTGCCCGAAACCGCTTTCATTGAGTCACCTTCGAGATTGCCGACCCACACCGCGACGGTGTAGCGATCGCTAAAGCCGACGCACCAATTGTCGCGCATTGCTTTCGATGTGCCTGTTTTAACCGCAGCCCAAAAGGGGAGGCGGAGCGCGCTGTCGACTCCAAACGCTGCCGCGCGGGCGGAGGGGTCAGCCATGATGTCGCTGACTATCCACGCGGCTTGCGGGAGAAGAACTTGTCTCCATTTCCGTTCGCCCTGAGCTTGTCGAAGGGCTGTCCTTTTTAGGTCTGACGCACCAGAAGAAGGACGAGGCTTCGACAAGCTCAGCCCGAACGGTGTTGGTGTGACCATTTGCAAGTCTGAAAACCGCCCGCCATTGGCCAGACTCCGATACGCATTCGCCTGTTCAAGCAATGTCACTTCCGCCGATCCGAGCGCCAACGAAAAGCCGTAATATTGCCCGTCTTCGGTCAGGCCCTTGTAACCCGTGTCCCACAACCGATCCCGAAACGCTTCGACCCCGCCGACCAGCAGCGTCCGCACCGCGGGGACATTCAAAGACCCCGCCAGCGCCGAACGCACCGACACCGGCCCCTTGAAACTGCGGTCATAATTTTGCGGCGCATACAGGCCCGACGCTGTGTCGAGTTGCACAGGCGAATCATCAAGGATCGACGCCGCCGTCATCCAGCCTTTTTCGATCACTTGCGCATACAGGAACGGTTTCAGTGTCGATCCGGCCTGACGATAAGCATTGGCCCCGTCAACGGCTGCCGCCGTCGAAGCGCCGCCGACACCGCCAACATAGGCCAGCACGTCGCCAGTGGCATTATCCAGCACCACCACCGCGCCATCTCGCGCCCGCGATGCGCCAAGGCCCTGCAACTGTCGCTTCAGCGCCATGACTGCCACCGCCTGAACCTGCGCGT
Organism: Sphingomonas sp.; assembly: GCA_031362355.1. Lineage (GTDB taxonomy): Bacteria > Pseudomonadota > Alphaproteobacteria > Sphingomonadales > Sphingomonadaceae > Sphingomonas_O. Next base: position 23,601 of record JANLSJ010000025.1, read on the forward strand.
CGATGGTTGTCGTCACCTGCATGCCCGGCTTGTCGAGGAGCCGCACTGCCAGATGCGGGGCCAGACCCGGATCAAGCGCCCGGGCGCGTTCAATGGAAAGCGCGGTCGCCGTGGCGGACGTCAGCGCCCCACACGCACCATGCGCCATCCGGCACGCCCGCGCCGCAACCTCGCCGATGCTCGCGCGCGGATCGGGCAACAGCGCAGCGATGATCAGTGCATCCTGTTTGCCGAGCGCCACCGGTGATTTCCCGAACAGCGCGAGCGATGCCGCACCAATCCCCTGCGCCTCCCCGCGAAACCCTGCGAGATTGAGATAGGCCTCAAGGATCTGGTCCTTCGACCAGTTCGCTTCCAGCGCAGCCCCCGCACGCATCTGGCGCATCTTGTCACGCCAGGTGCGTCGGCCCGGCGAGGCCAAATCAGATGACAGGAACGCCGCGACTTGCATCGAAATCGTCGATGCGCCGCGCGATTTTGTCCTGCTGACCCGCGACCGGATCGCGCTGCCGATGGCCAGCCAGTCGACCCCACCATGCGACCGGAACCGCTTGTCCTCTGCCGCGATCACGGTTTCGCCAACCACCGGCGCAACATCCGCCAGCCTTACCCAGCCCAGCCGACGCGCCTTGAAGTCAACACGCTCACTGTCGATCAGCCGCCCGTTACGGTCATAGAGCCATGATTCGGACGGATGCCAAGCCGCCACGACACGCGCGTGACTCGGCAGCAGCGGCGGGAATGTGGCGATGTAGAGCGCCGCCAGCAATATCAGCGGAACGAGTGCAACCCAACGCCAGCGCCGGATCACATCCGCACCTCGATCCCCTTGTTCGGCACTTGCGCGCGGATGTCGGGGGAATACATCGCCTCAACGCGCGTCGGGGGCAGGTTGAACCGCCCCGTGCCGTTCAGGCGCACTGCATAGCTGACCGTAAACCGACCCGCAGGCACCCAGTCGAAATAGCCGCGCCACGCCTCGCGCCCGCGCTCGACATAGGCCGGGGCCACGCCTTCACCCCCGCCCGTCGCCGCCGCGAGAATGCCCGATTGTCCACCCAGATCGCCGATAATCGTCGCGCCCGGCGGCACCGGATCGCTCACCACGACCCAGTTGCGCTCGGCAGTCGCATCGACGCTGATCGTCACCTTGATCACGTCGCCGCGCGTCAGCCAGCCTTTGTTCTTCTGGCTTACGATGGAAACCGATTTCTCCATCTTATACCCCGCAAACAACGCCTGTGTCAGCGGCACCGCTGCCGACACCGACACCGCTGCCCACGGGCCCGCGCCGCCCGCCTGGTTCAGCATCAAAGGCGCTTGCGCCAGCGGCAACCGCAAGGGCGCAGCCCCGCTCGCGATCGGCCATCCCTGCGTCCGGCTCACCGGCCCGAGCGTCGCCGTCGTCGTGCCCGTCACCGCACTCGCCGGATAAAGCGCCGCAAACCGTCGTGCGACAATCGATCCCCACGCATTGGCGGGCGTCGTATCCCAATGGCCGCGCCGTTGGCGCAGCGAAACGCCGACCATCATCTTGGGCCCTTCATCGCTCCAATTGGGTCGGCCAAGGATCGCGCCAAGCGCCCGGATCGTCGATTCATCGCCGCCAACCATCATCCACCACGGCGCGGTCGAGGCATCGGTCAAATCAACGCGCGACCCTTCATAAACAATCCGTTTGCGCAACGTCTGTTCGGCCAGCCCGCGCAGGCTCGCCGCGTTCGACAACCCCGCCGTCCGGTCAATCGCGACCATCCAGTCGGCCAGCGTCGCGGTCGGCATGTCGGCGGGCGCAATCTCAATCGCCCCGATCAGCGCCGCAGTCGACGCCCCGTTGCGTGCCAGTGCCGCCAGTGCCGCCACTTTCAACAATCGCTGGTCGGTCGGGCCATAGCCGTCCCGTTTCAATCGCCCTTCGACGACGGCTTTGAGCGCGCCAATCATCTTGGCCTTCGCCGCTTCGGGCACCGCGAACCCGGCTTCCGCCGTCATCGACAAGGCATAGGCCGTCAGCGCTTCGGACCCCTGCATCCGTTCGATCGGGAAGTATCGAAGCAACCCGTCGCCATCGAGATACGTCGGGATTGCCCCCGCAAGTCCGCCCCACGATCCGGGATCGCCAAGCGCGACCGCGCGGCTCAATTGCTGTTCAAAACAATTATAGGGATAAGCGGTCATATACGCCCGCACACCGGCAAGCGGCGGCGCGAGGCTGTCGGACAATTTCACGTCGACATAGCCACCCGCCAGCGCGCCATTTGGCGGGGCAATCGGGATGCTTGTGCCTGCACCCACCCGAGTCAACGTCGCTGCCCAGACTTCGACAGGCACTGACGGCACGACATCCTGCGACGCCGAAAGCACATCAACTTTCCCGTCCGACGACTTGGCTTCAACCGTCCAGTCGAGCTTGGTCACGCCCACAGGCGTCGGCAAATTCCACGTCACTGGCACCGCACCACCCGCAGGAATGGTGACTGTCAACGGCTTGCCCACCGCCACCGAAGGATTGACCTTCACCGTCGCGGTCACTTGCATCGGCTTGTCCGATCCATTGCGCAGCGTGAAGCTCGCACCGAAAAAGTCGCCAGTGCGCACCAAGGGCGGCAGCGCGGAAAACACCGTCAAGTCCTGCGCGGTCCGCACGCTTGTCTCGCCCGTGCCGAACAACCCTGCGCCTGATGTTGCAATTGCCACCAGCTTGAACGCCGAAAGCGATTCAGACAGCGGCACCGGAATGCGTGCCTTGCCATTGGAATCGAGCGCAACGCGGCCTTTCCACAGCAGTACGGGCCGGAAATCATCGCGCGTTGCGGCGGAGGCATCACCGCCGCCACCGCCGACTTCGACGGCTTTCTTGCCATAGTGCCGCTTGCCAACGACCTGTGTCTGCCCCGTCGCCGTAAGCACATCGAGCGTGCGTTCGCCCATCATCGCATCGAGCAATTTCCAGCTTTCATTGGGCTGCAATTGCAACAACGCCTCATCGACGGCTGCGAACGCAATCTCTGCCGATGCCGCTGGTTTGCCATCAGGTTGCTTGACCGAGACATCGACTGTCGCTGTTTCGCGCACTGCATATTTCGCTTTGTCAGCCTTCACATTGACAGCGAGCGTATGTCCCTCCCAGCCGACCTGAACCTTGGCGATCCCCAACCGGTAACTGGGTTTGGACAAGTCAACGAGCGCCGTCGGCTCACCGCCTTCGCGATTGAAAAACGGCAAATTCCAGCGCCGCGCGAAATCAGACAGCCACAGCTTGAACCCGCCAACGCGTCCGCGCACGGCCATCACCGAGACATAGACATCGGGCGCATAGGCCGCTGGCATCGGCACACTGACAACGGGATCCTTGCCCGACAATTCGGTGACGAAACTCGACAACACGCCTTCGCGCTCGACCGTCACCAACGCGGTCGCCGAGCGGAACGGCATACGCACTTGCAGCTTCGCCGTCTCGCCGGCCTTGTAGCTTTTGGCTTCAGGGATCACATCCATCCGGTCGCCATTGTCGCCACCGAACCACCAGTCATCCTCACCAGCGAGCCACACGGAGGTGACCGCGCGCGCGACATTGCCGTCAGCGTCGGTCGTGGTCGCAACGACAGTGACATTGCCCGAAACGCCGGCGTTCATCATGCAGCCCGCCAGCCCCTGCCCATCGGTCGTCACTGAACAGGACGGCGACAATTTCGTCACTTTCTCTTGATTGTCATAGGCATAAAAGCCACCGATCAGCCGCCGCCGCGCGGTGATCGTCTCGCGGTTGTAAAGTGCAACAGTAACCCGCTGGCCCTTGCGCACGTTGCCATCGACACCAATCGCCACGAATTTCAGGCGCAGATCGGTGTCGCGCATCAGCCAGCCATCGGTCTTGACGCCCAGCCGCACAGCCGACGGGTGCAGCATGATCGAATTGGACGCGGTCAGCGTTTCGCCATTGGCGTCCTGATAATCCATCTCGACTGTCATCGCCGTCGTCGCATCAATCGCCTGGTTGATCTCGACCGATGTCTGCGCCGTCCCGTCGCCTTTCAGCGTCACCGGCAATGTCTGTGACAAGGGGATCGGTTTGTCGGGCGCGTTGCCTTCACCATCCAAAGGCGTCGTGCCTTCCGTCACGGCATCACCGCCAAAGCTCCAGTCGTCCCACCCCTTGGGCGCGCGCTCACTCGTGCTGAACGCCGTGCGGATCGCGACCGGCAGGTTCGACGCGCCGCCGCCCGACAAATAACCGACAAACAGGTTGAGCGGCACGGCCGTCGGGCGCACCACAGCATCCTTCGGTCCGCTGATCGTTGCGCGCATCGTCGGCAGGCGGAACTCGTCGACGCGGACGGATTGATTGGTGTAAATCGTCCGGTCGCCGACGAGGACGCTCAGGTCATAATCGCCCATCGGCGCAGCTTTAGGGGCGGTCCAACTGCTCTCCGCGACCCCATCGGCGCCGATCTTGATCGGCTGGTCGAATTGCGTGTCGGAGCCACGGTGTTGCAGGCGCAATGTGCCCTCGAGCCCTTCGGCAAATTCAAAACCCGCACCCACCGGACGGCGCAAGATGTGCTTCATGCTCACCGTTTCGCCCGCGCGCATCAGGCTGCGGTCAAAGATCGTGTGGAGAACATCGTCCTTCGCCGAATAGCCATAGGGCAGATCGAAATCATAGGGACGGATGCCTTCGCCCCATGTCGTCATCGTAAAGCTGAAATCATCGCCCGCCCGCGCCGAGACCATCAGCGGCGGCGTGTCACTTTCGCAACTCCCATAGGTTTCGGGATCGACCAGCCCCCCACCAACGGCCACACGCCCCTGCGCATCCGATGTTCCCGTCGCGAGTGTTTTCCCCGAACAACTGTCGGTCACGCGCACGGCTGCACCCGCAACCGGTTTGCCGCTGTCGAGCGCGGTCACCCACGCCAGCGAGCTTTCGCGACCCCATTTGAAATGCACGGCCATGTTGGTGACCAACGCCCCCGCCGCAACATAACGCGGGACATTGCGCCCGAGCAGGGCATTGCCCAGCACCGGGCTGGCAAGCTCGACCACATAGAAACCGGGCTTGGTCAGCGGAATGCCGACGACTTCAAATTCTTTCCCCGCGCCGGGCAGACCGAGTTTCAGCGCATTGCCCTGCCCGTCAAGCAACGGCTTGCTGCCGGTATAGTTGACGGTGACTGTCTTGCCCTTTGGCCCTTCCTCGCGGAAATCAGTATCATCGGCATCGTCGAGTTTGCGGAGCCATTCGGCGACCTGCCCGTCGGAGCCGTCAACTTTCAGACTCGCCCCTCCGACGCTCAGCATCCGCTGCGCCAACAGCGGCTCGACCGCGCGCACGGTGACCGGCAACACGCCGCCTTCCTTGGCTTCGATAATCCCGAACGGCGCGGCGAATTTCACCAGTGGTGGCGCGGCGTCAAACTTGACGGCCAGCGGAAAGCGTTCGGCATTTTCGAGCACGCGCCCGCTTGCGTCCTTGATTCCTGCCGGGATGCTTACTGTGGCCGCCATCGACGCAGGAAACGGCCCCTTGAACGTCAGATCGCTCGTCGCGGGATTGCTCTTTGCGTCGTCGGCGATGGCGGGCTCGCGCACCGTGCCATCGGCAAAGGTCAGGCGGATTGCCTTGGCCTGATCCATCGGAATATCCGCCGAGAAACGAACATTTGCATCGCTGACGGGATTGCAGCCGGCCTGCGGATTGACGCGCGAACATTCCCACCGCGCCGCAAAAGCCTTGCGCACCGTAAAGTCAAACCGCTGGTCGCGCGCTGCCGTCCGCCCGTCCGCGCTGGCAATGCCCGCATCCCACACCAGTGCCATCTCGCGACCCGGTGCCAACGGACGGCGGCACTTGACGGCGACGACTGTCTTTAGGGCCAGCGCCTTGCCTGCCGCACCGGCGGGCATTTGCTGTGGCAACCCCGCACTTTCCAGGAAATTGCGTAAATTCCAGTTGTCCGGCCCCAGCCCATCGACAACCTGCGTCACGACCTCTGGCTTCATCACGTCCAGCGCAATCTTCTCGCCAATGCCATCAACCGAGCAATAGCCATTGGCCGCAACGGATTGATAAGACGGCGTAACATTGGTCGCGACAAGGAACACCTGCCCCTCCTCGATGTCATCGCCATACGCCCCCGGCAACACCGCGCGCGCGGATGGCCCGCCTGTGTCGATGGTGAATGTCTGCGCCCCCGTCACAGCAACACCGCGCGCGCTGGTCAGTTTGGAAGTCAGATCGACGCTACACGACAGCCCACCCGGCAATGCCTTCTCAAAATCAAAAACGAATGTCTGCGGATCGACCCAGCGCCCCGTTGACCCGACCGGGCATTTCATCGTGGCGGGCGGCGTCGCGCGCGGATCGCCCAGCGGCACCATGGCTTCCGAAAACCGCATCGTGAAGCGTTCGATGGCCCCGCCATTGCTCCCCGCCGACCCCGGCGTCGCGAGCACGACTTGCGGCGCGCCACTGCTGATCGCCGCGATAGGGGCCGCGAACAACACCAGCGCTGCCAACATGAAACCTTTGGCCTGCATTGTCCGCTCCCTTAATTTCGTTGCCACATGGTTTGCCCAACGCGGCCCGTCTGTCTAGTATGGATACGACAGGAGGATGTGATGGCAACTGCATTAAAGTCCCGAACGATGCCCGAATCCGAATGGGCCGCGCGGCAGGAGCTTGCCGCCGCCTATCGCATTTTCGCGATGTTCGGGTGGGACGAGCTGATCTTCAACCATATCACGGTGAAGCTGGACGAAGATGGCGCATTCCTCATCAATCCCTATGGCATGCACTTCAGCGAAGTGACGGCGTCGAGCCTCGTGAAAGTCGACATCGACGGCAACAAGCTCGACGCCGATAATCCGTGGCACGTAAACCGCGCAGGCTTTGTCCAGCACAGCCTGTTCCACCGTCACCTGCCCGATGCCCATGCCATCATCCACACCCATACGACTGCGACCGTCGCGGTGTGCTCGCTCGAGAGCGGATTGCAGCCGGTCAATTTCTACGCCTGCAATTTCATCGGTCAGCTTGCCTATCATGATTTTGAAGGTGTAACCGTCCGCGACGAAGAAGGACCAGCGTTGCTCAAAAGCCTTGGCAACAAGCGCATCATGATGCTCCGCAATCACGGTCCGGTCGTCATGGGCAAGACGCTGCCCGATGCGTTTATCAAATATTGGGCGCTGCAACGCGCCTGCGAACATCAGCTCGCAACGCTGTCGATGGGGACGCCGATCCCCGTTGCATCCGAAGTCATCGCTGTTCACCAGCGCGACATCGGCCAGACCGCGATTCCCGGCGGATCGGGCCGCGCCGAGTTCGACGCCATGGTCCGCCGTGTGGACAAGATCGACCGGAGTTGGCGTGACTAGTCTGACGATCAACAACCAGCCCGTTCGTTACCGGATGGACCCGCAGACGCCATTGCTGTGGGCGATCCGCGACGCATCGAACCTGACGGGCACCAAATATGGCTGCGGCACCGGCGATTGCGGCGCTTGCACCGTGGACATTGACGGCAAGGCCGTGCGGTCGTGCCAGATCACGATTGCGCAAGCCGAAGGCGCATTCGTCACCACGATCGAAGCGCTCTCGCGTGACCGCTCGCATCCGGTGCAGCAGGCATGGGTCGCCGAACAAGTCCCGCAATGCGGCTTCTGCCAGTCGGGGATGATCATGGCGACAGCGACACTGCTCAAGGCCAAGCCCAACCCGACTGATGCCGAAATCGACGCGGCGATCACAAACATCTGCCGCTGTGGCACCTACAACCGCGTCCGCCGTGCCATCCGCCGTGCGGCGCGGGCGCTGGCGGGGAATGAAGTGATTTCGGCTGCGCCGCCGCCGGGCATCGATCCGGGCGATGCGGCCAAAGCTGTGCCTGCACTGACACCCGGTCCTGCGCGCTGACATGACCGCTGTTGACTGGATCATCCCGCAGGATTGGGACCATTACACCGTTGACGACCATGCGACATGGGACACGCTGTTTGCGCGACAATCGGCGATGCTTCCCGGTCGCGCGTCCGAGGCGTTCCTGCGCGGGATCGACGTGCTCAAGCTATCAAAACCCGGTATTCCCGATTTCACCGAACTCTCCGAACGACTGACCGCCGCAACCGGCTGGCGGGTGGTGGCAGTGCCGGGGCTGATTCCCGACGATGTGTTCTTCGATTGCCTCGCCGACCGCATTTTTGTCGCGGGCAATTTCATCCGTCGGCCTGACCAGCTCGATTATCTTGAGGAACCCGATGTTTTCCACGATGTCTTTGGCCATGTCCCGATGCTCGCTGATCCCGTGTTCGCCGATTATATGGTCGCCTATGGCAAAGGTGGACAGCGCGCGGGGTCATTGGGTGCACTCAACAAGCTGGCACGGCTTTACTGGTATACGGTCGTATTCGGGCTGGTGCGCGAGAGCGGCGGCCTGCGCATCTATGGCTCGGGCATCGTTTCCAGCCACGGCGAAAGCCTCTTCGCGCTTGACGACCCCAGCCCCAATCGCATCGGCTTTGACCTGAAACGGGTCATGCGCACCGACTACCGGATCGACGATTACCAACAGACCTATTTCGTCATCCCTTCCTTCGATGATCTGCTCCGCACCACTGTCGAAACCGATTTCGCGCCGGTCTATGCCGAACTCGACGCGCTGCCGGACTATGCGGTTGATGCCGTTACTGACGGTGACGTCGTGATCACGCGCGGGACACAGGCTTACCCTAAGTCGCCGCAGGTTTGACCGCCGCATTGCCTGCCGCCGGTGTGCCGCACTGCATGCAGTAACGGAAAAACGACAACTTTCGCTTCTCGCATTTCGCACAGTGATCGAACAGGTTCATCCCGCAATGCACGCAAAAGTCGGCGAGGACATCGCCGGTGGTCGCGACCGCGCGCTCACAGCCCGGACAAACGCCCGATGACATTTTCTTGAGCGCATCCTCGTATCGGATCGATTGCTTGCGCTCGACTTCGGCCTGCTGCTCCACCACCGCGCGCGTTGCGAGGTAATGGCGCATCCATTTGATCGTGTAATGCCCCGCCACCAGCGTCAGGCCGATGCCGACGATATAGCGGATATAGCCGCCATAGCTGGGCAGATAGGGCACCAGTTCGAAGAAGAAGGCATAAAGCGCGAACAGGGCAAAGCCGCGCATCAACGGCCAATATTCGCTCTTGCGCTTTTTGATCGTGAACCACCCGGCAAGGATCAGCAGGGGCAGCGTGACCAGCAGACGCAGCCCGAAAATAAACAACTCGGATTTGAACTCAGCGGCCTGATATTGCTCTTGCGCACCCGCTTCGAGAGACGTGCGTCGTCCGGCATTCGCTTCGATTGCATTGTTGATCGTCAGGCGTTCGGCGCTAATCGCTTCGCCCGCTTTTTCGGTCTCGCGCACCTCAGCTGACAGCGTGTCGAGCTGCTTGGTGCGGCGAATGACTTCGGGGTCTTGCGCGGCGTCGGTCGTGGCCTGTCGCGTCGAAATCCAGTTGTCATATTGCTGCTTGGCCGCGTCATATTCCTTGCGCGCGGTTTCGGTCTTCAGGTCGGCCGCATCGGTGCGCGGACGCAGTGCATCAAGCTTCGCGTCGAGCAATGCCCGTTCCGCCTGCACATTGGCAAGCGCGGCCGGGTCCATAAACTGCGTGATTTCGACGGGCTTCGACGCAATCGGCAAATCGCCAATCACCAACTGCCCCAGCCCCATCAAGAAGCCCGCAAACACCAGCGAGACAATCCACATGACGACCGAAAACAGCTTTTCCGGCACACGGAATATTTTGAACATGGATAACCCTCCGCCCTATGCGCACGCGTATAGGCGTAAAGCGGTGGCCTTGCCTATCCCGCGCGCCGCGCCCGCCACTGATCGGCACTTTGACCCCAGGCATCGACGCGCGCGCTTTCAAACGGCGACGGCAATTTGGTCGGTCCGCCATTGGTCGAACCGAGCCGCACCGCGAGCGCGATTGACCGCAAGTTTTCGGGGTCAATCGTATGGATAATGAACGGCCATTTGAGCACATCGACGGCATAGTCCATCGACGCAACCGCGGCTTCGTGAGCATAGCCTTTACCGGCGAATTGCGCCGACACGCCCCAGCCCACTTCCTCGCCCGGCCAGCCTTCAGGCATCCACGGGCCGATCCGCCCGACCCACGCGCCCGTCGCGCGCTCGATCACCGAAAACATCGCAAAGCCGCGAATATCCCACGCGCCGCGCATCGTGCACAGCTGCCGCCATGTCTCGGCCCGCGACGCGACGCCGCCGATGAAGCGCATCGTTTCGGCATCCGAATTCATGACCGCCCAGCCGTCGAGATCAGCTGCCTCGGGCACGCGCAGGATCAAATTTTCGGTCTCGATAACGGGATAGGTGCTCATCCAAAACGCTCCTTCAGCGCAAGCATCGCCAGCGCTGCCTTCGCCGCTTCGCCGCCCTTGTCCTTCTCGGTCGGCTTGGCGCGCGTCAGCGCTTGCGCTTCATTCTCGACGGTCAGGATGCCGTTGCTGATCGCCAGCCCGTCCATCGTCAGTGCCATGATCCCCCGCGCGCTTTCGCCTGCGACAATCTCGAAATGATAGGTTTCGCCACGGATAACGACGCCCAGCGCGACATAGCCATCATAACGCCCGCTCTCCGCCGCCAGCGAAATCGCACCGGGCACTTCGAGCGCACCGGGCACCGTTATGGTCTCGTGGACATGCCCCGCATCCTCAAGCGCCGCCCGCGCCCCTTCGAGCAGGAGGTCGTTGAGATGATCGTAGAACCGCGCTTCGACGATGAGGAATTTGGCCATATCGAACCCCTTTTTTTCCTAGTGCAACGAAGACGCGATAATGCCAAGCGCGCCGACCATAATCAGCGCGGCACCGATGATGCAGCGGCGGTCAACTGCCTCGCGCAAGATACGGTGGCCGATGAGCATCCCGATGAGTACGCTGGTCTCGCGGATTGCTGCAACGGCCCCGATCGGAGCGAGGCTCAGCGCATAAAGCGCCGGGACGAACGACACCGGTGCCATTATTCCGGCAGCAATGCCCGCCTTTCGATCTGCCACAAATGCGCTGAGCGCTCGCCCCCTGCGCAAGGCAAGAAACGCGACGGGCATTGAAACCCCATCAAGCACAAAAAACCACGAGATGAATTTGAACGCATCGGGCGACAGACGCATGCCTTGAGCATCGACGACGGTATAGGCGGTCGTCAGCAGACCCGTCATGACGGCAGCCACCACGCCAAGGCGACTGATTGATCGCCCGGCGGCCAGCGCAATAATGCCGGCGCTGACGATGGCGATACTGATCATCACGGCCGTGCCTGGTAGCTCGCGCAAGATGACGACCGCCGACAATGCCGTTGCAATCGGCGCGACCCCCCGCGCAATCGGATAGGCGACCGTAAAGTCCGTCGCGGTGTAGGACCAGCTGAGCGTCAGTTGATACACGGCATGAAGCGTCGCCGCCGCGACGAGTAGCGAAACGAGCGACCGCGGCGGCAACCCGGCCCCGATGGCAACCGGCAGCGCAAGGGCGAGCCCGATCAGCCGGACCCAAGCCTGCACGGCCAGCTTATCGATTCCCGACTTCACCGAAGCGTGTGCAGCCGCCGTCGTGATCGCGGAGAAAGCGGCAAGCCCCAGTCCCAAAGCGACTGGAGTCACGCCTCCGGAATCGGCTGTTCGCCAACAATGTTCAGGCCATAGCCTTCGACGGCAATCACATTGCGATGTGCGTTGGTCAGCAAAATCATGTCGTGCACACCCAGATCGGCGAGAATCTGTGCACCGATGCCATAACTGCGCAAGTCCATTTCGGCACGCGGGGTGCCGCCGATTTCGCGGGTCAGGCTTTCGGGATCATTTGGCATCAGCAGTACGATGAGACCCGCGCCCGCCTTGCCGATCTCGCTCATCGAGCGCTGGAGCGTGCGTTTGCGCGGCCCCTGCTGGCCGAGAAGATCGGAGAAGATCGAAATGCTGTGCATCCGCACCAGCGTTGGCGTGTCGGGTAACACCTTGCCCATTTGCAGCACGACATTGGTCGATCCGTCGACCTTGTTGCGATAGGTCATTGCCCGCCATTCGCCACCATAATCGGACGTGAACCGGCTTTCGGACACCCGCTCGACGAGGTGGTCATGGCGCATCCGATAAGCGATCAGATCGCGGATCGTGCCCATCTTCAATCCGTGAAGCCGGGCAAAGCGGAGGAGGTCATCCATCCGCGCCATCGTCCCATCGTCCTTCATGATCTCGCAGATCACGCCCGAGGGATTGAGCCCTGCGAGCCGCGACACGTCAACCGCGGCCTCGGTATGCCCAGTGCGCACCAGCACGCCGCCGTCGCGCGCGATCAGCGGGAAGACATGGCCGGGCGTGACAATGTCCTCGGCGACCTTCGACGAATCGGTTGCGACCGAAATCGTCCGCGCGCGGTCCGCCGCCGAAATGCCGGTCGTCACGCCCTCGCGCGCCTCGATCGAGACCGTGAACGCGGTTTCGTGGCGCGTGCCATTCGCCCGACTCATGAGTTCGAGGCCCAGCTGCTCGACGCGCGTCTTGGTCATTGCCAGGCAGATCAGCCCGCGCCCGTGCGTCGCCATGAAATTGATCGCATCGGGCGTTGCCATCTGAGCCGGGATGATCAGATCGCCTTCGTTCTCGCGATCCTCGTCATCGACAAGGATGAACATGCGGCCATTGCGCGCTTCCTCGATAATGTCTTCAATCGGGACCAGCGCCGGGCGGTCATCATTGGCCGACAGATAGGCTTCGAGCTTGCGCAACGTCTCTGCCGTCGGGTTCCAATCGGGCGCGTCCAGATCACGCAAGGTATTGGCATGAAGCCCCGCCGCACGGGCAAGGCCGGACCGCGAAACCCCACCATTGGCAACATGGGCGCGAAGCTTTTCAATCAAGGATGTGCTCATTGGTGCTGATTTTCACATCAAAATGTGAATGTCAATTCACTCACCCCCAAATATCACAAACATCGTGCATATCGCGTGCGGTGAGTTTTGGTTTTTCCCCCGGATGCGAATCGCCCGCGATGGAACATAACAAGAACTTAATAAGTAGGAAAGCGGGTGGCTTTTGTCGCTATTTGGCCCGCCGCCGCAGCGCGATCCCGTAAATGACCAGCGCCACGCCTGCGAACAGAAACCATTGCACGGCGTAGGCGAGGTGGTTGTTTGAAATGCCCGTCGCGCTGGGGGGTGCACTGGCGGCAAGGCCGGGCGCGGGGACATCGGCCACCAGCATCGGGCGCAGCGGGGGCGCGGTGCTGAGGGCTTTGCCGATGATGCTTGCCTGATTGGGCTCGGTGGTGATCAGGCCGTCGACCGTGCCGCCGCGCCACGCGGGCTTGAACGCGGGGTTTGCGGCAACGCCCATGTCAATCAGTGCGCCCGGCCCTTCGGCCCCGGTGACGCATTCGGCGATGTGGCGATATCCGCCCTGTCCGGTCGGCGTTGCGCCGCCCGTCACGCGCCAGCCGGTGACGCGCAGGCAAGTAACGCGGGCTTTGCGGAACATGGCTTCGCTGGCGACGGGCGCACGCTCGGGATAGGCCATCGGCGGCAGATCGCGGTTGGCAGCAAGCCGGGCGATCAGGGCTTCTTTCTCGACACGCCGATCAAGCTGCCAGACGCCGAGCGCAATCATCGTGGCGACCGCAACCAGGACCAGCAACGTCGGGAAGACGGGCAGACGCTTCATTTGCGATATTCCGACTGGAGCAATGCGGCCTTGCCCACGCGCAGCCCGCCGACGACGAGGGCGAGAGTGACGGCAGGCCAGATCAATATGTGGACCCAGAAGGGCGGTTCGACGCTCAGCTGCAAACTCACTGCCCCGATGACGACCAGCGCGCCAATGATAAGGGTCAGGAATGCCGCGGGGCCATCGCCGACGTTGAATGCACCGAAATCAAGCCCGCACGCGCGGCACTTCGGTGCGAAGCGGATGAGGCCATTAAACAATGTGGTTGCGCCGCATTTCGGGCATTGGCCTTTAATCGCAGCCATGAAAGAAGCCGCCATCAGGCGCGCCCGACACACCATGGATCGGGTTTCAGATCGACCGGGTGCCCACCAACATCAGGACTCGGGAAGCGCGCCTTGAACGTAAAGGCATGTTCGCTCGGGCCATAGTGGTCGAGCATCCACAAACGCGAGAGGGCATCATTTACAGTCGGTATCGTGCCCGCCTGAACCCACCATAATGCCTGATATGCGCCGTCGAAGCGGTCAAAATATTCGCGGCGACGCGCCATTTCGGGCGTGTGTGCGCTCCGGTAGACAAAGTCGAACAGCGATTCGGCGTCAACCCAGACCGACATGTTGATCGCCACCAACGGATCGGGTGAATAGCTGATACCGGTCGCGTTCCCGCTTTCGTCCTGAAGCCGCCAGACAAAGCCCGGCGATACATCCGCAAGGGCATTCACCCTATCAAGCGCTTCGAAAAATGGCACCACACGCGGATCGGGCATGGCGGCAATGAGCCGTCCGACATTAACCTGCGCGAGATGCCAGTCGGTCATCCGTGAACCGGTGCGCCCCAGCCGCCCCAGACATAAATGGCGACGAAGAGGAACAGCCAAACGACATCGACGAAATGCCAATACCAGGCGGCAGCTTCAAAGCCGAAATGCTGGCGGGGCGTGAAATCGCCGTTGTACGCGCGCTTCAGGCAGACCGCGAGAAAGATGGTACCGATCAGGACGTGAAAGCCGTGAAATCCGGTCGCCATGAAGAAGGCCGCGCCATAGTTTGTGCCGGCAAAGCCGAAGGGTGCATGGATATATTCATAGGCCTGAATGCTGGTAAACAAGATACCGAGGATAACCGTGGCCCACAGACCGTTCTTGAGACCCTGACGGTTGCCGTGGATCAGTTCATGGTGCGCCCATGTCACGGTCGTCCCCGAGCAGAGCAGGATCAGCGTGTTGAGCAGCGGGAAGTGGAACGGATCGATGACTTCGATGCCCTTGGGCGGCCATTGCGCCGCGACTTCGCCAACGGTGACAGCGCCTTCGGAAACCGACAGCGCAGCAGGGAACAGCGAGAAATCAAACCATGCCCAGAACCAGCCAACGAAGAACATGACTTCGGAGGCAATGAACAGGATCATGCCATAACGCAGATGCAGCGAGACCACGGGGGTATGATCGCCGGCATGCGCTTCGCGGATCACGTTCGACCACCAGCTGAACATGGTGTAAAGCACGGCCGCGAGCCCTGCAAAAAACACATAGCCGCCGAACGGTGCCTTGTGCATCCACATGATCGCGCCCGCTGCCATCCCCAGCGCCGAAAACGCGCCGATGATCGGCCACGGATCGGGCGGCAGGATATGATATTCGTGGTTCTTGGCACCGGACATCGGGTGGTTCCTCGGGTCTTGTCGTTTATGGTCGATTAACTCGGCTTTGCGGCCTCGTCTACGGGATAGAAGGTGTAGGACAGCGTGATTGCTTTCACGTCTTTCGCCAGCGGATCATCGAGGATCGCGGGCTGGACGAAGAAGATGACCGGCATGCGCATCGTCTGGCCCGGTGCCAGCGTCTGCTTGTTAAAGCAGAAGCACTGGATTTTGGCGAAGTGCGCGCCCGATTGCGTGGGCGTCACATTATAGGTCGCGGTGCCTGTGACGGGCTTGTCCGACAGGTTGGTCGCCGTGAAAAAGGCGATGTTGCGCGCACCGATGGTGACGGTCTGTGTGACGGCTTCGGCCTTGAACGACCACGGCAAGGATGACGAATGATTGGCGTCGAAGCGGACTTCCATCGTCTTGCCCACGACGGCACCCGTAGCCTCGGTCGCGCGCATCGTCGTGCCGCCATAGCCAGTCACGTTGCAGAACAAGCGGTAAAGCGGGACGCTGGCATAGCCGAGGGCGAGCATCGCGAACGCACAGAGCCCCGCGATCAGGGCGGTGCGCCGATTGCGGTCGTGCACGAGCACGGTCATCCGCTGATCCGTGCGATCGTGATGAAGTAGAACAGGATAACCATGCCGACGAGCAGCACGGCGGTCACGACCGAGCGTGATTTGCGGCGGCGGGTAAATTCATCGTCGGGGATCATGCGAGGTTCCGGTCAAGCGCGAGCGCGGCAAAGATCAGCAGGACGTAGCCGATCGAATAAATGAAAAGCATCCGCTCCGGCTTCATGGTGGCGGGCGTCGGGGCGTCGATGATCAGGCACCAGGCGGTCAGCGCGACGAAGATCGCCGAACTGACGGCAGCAATCACGCCGTAAAGCGTTCCCGCCAAGTCCAGCGCCCATGGCGCAACCGCAGCCGCAGCCATCAGCACGGCATAGCCCAGCATCTGCACCCGCGTCATCCGTCCGCCCGCGACGACGGGAAGCATCGGCACACCGCCCTTGGCATAATCATCGCGAATGAGCAGCGCGAGCGCCCAGCTGTGCGGCGGCGTCCACAGGAAGATGATGGCGAACATCAGAATCGGCAGCAGCGCGACATCGCCGGTCGCCGCGACCCAGCCGATCAGCGGGGGAAAGGCACCCGCCGCCCCGCCGATGACGATATTCTGCGGCGTTCGGCGCTTCAGGCCAATGGTATAAACCAGCACATAAAACAGGATCGAGACGACCAGCAGCGCGGCGGCAAAAGCATTGGCGGCCAGATACATCAGCGCGACCGAAAACACGCCGAGGCCAACGCCGAAGTGCAGCGCGGTCTGCGCATCGATCCGTCCAGCGGGGAGCGGGCGGTTCGCCGTGCGCTTCATCAGCGCGTCAATGTCGGCTTCATACCATTGATTGAGCGCGCCTGCCGACCCCGCCGCCATTGCAATGGCGAGGATCGAGGCAAAGCCAAGGGCAAGCGGCATCGCAACCGGCGCCGCAAGCATTCCGCACAGCGCCGTAAACACGACCGAACGCATGACGCGCGGCTTGGTCAGCGCGAACAGGTCGCGCCAGTCGGCGGGGAGGGATTGCACGGGCAATGTTGTTGTGTTCATCGGAACCTTCAATCCAAAAACCGTTTGCCCTGAGCCTGTCGAAGGGTTGTCCTGACTTCGACCGCAATACGGTAAGAAGTGCAGGGCTTCGACAAGCTCAGCCCGAACGGGTTTGGGTTACTTGTTCAAGCCTAATCAATCTTCGGCAGCGTTTCGAACTGGTGATAGGGTGGCGGGCTCGACAGCGTCCATTCGAGCGTCGTCGCGCCTTCGCCCCACGGGCTGTCAGCCGCCTTCTTGCCCCCGAACAATGTCCAGAACAGGTTGACGAAGAATATCCCCATCGATCCTGCCATCAGCACATAACCAACCGAAGCAATGTAATTCCAGTACATCAGCACATCGGTATAATCCGGAATGCGGCGCTGCATGCCCTGAAGCCCGAGGAAATGCATGGGGAAGAACAGGATGTTCACGCCCACGAAGAAGGTCCAGAAATGGATCTGGCCGAGCGCTTCGTTATACATTTTCCCGCTCATTTTCGGGAGCCAGTAATAAAAGCCCGCAAACAGCGAGAACACCGCGCCGAGGCTGAGCACATAATGAAAATGTGCCACAACATAATAACTGTTGTGCATATAGGTATCGATGCCCGCATTCGCGAGAACGACGCCGGTCACGCCGCCGACAGTGAACATGAAGATGAAGCCCAGCGCCCACATCATCGGGGTCTTGAAGCTGATCGAGCCCCCCCACATCGTCGCGATCCAGCTGAAAATCTTGATGCCGGTCGGCACCGCGATCACCATTGTTGCGGCCGTGAAATACATCTTCACGTTCACGCCAAGGCCGCTGGTAAACATATGGTGCGCCCAGACGATGAAGCCGACGACGCCAATCGCGACCATTGCATAAGCCATGCCGAGATAGCCGAAGACCGGCTTTTTCGAGAAGGTCGAGATAATCTGGCTGACCATGCCGAAGCCCGGCAGAATCATGATGTAGACTTCAGGATGACCGAAGAACCAGAAGAGATGCTGATACAGCACAGGATCGCCGCCGCCTGCCGGATCGAAGAAGGTTGTGCCGAAGTTACGGTCGGTCAGCAGCATTGTGATTGCCGCCGCGAGGACGGGCAGCGACAGCAACAGCAGGAATGCGGTCACGAGGATCGACCAGACAAACAGCGGCATTTTGTGCAGCGTCATGCCCGGCGCGCGCATGTTGAAAATGGTGGTGATGAAATTGACCGCACCGAGGATGGACGATGCACCCGCCAGATGCAGCGACAGGATCGCCATATCGACGGCGGGGCCGGGCGATCCGGTCGTCGAGAGCGGTGCATAAACCGTCCAGCCAACGCCCGCACCCATGCCCGTGCCGCCCGAAACGAAGCTCGATCCCAAGAGCAGGATGAACGACGGGACGAGCAGCCAAAACGAGATGTTGTTCATGCGCGGAAACGCCATGTCGGGCGCGCCGATCATGATGGGGACGAACCAGTTGCCGAAACCGCCGATCATCGCGGGCATGACCATGAAGAACACCATGATCAGGCCGTGTGCCGTGATCAGCACGTTCCACAGATGATAGGCTTCGTCGAGGCTTGCGCCCGATCCGACCCAGCCTTGCAGATATTGAATGCCCGGCTCAGCCAGCTCGAGACGCATCAGCCCCGAGATCGCGCCGCCGATGATCCCCGCGAAAATCGCGAAAATCAGATAAAGCGTGCCGATGTCTTTATGGTTGGTCGACATGAACCAGCGGGCGAAAAAGGCGGGCTTGTGGTCAGCGTCATGATGATGGTCATGCGCGTCGGCCTGAAAAGCACTTGCGGGATTGAGGACGATGTCTGTCATGATCTTAGCTCTTATTCGCGGCTGGAATTACGGGCGCTTTGGGCCCGCCGACAGTGCCGCCTTTTGACAGCACCCATTTCTCATAAGCGTCCTTCGAAACCACTTCGACCGTGATCGGCATGTAGCCGTGGCGCGCGCCGCAAATCTGGTTGCACTGCCCGTAATACACGCCGGTCTTTTCAACCTTGAACGTCGTTTCGTTGATCCGACCGGGAACGCCGTCCATCTGCGTCCAGAAGGCCGGGACCATCCACGCATGGATCACATCGTTCGAGGTGACCAAAAGGCGGATCTGCGTGTTCACCGGGATAACCAAACGGTTGTCGGTTGCCAGCAGACGCGGTTCGCCGCGGCGCTTGGCTTCGGCATCGGGCAGCATGTTTGCGGTCAGCTCAAACCCGCCATTATCCTGATACTCATAGGACCAGTACCACTGGTTACCGATCGCCTTGATCGTGATCGCGTCTTTGCTCGCGGGCTTATACTGCGCGGCGAGCAGGCTGATCGACGGCACCGAGATAACCACAAGGATCAGCACAGGGATCAGCGTCCATGCGACTTCGATCAGCGTATTGTGTGACGTTTTTGACGCGACCGGATTGGCTTTGCGGCGATAGCGGAACGATGCCCAGAACAGCAGGGCCAACACAAACAGCGAAATCGCGACGATAATCGGCATCAGCAACGCATTGTGCATCCAGATTGCGTCGCGACCGATGTCGGTCACCTGTGTCTGGATGCCGATTCCCCGCTCAACCGGCTGGCCAATTCCGGCAACCGGTGCTGACGGTGCGGGCGCTGCAACGACAGTCGCGGCCTCTGGTGCTGTTGTCACTGGTGCCGTCGTTTCCGTAACGGCGGGTGTCACGGGCTGCGCCGTAACAACCGGTGCAGCGACCAGTCCAAGCCCCAGAAAAAAGGTCTTCAAAAACGTCTTCACAGCGATGCGGCCTCGTTATTCTTGCGGGAAACAAGCGGCAATACGCTCGGTCCAGGTGAGCCGCCTATACGCCCGCTTTTCCGCGCTCTCAAGTGTTTGATGCAGTGCAACGTGGATCATATTGTGTTGCAGCGGGCGCAACCGTATCAGAGCGCCAGTTTGGAGTGACGCGCTTGATGACCGACGACGAAGTTCTGGCCGAATTCCGCAGCGCAGAAGCACTGCTGGACGGGCATTTCATATTGTCATCGGGGCTGCGTTCGTCACGTTTTCTCCAGTGCGCCCGCGTTCTCATGGACCCGAAACGCGCGAGCCGTTTGGCCGAAGCGCTTGCGGCGAAAATCACGGTGCCGGTTGATATTGTCGTGTCCCCCGCAATGGGCGGCGTCATCATCGGCCATGAAATGGGCCGCGCGCTGGGCGTCGAGGCGCTGTTCCTCGAACGACCCGACGGCGTGTTCGAACTGCGGCGCGGGTTTCGGCTGGCACCGGGGCAGCGCGTCCTGATGGTCGAGGATGTCGTGACGACGGGGCTGTCCTCCCGCGAGGCGATCAAGGCGATTGCGGCGGCGGGCGGCGTTGTTGTCGCGGCGGCGGCCTTGGTGGACCGCTCGGACGGCGTCGCTGATCTGGGTGTGCCCTTCACGCCGCTGATCCGGCTGTCGGTGCCGACTTACGAAGCCGACAAACTGCCACCCGAACTTGCGGCGATCCCCGCCATCAAACCGGGGAGTCGGAAGGCATGAAGATCGCGGCGGCTGTCATGGCAACCTTGCTCGTCCCGGCAGCTTGGGCCGCCACGCCCGACCCCGCGAGCGCAATCGTCACCAAGGCTGATTTCAGCGGTGAAATCCTTGTCAGTCGCGGGGCCGCGCCACCGGTTCAAATACGGCTGATGCGCGCGGGCGAGCCTGCACTCTGGCGCTGGGCTTCGGTGACCAAGCAAGTCATCGCAACACTGGTCATGCAGGAAGTTGCCAAGGGCAGCATCGACCTCGACAACCCGGTCAGCACCTATCTGCCGACCTTCAAAAGCCCGAACGCGGCCAAGATCACCGTCCGCCAGTTGCTCCGCCACCAGAGCGGCCTGCCCAATCCTGACGATAGCAAGGCGGGTAAAGATGGTGTTCCCGCTTATTACGCAAAACCCGACAAGACGCTGCAAAACGCGCTGAGGGGGTATTGTGCCGGACCGGTGAAGGGCGAACCCGGTGGCAATTGGACCTATAATAATTGCGATTTTATCGTTGCGGGGGCGCTGCTCGAAGCGGTCACGAAGACACCGTGGCAAATGCTCGTGGCAGAGCGGATCGCCAAGCCCCTTGGCCTCAAATCATTGGCCGCATTTCCCACCGGCAAAACAACCGTCAAGGGCCGCGTCGGCGGTAAGGCCGAACCGCGGTACCGCTTCGATACTTTCGGCGCGGCGGCGGGGCTTTATGGCACCGCAGCCGACCTGCTGACGTTCGACCGCGCGCTGATGACTGGCAAACTCTTGCCCGAGGCACAGCGCGCCGAAATGTGGGATGGCCAGCCCAATCTCGGCTTCATCGCGCTTGGCCAATGGTCATTCGGCGCAGAGCTGAAAGGATGCCCAACGCCGGTGCGCATCATTGAACGGCGCGGGGCAATTGGCGGAGTGCAGGTGCGCAATTTCATCCTGCCCGACAGCGATATTGCCGTGGTCGCCTTCACCAACCGCGATGATTTTGACTTTGGCGAAATCTGGCAGGGAAAGGGATTTTCCTTCGACCTGCTCAGCGCAGCGGCGTGCGCATCATGACGTTAAGGCTGGGCGTCAACATCGATCATGTCGCCACCATCCGCAATGCGCGCGGCGGCGATCATCCGGACCCTGTTCAAGCGGCCCTGATTGCTGCCGAAGCTGGTGCGGACGGCATTACCGCGCATCTCCGCGAAGACCGGCGGCATATCCGCGACGATGATCTGGTCCGGCTGATGGCCGAAAGCGCGCTGCCGCTGAACCTCGAAATGGCAGCGACCGACGAGATGCTGGCGATCGCGCTGAAGCACCGCCCGCATGCCGTGTGCATCGTTCCCGAACGGCGCGAGGAGCGCACGACCGAAGGCGGGCTTGACGCAGCAGGAATGGACAACCGGCTGATGTCGATTGTTGGCGAACTGCAAGCGGCGGGGATGCGCGTCAGCCTGTTCATCGAACCCGATGTGCGCCAGATCGAGGCGGCGATGCGCCTCCGTGCGCCGGTGATCGAGCTGCATGCGGGTCGCTATGCCCATCTATCGGGCGCGGCGCAGACCGAAGAATTGCGCCGGCTTTCCGATGCTGCCGCACTTGCCGTCAAGAACGGCATCGAAGTCCATGCCGGACACGGCCTGACGTTCGACAATGTCCAGCCCGTCGCTGCGATCCCGCAGCTGGCAGAACTCAACATCGGGCATTTCCTGATCGGCGAAGCCATTTTCGGCGGGCTGGCGGCCAGTGTCCAGCGGATGAAAGCGTTGATGACCGACGCGCGGTGACCGATGCCCAATGAAGCTGCGGCGGCGGCGGCATCGCCAGAGCCATTCCATCCGACAAAAGAGAAAATGGTGGGCGTGGCAAGGATTGAACTTGCGACCCCTGCGATGTCAACACAGTGCTCTACCACTGAGCTACACGCCCACGCTGCGGTCCCCTAGCGCCAGCCTTTGCTGCTGGCAACCCGCTGGCTAAAGCTCGCTGGCATTGGGGGTTGCAAACATCCGGTCGACTTCCATGACGAGGTCGCGGAGATGAAACGGCTTTGACAAGACCTTCGCCTGCGGAAGCGCTTGCCCCGCGCGGAGCGAAACGGCCGAAAATCCGGTGATAAACATCACGCGCATGTCGGGCGCGATCACGGCGGCTTTCTGTGCCAGTTCGATGCCGTCCATTTCGGGCATCACAATGTCGGTCAGCAGCAAGTCAAAATTGCCGCCATTCTCAATAAGCGGCAGCGCCGCCGTGCCGCGGTCAACAGCGACGACCGCATAGCCCGAGCGTTCGAGCGCGCGCACCAGATAGGTGCGCATCGCGTCATCATCTTCGGCAAGCAATATGCGCGGCATGCAATTTTCCCAGTGGCGAACGTGCATCGTCCGCGAATCCCGCCCCATCTATGCGCGTGACCCTTAATATTTTCCAGCATGTCATGTGAAAAAGACTGTCGCAGGGGGCTGCACGCGTTAGACGAGATCGCACATGCCCGCAGACGCTTTCACGACGGCCCATTTTGATCAACCAGCGGGACCAATCCTGCTGTCCGTGCCGCATGCCGGTCGCGATTATGGCGCGGCGATGGTTGCACAGTTGCGGGTGCCCTTGGTTTCGATGCGCCCGCTTGAGGATCGTTATGCGGATCGCCTGATCGAAACGGCGACGGCCATTCCGACGATCATCGCGCGCACGCCGCGTCTTCTAATCGATCTTAACCGCGCGCCTGACGATCTCGACCCCGATATGATTCGCGGTGGTTATGGCCGGCTGGCGTCGGCGAAAGCGCGCGCGGGACTCGGGCTGATCCCGACACGGTTGTGGGGTGTCGGCCCCCTGTGGCGGGCGCCGTTCGATCCGGCAGACATCGCCGCACGGTTGCGCGATGTTCACACGCCTTATCATGACGCCATTGCCCGCGCGCTCGATGTCGCGCGGCTGCGGTGGGGTGCCACGCTGCTCGTCGATCTGCATTCGATGCCACCCATCAACGGCGACGACGGTCCCGATATTGTGATCGGTGATCGATTCGGCGCGAGCGCCTCATCGCAGCTGACCGCGACCGCCGAGTCGCTGCTCAAAAGCATGGGCTTTCGCGTGGCGATCAATGCGCCTTATGCTGGGGGTTACATCGTGTCGCGCCATGCCAAGCCGCACGCCGGTATCCACGCGCTGCAAATTGAAGTCGACCGGCGGCTCTATCTCGATGCAGCGCTCGATCAGCCGGGGCCGGGACTCGCGCGGATGCAACGCACGATCCTGAACCTTGTCGAGGCGCTGAACGAAGAACTTACGGCGGGAATCGCACAAGCCGCTGAATAAAGAGCCACCCCGCACTTTCGTGCGAGGTGGCCAGGTTCAGGGAGGAGCACACCCGAAGGTATGCTGTCCGGGGCGCGAAAGGGGGGACGCACGCCCGAACATCATGAATGTATGTAAACCGTTGGCTAGTTTCAAGCAGCAACTTGCACTGCATTAAGACTTTACGCTGCTTGCGGCTCGGGCACTTTGCCTTGTGTCTGCTGACGGCCAAAAATTTCGCGCATAATCGACAACGAGAACAGATGCGCGTGGATCAGCGGCAGCATTCCCGACTGCGACATTTTGCGCAGCTGGTCCCCGCGCAGGTCGCGCAGCTTTTCTTCATTGACCATCTGGAACCCGCGATAAATGAACGGCGGAATGCCTTCCTCGGTCTGGATCGAGACTTCGCCTTCCATCAATATGTCGAGCGCCTTCAGCTCTTCCATGAACGCGCCCGTCCGCTGTCCGGCCTGTTCGAACTGTTCGCAGAAGGTGAGAATGCCTTTGGTCATTTCCGAAGGCTGGTCGCCGTCAAACACGGCGTCACCCTCGTCATAAGCACCAATTGCTTCGCTCGTCGGATCGACACAGAGCGACAATTCATCGGTATCGGGACGCAGCTTGGCGAGCAGGAACGGATAGCGCCGCACATAGGCGGGCAGATAGATCGGGGTATCGATCTTGCCCTCATCGTTGACGAACACGTTGACGCCTTCGTTGAGCCCCATCAGCGCGAGCGGCACCGGGTTATCGCCGCTGGCGAAGATAATCGGGAAATGACGTTGCGCCTGGGGGAATTCCTCGACCGTCAGCGGCACCGCGTGCTGGCCGATCAGCCACGGCGCGCTATC
>JANLSJ010000001.1:0-28798 GCA_031362355.1 Sphingomonas sp.
ATCACACGCCCCACGGACGACGAGCGTTGGCACGGCTGCGGTGCTCACCGGCTTGAACGCCAGTTTTTCGACCTGTTTCAGGATCAGGCGATTGGCGTAAAGATTGCCCCCGCCCGACAGTGCCGGCGGCGATACCGTCGCGCCTTTGCATACCATCGCTTCGATAAGCTCTGCGGCCACTGTTTCATCGAACGCACGCCCCGCATCGGCCTGTGACAAGCGCGGTTCGGCATCCGCGCCTGATTTGTCGATCAGGGCAACTGCCGACGTGACCGCTTTACTCAACTTGACCTTGTCACGGTTGGTGAGCGCATAGTTCCGCTTTACGGTCGTTCCCGGATATGTGCCGGGTGAGGTCAGCACCAGCGCTGCGACCCGATCCGGAAAGCGCGCAGCGTAAATCGCCGCAAGGCTCGCACCATAGCTGTTGCCCCACAGGACAAGCCGGTCCTGCCCGAGCATGATCCGGAGTGCTTCAAGATCGGCAACAGCGCGGTCCAGCGTGTAATCGCGCGCGGGCAACCGGTCCGACTTGCCACCGCCAGCTTGGTCAAAATAGACTGTCGTAAAGCCCGCCGTGCGGAACGACGCGCCCTCGGCAAAGCGCCGCCCTTCAGTGTAAAGCCCGGGGCCACCGTGGAGAAACACGACGGGCGTAGCGCGCGTCGGTTCGGGCGATGGCATTGTCCATGTCGCTATACGCGACCCTGTGGTGAGCGTGACCATAACAGGGTCGGGCGGCGTATCAGCACGTGCAGAGACAGCGAGCAGGGTGGCGGCGATGGAAGCCAGGCAGATACGGTTCATGCCTGATGAATTGCCTTAACCACCATATAGCTGTCCAGCCCCTCGCTACCCCCTTCGCTCCCGAAGCCGCTTTCCTTCACACCCCCAAACGGTGCATCAGCGACCGAGATGGCGAAGGTGTTGATGCCGACCATCCCGCTTTCGATGGCATCGCCGAGCATGTTTGCGCGGCGGCCGTTTTCGGTGAAGGCAAATGCGGCGAGGCCATAGGGGAGCCGGTTGGCCTTTTCGATGGCGTCATCAAACGTCTCGAACCTCGCGGTGACGGCAACGGGGCCAAAGGGTTCGTTGGTCATGATGTCGGCGCTGTCGGGAACATCGGCGAGCAGGGTCGGCTGGAAGAAAAAGCCGTCCTTGCCGCGTTCACCGCCCGCCACAACGCGGGCACCCTTGGCGCGGGCATCGTCGACCAGCGCCCCAATCGCGGACGGACGGCGGACGTTGGCGAGCGGGCCCATTTTGGTGTCGGCGTCGAGGCCACTGCCAGTTTTCACGTTTGCGGTGCGCTTCGCAAACCCGTCGATAAACGCATCATAAATCGCGTCCTGCACATAAAAGCGCGTCGGCGACACGCACACCTGCCCCGCATTCCTGAATTTCTGCGGGACAACCATGTCGAGCGTTTTTTCCAGATCGCAATCGTCGAAAATCAGCACCGGCGCATGCCCGCCCAGTTCCATGGTCGTGCGCTTTACGCCATCTGCCGCGAGCTTCATCAGATGCTTGCCGACGGGCACCGATCCCGTGAAGCTGACTTTCCGGATGATGGGTGACGCAATTAGGTGGCGGCTGACGGTATCGGGCACACCAAACACCATCTGGCACACGCCGTCGGGCAGGCCCGCATCGATCAGGCATTGCATAAGCGCCATTGTGCAGGCGGGGGTTTCCTCGGGTGGCTTGGCAATCACCGAACAACCGGCCGCGAGTGCAGGCGCGAGTTTCTTGGCCAGCAAATAAACCGGAAAATTCCACGGGCTGAGTGCGGCGACCGGCCCGACGGGTTGCTTGATGACAATTGACCGCTGCCCCGACGGACGCACCAGCACTTTGCCATAAGCGCGTTTCGCTTCTTCGGCATACCAGTCGAACATCGACGCACTGCCGATCACTTCGCCGCGTGCCTCGACCAGCGGCTTGCCCTGCTCGGTGGTCAACATCCGCGCGATGTCGTCGGCTCGTTCGCGCATCAGCGCCGCCGCTTTGCGCAAAATCCCGCCGCGCGTCTCGACATCGGTTGCGCGCCACAGTTTGAAACCCTTGTCCGCCGCGTCGAGCGCTTCGTCGAGATCAGCCGCGCTCGCCAATGGCACATCGGCCAGCGTCGCGCCGGTCGCGGGGTTCACAACCGCCTGAGCATCACGTCCCTCCCCCACGCGCCAGCTGCCGTTGACGAAAAGCGCGAGGTCGGGGGCATAGCTGTCGGTCATGTCGGGGGCTTTCGTTGACGGTTGAACTGTCTTTAGCGCGGTCGGTTCGGGATTGCGACCGGTCGAGTGACGCTCTATGCCGCGTTGCAGCAGGAGGCCCGCAGCCCATGAACAAAATCTATCCCGATGCCAGCGCCGCGCTCGACGGGTTGTTGCGCGATGGCATGACAATCTGTTGCGGCGGGTTTGGATTGAGCGGGATGCCCGAGCGGTTGATCGATGCGCTTGAGGCATCGGGCGTGAAGGGACTGACCATTGCCAGCAACAACGCGGGGATTGACGGCGTCGGTCTCGGCAAGCTGCTGCGTTCGCGTCAGGTCAAGAAAATGATCTCGTCCTATGTCGGCGAGAACAAGGAATTCGAGCGGCAATATTTGGCGGGCGAGCTTGAAGTCGAATTCTGTCCGCAGGGAACGCTCGCCGAGCGCTGCCGTGCGGGCGGCGCAGGTATACCGGGTTTTTACACTAAAACCGGCGTCGGGACGCTGGTCGCCGAGGCCAAGGAAGTGAAAGCGTTCGACGGGGAGGACTATATCCTCGAACGCGGGATCGTTGCGGACCTGAGCATCATCAAAGGCTGGAAAGCCGACGAGAGCGGTAACCTCATCTTCCGCAAGACCGCGCGCAATTTCAACCAGCCAATGGCGACCGCGAGCCACATGACCGTGGCCGAAGTCGAGGAAATCGTGCCTGTCGGTTCGCTCGATCCCGACGCGATCCACGTGCCCGGCGTTTACATAAAACGCCTGATCTGCGGCGCGCCGTATGACAAGCGGATCGAGTTTCGAACAGTGCGCGAACGGGAGTCTGTGGCATGAGCTGGACCCGCGATGAAATGGCCGCCCGTGCGGCGCGCGAATTGAAGGACGGTTACTACGTCAATCTCGGCATCGGCATCCCGACTTTGGTGGCGAACAACATTCCGGCGGGCATCGAAGTCACGCTGCAATCCGAAAACGGGATGCTCGGCATCGGGCCGTTTCCCTATGACGAGGATGTCGATCCCGACCTGATCAATGCGGGCAAGCAGACAATCAGCGAATTGCCGTCGTCGTCCTATTTCTCGTCATCGGACAGTTTCGCGATGATCCGCGGCGGGCATATCGACCTGACCGTGCTTGGCGCGATGGAAGTCGCGGAGAATGGCGACATCGCCAACTGGATGATCCCCGGCAAGATGATCAAGGGTATGGGCGGCGCAATGGACCTCGTCGCCGGTGTCAAAAAGATCATCGTCGTGATGGAGCATAACGCCAAGGACGGCAGCGCGAAGTTCATTCCGGCGTGCACGCTACCGCTGACCGGCAAAAATGTCGTCGACATGGTCATAACTGACCTTTGCGTGTTCCAGCGGCCCGATCATGCGTCGCCGTTCAAGCTCATCGAAATGGCCCCCGGCGTGAGCGCGGATGAGGTGGCGGCGAAGACCACTGCCCATTATTTGTCCTGATTTGACGCATCTCAACGACCGGACGTGAATCCAACACGGCCAGTCGAGTCCGTGCGGGGTTGTTCAACACTCCGTTACCTGTTTCTTCTGACAGTCGGGCAAATGGAGTTTCAGATCGCGTGGCAATGACCGGGAAATTCAAGGTTTTGGGGTTGGTTTTGGCGGGCAGCGCCGCGCTGGTCGGCAGTGCCGACTGGGTCATTGCCGCAAATACCGGACCACAAACCGCGCAGGTCGGCAGCATCACGCGCAAGATCGGCCAGTGGTGGAACGGATCAAACAACAGCGACCGGATTGACTACCGCGACTTTGACAGCCGGATCAGCGGCATCATGGCCGATCCGTCGATGGTGGGCCTGTCGGTTGCTGTCATTGAAAACGGCCGTATCTCGTTTGCACGTGGTTATGGCACAACGGCGGCTGTCGGTGGTGAGCCGGTCAACACGCGCACCGTGTTCCGCTGGGCGTCATTGTCCAAGGGGGTCGCCGCGACAATGGTCGGAGACCTCGCAGCACAAGGGCGCTTGTCACTCGACGCGCCGGTATCTGATTACGCGACCACGCTGAAACTGCCCGCAGGCAACGAAACCCGCGCAACGGTCGACGACCTTCTGTCGCACCGGCTCGGCGTGACGCGCAATGCCTTTGACCGCAAGCTCGAAGCCGGGGCCGATCCGCGCACCCTGCGCCCGATGCTCGCCACACTCACCCCGCTCTGCGCACCGGGCGAATGCCACGCCTATCAGAATGTCGCGTTCGATGCAGCGACCGAAATCGTCCAGAACATTACCGGGCGTCCCTACAACCAAGTTGTCGCGCGCGAATTGTTCGGGCCGCTGGGCATGGCCGATGCCAGCATCAGCCGCGCAGGCCTGATCGCATCGAAAAGCTGGGCGAAACCGCATGTCGGGCGGCGCACGGTCACGGTAAACGATAATTATTATCGCGTCCCCGCAGCAGGCGGCGTGAACTCGTCAATTCTCGACCTCGCCCGCTGGATGCAGGCGCAGATGGGCGCGGCCCCGAGCGTCGTGCCACAGCGCGTGCTCGACCGGATTCACGCCCCGCGCGTCGATACCAACCGCCGTCGTGGCATGTTCAACCAAGCGATGGGCAGCTCGCAATATGCACTGGGCTGGCGCGACTATAATTATCGCGGCCACCGGCTGATCGGCCATCAGGGCGCGGTCATGGGGTACCGTGCGACCGTGTTGTTCGATCCCGTGAAACAATCGGGCGTTGCGCTCCTCTGGAATTCACAGAGCGGGCGTCCTGTGGGCATCCAGCTTGAGTTGCTCGACCGGCTCTATGGGTTCCAGCGGCAGGATTGGCTGGGCCTGGACAAGGTGCAGCCCGCGCCCGAAGCCGATGAAGAGGCTGGCTAGACCGGGCGGTTTCCAAAGCTAAAAGGCGGCGATGAAATGGATTCTCGCTGCCGTCATCGCGCTCGCTGCCCTCGGCGCATTTCTTTATACCCGCTCGGGTCCGGCGCTGCTCGACGGCATTGATCGCTTCTGGCCGGGCGAGGGCGGGACGCAAGTTGCCAATGCCGTCGCGTTCGGCAAACACGGCCAAACCCTCAATGTCTGGCGAAACGGTGACGCAAAGACTGCCCCTGTCCTGATTTTTTATTATGGCGGCGGCTGGGTCAAGGGGTCAGCCGACGACTATGGCTGGGCTGCGCGCGCCTATGCGTCGAAAGGGTTCGTCGTCGTCGTCCCCGATTACCGCAAAGTGCCGCAAGTGCGCTTTCCCGCCTTCGTTCAGGACGCTGCCGATGCAGTGAAATGGACGGAAGACAATATCGCCAAATATGGCGGCGACCCGAAACGGATCGCGATTGCAGGTCATTCGGCAGGCGCGCATTCGGTCGCGATGCTGGCGCTTGATCCGCAATGGCTGGCGGCGGCGGGTGCACCGGGCGCGGTCAAAGCCGCTGTCGGCCTGTCCGGTCCCTATGACTTCTATCCCTTCACTGGTCGCGCCGTGGCGGCAATGGGCAAATGGCCGAAACCTGCCGAAACACAACCGCTCACCTACGCTCGCAAGGATGCACCGCCGATGATGCTGGTCACGGGAACGACGGACACGACCGTGCGGCCCAAGAATGCGCGCAATTTGTTCAAGGCGTTGAAAGCCGTTGGTGCGGATGTTGTTGAAAAGGAATATCCCGGCCAAGGCCATGAGGATATTGCGATGGCGCTTTCGTTGCCGTTTCGCGGCAAGGCGACCGTGCTCGACGACAGCAGTGCGTTCCTGATGACGCAACTGAAGGATCCGAAATGAGCTATACGCTGATCACCGCAAACCGGAATTATTCGAGCTGGAGCCTGCGCCCGTGGGTGCTGATGAAGGCACTCGGCATCGCATTCGACGACCGGATCGAACCGTTTACCGCAGACAGCAATTACGCGGCATTCCGGGAATTTTCGCCGACCGGGCAAGTGCCCTGCCTGATCGACGGAGATACGACCATCTGGGACTCGCTCGGCATCACGCTCTATCTGGCGGACCGCCACAATGGTGTCTGGCCAACTGACCCCGCAGCCCGCGCGTGGGCAATGTGTGCGGCGACCGAAATGCACGGTGGTTTCGGGGCGCTCCGGAATGAGTGCACGATGAATGTCGGCGTCCGCGTCACGCCAAACCCCATGCGTCCTGCCCTCTCCCGAGACGTCGCGCGCATTGCCGAATTGTGGAGCGAAGGGTTGAGCCGGTTTGGCGGCCCATTCCTCGCCGGACCCGCTTTCACGGCGGTCGATGCGTTCTTTGCGCCCGTCGCATACCGTGTCCGCACCTATGGTCTCGATGTCGGCACGGCTGGCAAAGCATGGTTCGACATGATCCTTGCCCTGCCCGCGATGCAGCAGTGGGAAGCCGAAGCGCTCGCCGAAAGCTGGCGCGAAGTCGGGCATGAAGCGGACCTCGCGGCCTGCGGATCGATCACCGCGGATTACCGAACAGGTTGATTGCCGCGCGCTTCCGGTCGTAGAGCATCCGCATGGCCAGCCGACCGCGCACGCTCTACGAGAAAATCTGGGACGATCATGTCGTTGATCGCCGCGATGACGGGACGTGCATCGTCTACATCGACCGGCACCTTGTCCATGAAGTGACCAGCCCGCAAGCGTTTGAAGGGTTGCGGCGCGAGGGCCGTAAGGTCCGCCGCCCCGATCTCACACTGGCCGTGCCCGACCATAATTTGCCGACCACGCCGCGCATCGATGCGGCGGGCAAGCGCATCGCCATTGCAGACCCCGAAAGCGCGCAGCAACTGGCGATGCTCGAAAGCAATGTCGCAGCGTTCGGCGTCCCCTATATCGACGCAACCGCCGCCGCGCAGGGCATTGTCCATGTCGTCGGTCCCGAACAGGGCTTTACCCTGCCCGGCACGACGCTGGTCTGCGGCGACAGCCATACGGCGGCGCATGGCGCGCTTGGGGCACTCGCGTTCGGCATCGGCACCAGCGAAGTCGAGCATGTGCTGGCGACGCAGACGCTCCAGCTTGCACCGTCCAAAACGATGGAAGTGCGCGTTGACGGGACGCTGGGCTTTGGCGTCAGTGCTAAGGACGTTGTCCTCGCGATCATCGGCACAATCGGCGCGGCGGGCGGCACCGGCTATGTCATCGAATTCACCGGATCGGTCATCCGCGATTTAAGCATCGAAGGCCGCCTGACCGTCAGCAACATGGCCATCGAAGGCGGCGCACGGTCGGGCCTGATCGCGCCCGATGACAAGACCTTCGCCTACCTCAAGGGTCGCCCGATGGCCCCGACCGGCGCCGACTGGGACGCCGCCGTCGCTTACTGGCGCACCTTGCCAAGCGACGCGAATGCCGTATTCGACAAGACTGTTGTCCTCGACGCTGCTGACATCGACCCCAACGTCACCTGGGGCACCAGCCCCGAAGACGTCGTGGCGATCACCGGCACTGTGCCCGATCCGATGAGCTTTGCCGACCCCGGCAAACAGGAAGCAGCGGCGAAATCGCTCGCCTATATGGGCCTGACCCCGGGCATGCGGATGCAGGATGTGGCGGTCGAGAATATCTTCATCGGCAGTTGCACCAACAGCCGCATCGAAGACCTCCGCGCCGCCGCTGCCGTCATCAAGGGGCGGCACAAAGCGGCAGGCGTCAAATGGGCCATCGTCGTGCCCGGCTCGGGCCTCGTGAAACGTCAGGCGGAAGAAGAAGGCCTCGACCGCATCTTCATCGACGCGGGACTGGAATGGCGCGAACCGGGCTGCTCGGCGTGCTTGGGCATGAACCCCGACAAAGTGCCAGCAGGGGAACGCTGCGCGTCAACCAGCAACCGAAATTTCGTCGGGCGGCAGGGCCCGGGGGCGAGGACACACCTCGTCAGCCCTGCAATGGCGGCTGCGGCGGCGGTGACCGGAAGGCTTACGGATGTTCGGGAGTTGATGACGTAGAAGTTTTTTTGGGGGGGGGTGATGGAGAACACTAGGGTAACTTCTGTTGAGATGTTTCTCAAAATTGCGTGTCCGGTGATGTTTACCGAAGAAAGGGGGCACTGGGTATTTCGGGGCCACGCTAGTGCCGACTTTGAACTTTTACCGTCAGTATCCCGAACGCGACACACAACCACATCGATTTCCAAATATGAACAGAGCATTTTTTCAATTTTTTGCCGTGAAGCATCAAGCTATATAACGAATGAGCCGCAGAGCGATTGGGAATGGCTTGCATTCGCACAGCACCACGGACTGCCTACCAGAATGCTCGACTGGACCCATAACCCACTAGTCGCATTGTATTTTTGTGTAAGTGACAATCCAGATGATGATGCCGAGTTGTTCGCGTTGAACTCACACAGAAAGGCCAGTGCAGCCACACTTGCAGGATCACCTTTTTCCATAAAAAAGCCAGTAAAATACTATCCCAAGATCGTTTCACCTAGAATACGAGCTCAAGAAGGATTGTTTATCGTATTTTCAAATTTGGACGTGCCGCTAGAGACACCACTCCGCGAGGATTGGCAGATCCAACGATATATCGTACCAGCAACTGCTAAACAAAAAATTCGATATGAACTGTTTCGACTAGGTGTTCACCACTCGTCGTTGTTTCCTGATGTGGAGGGCCTTTCGTCGCGGCTGAAATGGCAGCATTCGGTAAAACCCTTATCGCACAAACCAAATGCTGCATCGAAATTCTGAATCTCATGTCATGCAATGGCTGAAATGACATATCCCATTGACATATCCCAAATTCACGCCCACATTCCACTCGATGAATGCACCCGCAAAATTTGGTCGCGTTGTCTCGCTCTTCAAGTCGAACCGCAATCAGGCAGTGCGAATTCCAAAGGACATGGAATTTCCGGAAGGCGTTAAAAAGCTGCTTGCCCGGCGCGTCGGCGAGACCTTAATTTTAACGCCGCCCGAAAATTTTTGGGACAGCTTCTTCGACGAGCCCGGCCTGAAAGATTTTCCCGAGCGTGAACCGCAAGGGGACTATGAAGCGCGCGAGGAGTTTTGATGCTTCACGCAATGCTGGACACGGACACGTGCATCCGAGTTCTCAGGGATCGCTCAAAACTTATCGGCGATCGGTTCAAGGCCGAGGTCGACCGGCTTTCCATTTCAACTATCGTATTTCACGAGCTATATTATGGTGCGATAAAGTCGCATCGGCCACAGCTGCATTTGCAAAAACTTGAGGATTTTTGCTCGCATTTGACAGTGCACAAATTTGACGAGGCGGCAGCGACCCATGCTTCGGACATCAAACTGGACTTGAAACACAGGGGCGATATGATCGGCCCCAACGACCTCCTGATTGCAGGCCATGCCCGCAGTCTTAGCTTGAAGCTAATAACGGGTAACTTGCGCGAATTCACGCGCGTCGATGGCCTGCTTTGCGAGGACTGGCTGGCATGACATCTCAAACAATCTTCGTCCTCAACGGTCCCAATCTCAACCTGCTCGGCACGCGCGAGCCCGAGATTTATGGGCATGACACGCTTGATGACATTGCGGGCAGGCTGGAGGATCAGGCGCGCCCGCTCGGGCTGACCATCGACATGCGCCAGTCGAACCATGAGGGGCATCTGATCGACTGGCTGCACGAGGCCAACGCCGTCGGCGCGAAAGCGGTGCTGCTCAATGCGGGCGGATATACGCACACATCGATTGCGATCCACGACGCGATCAAATCGATCAAAGTGCCCGTCATCGAAGTCCACCTGTCCGACCCGCACAAGCGCGAAGACTTCCGCCATTTGAGCTATGTCGGCATGGCGGCGCACAGCACTTTTGCGGGGCACGGGGCAGCAAGCTACACACTGGCGCTGGACGCGGCGGCTAAGCTCTGACATTTGGGCTGCAAATGAAACGGGGGTCCACCATGGCCGATAACAAAAGCGCGATGCAGGTTGATGCCGCGCTGGTCCGGCAGCTTGCCGAGCTGCTCGATGAAAATATGCTGACCGAAATCGAAGTGCAGGACGGCGAGCGCAAAATCCGCGTGGCGCGGGCTGTTACACCGGTGGCAGCCGCTGCCGCCCATATGGCGGTTGCAGCACCTGCGCCCGTTGCCGAAGCACCGGCGGCGGCTCCAAGCACCGCCAACGCAATCAAATCCCCGATGGTCGGCACAGTCTTCCTCGCTGCCGAACCCGGCGCAAAACCGTTCGCTGGCGTCGGTGACACGGTGATCGAAGGGCAGACTCTCGTCATCATCGAAGCCATGAAAGTCATGAACCCGATCGCCGCGCCGCGCGCAGGCAAGGTGACCAGCGTGCTGGTCGAGAACGGCCAGCCGGTCGAGTTCGATCAACCGCTGATTGTTATCGAATGACCATCGAAAAGCTGCTGATCGCCAACCGCGGCGAGATTGCCCTGCGCATCCACCGCGCCTGCCACGAAATGGGAATCAAGACAGTCGCGGTGCATTCCACAGCGGACGCCGACGCGATGCACGTCCGCCTTGCCGATCAAGCCGTCTGCATCGGGCCGCCGTCGGCCACCGACAGCTACCTCAACATTCCCGCGATCATTTCCGCCGCCGAAATCAGCGGCGCAGACGCGATTCATCCGGGCTATGGTTTCCTGAGCGAAAACGCGCGCTTCGCCGATATTGTCGAAGAACATGACATCATTTTTGTCGGGCCAAAGCCCGAACATATCCGGACAATGGGCGACAAGGTTGAAGCGAAACGCACGGCGGGCAAGCTCGGCCTCCCGCTTGTTCCCGGCTCCGATGGCGCGGTCACGGATCCGGTCGAAGCCAAGCAAATCGCCAGGGAAATCGGCTATCCCGTGATCGTCAAAGCCGCATCGGGCGGCGGCGGGCGCGGCATGAAAGTCGTCACCGGTCCCGACGATCTCGAAAGCCTGATGAGCCAGGCGCGCACCGAAGCCAAAGCGGCGTTTGGCGACGACACCGTTTACATCGAGAAATATCTTGGCAACCCGCGCCACATTGAATTTCAGGTGTTCGGCGATGGGCAAGGCAACGCCGTCCACCTCGGCGAGCGCGATTGCTCGCTGCAACGTCGCCACCAGAAAGTCCTCGAAGAAGCGCCCTCCCCCGTTATCAGCGCAGCCGAACGGATGCGGATGGGCGGCATCGTGTCAAAAGCGATGGCCGATATGGGCTATCGAGGCGCGGGCACCATCGAGTTCCTTTGGGAAGACGGCGAATTCTACTTCATCGAAATGAATACGCGGCTGCAGGTCGAACATCCCGTGACCGAAATGATTACGGGCATCGATCTGGTGCGCGAACAAATCCGCGTGGCCGAAGGAAAACCGCTTTCGGTGACACAAGACGAAATCGAGTTTGTCGGCCACGCCATCGAATGCCGGATCAATGCCGAAGACCCAAAAAGCTTCGCGCCGTCGCCCGGACAAGTCACTTATTTCCACGCGCCCGGCGGCATGCACGTCCGCTTCGACAGCGGATTATACGCGGGGTATAAAATTCCGCCTTATTACGACAGCATGATCGGCAAGCTGATCGTTTATGGCAAAACCCGCGAAGCCGCGATGATGCGCCTGCGCCGCGCGCTCGAGGAAACCGTGATCGAAGGCGTCAAGACCACCATCCCGCTCCACCGCGCACTGCTCGAGGAGCCTGATATTCAGGATGGGGCCTACACAATCAAATGGCTCGAGGCATGGCTGGCGCGGGAGGCCGCCTAAAACTTAACCCCCAGCGTAAAGCGCGCATTGATCGGCGCACCGGTCGAGATATTATTATCGTTATGCGCGACCGGGAAATAAGTCGTGTCGGTCAGATTCTCGACATTGATCTGCGCATTGATCCGGTCGCTGAACTTCACGAACAGCGCGGCATCGACGCGGGTGTAGGCGGGCAGTTCGGTCAGGTTGCTGATCGTCGCGAATTGTTTGGCCTGATGATAAACGCCGACACCGACGCCAAACCGCTCGCTGATGTCATAGCGGTTCCACAGCGAAAGCTGGTGACGCGGCACTTGTGCGACTTTGCGGCCCGCGGGCGCAGCCGTCGTCGTCTGGGTGATCTCGGCATCAGTATAGGCATAGCCAAGGCTCGTCTGCCATTGCGGGGTGATCCGCCCGCTCAGGCCGAGTTCGAAGCCCTTGCTGCGCTGTTGACCCGTCAGTACGGTCGTGCCCGCAATCGCGCCAACCGCGCGCGTGTTGCCGCGATCCAACCGGTAGACCGCTGCCGTCAGCGACAGGTCGGGCTTGATGTCCCACTTCGCGCCGATTTCGTAATTGTTGAAAACCTCGGGCTTCAGGGCCGCCGTCGTCAAGTCGAGCGACAGAAACTGGTCGCCCGATTGCGGCAGGAAGGACTTGGCATAGCTGACATAAAGCGACGCCTGCGGCACCGGCTTGAAGACAAGGCCGACGCGCGGCGACCAGAGATCATCAACGCGCGAAAATGTTTGCGCGGTAAAGCTGTTCGTGAACCCGAGATCGAACCGGTCATAACGCAAGCCCGCGATCAGATCGATTTTCTCGCCAAGCCCGATCTGGTCCTGAAGATAGAAGGACCGTTGCTTCAGGTTGGTCACGACCGCGCGGTTGCTGTTCCCCGCCGCGCCACGAACGAACGTGACCGCCGGAATGACAACCGGATTGGTCAGCGCCACTGTCCGCCGCCGATTTGCTGCCGACAGGACCAGCGGATCGAAAAAGCCGTTGATGCGCTCGTTGGTCGTATCCTGATCAGTATATTCGGTGCCGAGCAGGAACACGTGGCTGATCGGGCCCGTGGAAACGCGCCACTGCAGATTACTCTGCGCAATGAAAGTCTTTCGCTTGGTCGGATCGCGATAGGCTTCGATACCAACGGTTCCGGTTGTGCTGACGGGCGTAACGGCAAACACATTGGAGTACACTTTGTCATAGTCGCCATACAGCGCCTGCGAACTCAGCGTGAGGTTATCGGTCAGCGTCGACTCCGTCCGCAATGTCACGACATGTGCTTCAAAGTTGGTATTGTTGACTCCGCGCACGCCGAAAAACCTCTCCCGCAAGCCAGTGGCTGGTCCGGCAGGCGTCGCGATTGTGCCGGCGAATGCCGACGGAATACCGCGATCAACGACGCGCTTGTCGCTGACATATTCATAACTAAGCTGAACCTTGATCCGCTCGCCAAGTTGTGCGCCCAGCGTCGGATTGATCCCGAAGCGTGTGCCGCCAAAAGCATCGCGGTGATTGTCCAAGCTTTCGGAAAACGCATTGAGCCGCAAGGCAGCCTGCCCGAACGCGATGTTGGCATCGCCTGCGACATAGACGCTGCCGAACGTGTCGCCCGATGCAGTCACGCTACCCAGCGTCTGGTCGATCAACGCGCCTTTGGTGACGCGGTTGAGAATACCGCCGCCGCCGCCGCGGCCAAAGATCATCGCGTTCGGCCCCTTGTGAACCTCTACGCGATCGATGTTATAAAAACTACGGAAATACTGGACGTCATCGCGCAGGCCATCGACGAAGAAATCGGCGGTCGAGTTGTTGCCGCGGAGCGTAATCTGGTCGCGGTGCCCTTCGCCCTGCCCCGACGACACACCGGGGATGTAGCGGACGAGATCGGCAACCGAGCGGATCGCCTGGTCATTAATCTGTTCGGACGTCACAACCGAGATCGATTGCGGCACGTCGAGAATCGGCACTGATGTTTTCGTGCCGCTGGTTGTTTCGACGGTGCGGTATCCGTCGCTGCGCCCCGTGACGATGATCGTTCGCCCGTCGTCTGCCGCTTCTTCGGCCATAGCCATCCCCGAACCACACACCGCCAAAGCAATCGCCGCACAACCCGGAATAACGCGCATAACACCTCACAAAATCAATCTGAAAGCCTGCTACCGATAATCATTCGCAATTGCAATCAAGCATCAAGCGAAAAAGTTTGACATTGTTTTGATATTTCGATAATAGTCGAATCATGAAATCAGTTGACGCAATTCAAGCGCTC
The DNA here is from genome assembly GCA_031362355.1 of Sphingomonas sp. Lineage (GTDB taxonomy): Bacteria > Pseudomonadota > Alphaproteobacteria > Sphingomonadales > Sphingomonadaceae > Sphingomonas_O. Next base: position 14,121 of record JANLSJ010000001.1, read on the forward strand.
GCGGCGCTGGCGCAGGAACACCGACTCGCGGCGTTTCGCTATCTCGTGCAATGCGGCGCGGACGGTGCCCCGGCGGGTGCAATTGCCGAAAGCCTCGGCATCCCCGCCTCCTCGATGTCGTTCCACCTCGCCCATCTCGAACGCTCTGGCCTCATCATTCGCGTCCGCAAAAGCCGGTCGCTGATTTACTCGGCGGACTTCACGGCAATGAACGCGCTGGTCGGTTATCTTATGGAAAATTGTTGTGCGGGTGCGTCGTGCGCCACGGAAATCGAAAGGAAAATCGCATGAAACGGATGCACTTGCATGTCGGGGTCGAAGACATCGAACAGTCGGTCAAATTCTATTCGACGCTCTTTGCTGCCGAACCGACTGTGCGCAAGCCCGACTATGTCAAATGGATGCTCGAAGATCCGCGCGTCAATTTCGCGATCACCCCGACCAGCCACACCGCCAAGGGTGTCGAACATATCGGCATTCAGGTTGAAACGCCCGAGGAGTTGGCCGACGTCCATGAACGGCTGAAATCAGCGGGTCGCCCCGTGCTTGAAGAAGGCGCGACGACTTGTTGCTACGCCCAGTCCGAAAAGAACTGGATCACCGATCCCGATGGCATCATCTGGGAAACCTTCCTGACCAACGGCGAGGCAACGGTTTACGGCGACAAGTTGCAGGTCGCGAAGGCGCATGCCAATCTGAACGCACTTGAAAGCGCCAACGCGTCGGCAACTTCGTGCTGCGCGCCACCCCTCGCGTGATTACGATTGTTGACGCCGGTTCAGGGCATGCGCCCGACATTGCGGCAATCTATGCGCATCATGTCAAAACCGGCACTGCGTCCTTCGATACTGAAGCACCGGCAGTCGAAGTCTGGCAGACTAAGATCGCTGAAATCCACGCGCGCGGCTGGCCATTTCTGGTTGCCACGGATGCAGACTGCGTGATCGGCTATGCCTATGCCACGCAGTTCCGCGACCGCCCCGCTTATGCACACACCTGCGAGAACAGTGTCTATGTTCATCCTGATGCGATCAGACGTGGCGTCGGCAGTGCGATGATGGCGGCCCTGATCGAACAGGCATCGACATCCGGTTTTCGCGAAATGATCGCCGTAATCGGCGGCGGCGAACCCGCGTCGATTGCGCTGCATGCAAAGGCTGGGTTCCGCCATGCTGGGCGGATGGAAAAGGTCGGCATGAAGTTCGGGCGGTTGCTCGATACAGTCTATATGCAGCGCGGATTGGACGTCGTGCATGAACAATAGCATGTCGCGCGTGCTGGCTGCCGAAGCCATCGGCACAACACTGCTCGTCGCTACCGTGGTCGGTTCGGGCATCATGGCCGAAAGATTGGCGGGCGGGAATGACGCGGTCGCCTTGCTTGGCAATACCGCAGCCACCGGTGCAGTGCTGTATGTCCTGATCAGTTTGCTCGGCCCGATTTCGGGGGCGCAATTCAACCCGGTCGTGACATTGCTTTTATCGAAGGGGAATGCGCGGTGGGTGATAATTGCCGTGCAGATCGCCGCAGCTGTGGTGGGAACGATGCTTGCACATGCCATGTTCGGGCATGCGTTGATCGAGACTGGGATTAAACTACGTAGCGGCCCGGCAATCTGGCTCGGCGAAGTTGTTGCAACATTCGGGCTGTTGATGACCATCCGGCTGGGCGCGCACCACCGGCCCGATGCGCTGCCCGCTTTGGTCGCGGCGTGGATCGTTGCAGGCTATTGGTTCACATCGTCAACCAGCTTTGCCAATCCCGCAGTCACATTGGCACGGGCTTTGACCGAAAGTTTTGCCGGGATACGGATGATCGATGTGCCGGGCTTTGTGGTTGCGCAAATTGTCGGCGCGGCAATAGGTTACGGGTTCAGCGGTTGGCTGATCAAAGAGGAGCAATCATGAAAGCCACCATCTATCACAACCCCGCCTGCGGCACGTCGCGCAAGACGCTGGTGATATTGCAGGAAACGACGGGCGTTGATCTGACGGTGATCGAATATCTGAAAAAACCGCCGACGCGCGAACGGCTGGCTTCGCTCTATGCGAAAGCGGGTATGACACCGCGCGCGGGGATGCGCATCATGGGATCGCCCGCCGAAGAACTCGGACTAACCGATCCTGCGACGGGCGATGAAGCCATTCTCGATGCAATGGTCGCGCACCCTATCCTGATTAACCGGCCGCTGGTGGAAACCGAAAAAGGTGTCCGCCTGTGCCGACCACAGGATGTGGTGCGCGAAATCCTTTAGGCAGCAGCGAACGCTGTCTTGCGACGGCGGACGCGGAGCGAGGCACCGGCAATGCCGAAGCCCGTGATCATCATGGTCCACGTTGCCGATTCAGGCACCGCGTTCACCTGATAGAAAATCTGGCTCTGGTTCTGCGCATTATACAGAAGTTGCGCTTGGCCACCGACCGGGACCGTCCAGGCGCCGAGATTGGCAAGATAGCCATTCGCCAGCGTCCGTGCGGTCGAGCTTGTGCCGGTCGTTACCCAGAACTGGCCCTGATTTGCCCCGCTTTGAACATCCTTGATCGCGTTCGCGTCAAACGCAAGTTCCCACATGGCTAGCTGCATCGCCGCCGATTGATCGGCATTTGTTGGCGTCACATTGGCCAGAAGCTTCGTCATGTTGAGCGAAGTGGCCGCATTGAACAACGTCGACAAAGGCTGGATCGTAAACGAGCCCGGAATAAGCAAGGCCTGGTTCAAATCCACACAGTAGGTGTAGAAAGTCACGGCAATGTTCCCGGCCGTCACGTTCGTGCCGTCAAGCTTGAACTGGCCAAAATTGGCAGTCGCCCCGTTGAACGGCCCGCCCGCGGTCAGATGCAGTGTGCCATCTTTTGAACCGAGTGGCGCAAAACTGGAGCTTGTGACGTTGATTGTCGTCGCGTGGCTGATCGAAGGAACAGCAACCGTAAGCGCCGCAGCAGCGGCAAACGCAAGATACTTCATGTCCGAAGACCCCCAAATAAAGTTAAACCAGCGCGACTCGGTTTTATCGTTACGCATTCGTTTACATATTCTACCAATTGAGTCGAATCTAACAAATCGTTAATATCGCAGCGAAATCTCGCTGTCCTGTTTTGGAACGGAATCTCGAAGCCTCATGAAGCGCATTTTGAAATGGTTTGCCGTTGTCGTCCTGATCACCATTATGGTTGCCGCAACCGCATTTTGGACACCCGATACCGACGTGGCGGTGATGGATGCAAAATATGGGTCGCCTGCATCGCAATATGTCGATCTTGGTGACGGCCTGACGGTCCACCTCCGTGACGAAGGGCCGCGCGATGCGCCGGTGATCGTGCTGCTGCACGGATCGAACGCATTTTTGCAGACTTGGGATCACTGGACGCGCCTGCTGACACCGACCTACCGCGTCATCCGCCTCGATCTGCCGGGGCACGGCATGACGGGGGCCTATCCGGCGCGGGCTTATTCAAAGGCGGCGTTCGTCGACGTTGTCGACCGCACAATGGTCCAGCTGGGCGTCAACCAGTTCGTTCTCGGCGGCAATTCGATGGGCGGCGGTGTCAGCTGGGCCTATGCGCACAAGCATCCCGAAAAGCTGCGTGGGCTTGTGCTGGTCGATGCAAGCGGGCAGCCGGAGCCCGAACCGCAAGACCTGCCCATTGGCTTTCGCATCGCGCAAACGCCGGTGCTGCGTGACGTGATGCTTTACATCACACCGCGGTCGATCATCGAACAAAGCCTCCACCAGTCGGTCACCAATCAATCAGTCGTCACTGCGGCGAATGTTGACCGCTATTGGGAATTGCTGCGCTATCCCGGCAATCGGCAGGCAACGATTGACCGCTTTGGCAGCCCGCGCGAACCCGCTGTCACGGGCGCGCCGAAACTGCCGATCCCGACGCTGGTGCTCTGGGGTGCTGATGACAAACTGATCCCGGTGTCCTCAGCGGCATGGTTCAAACAGCAGGTTCCAGCCGCGAAAGTCATTATCTATCCCGCTGTCGGACATTTGATGATGGAAGAAATTCCCGAAAAGAGCGCAGGCGACCTTTCAAACTGGCTCGCCACGCTGCCCGCGCCGCGCTAGTTTCGCGTGTATGGCGACAATTGCGGTCTACAGTCTGAAAGGCGGCGTTGGCAAAACAACGCTGGCGGTCAATCTCGCGTGGAGTGCTGCGATGCAATCCTCGCGACAGACTTTGCTGTGGGATCTGGACCCGCAGGCAGCGTCGAGCTTTCTCGTCAGTCATGATAAAAACAAGAAGGAAACGGCGCAGGCTGTCTTCACCAAAGACGTCGCGCCGCAAAAGTTGATCACATCGACAACGATTGACCGGCTTGATCTTCTCGCGGCGGACACCAGCCTGCGCGGACTCGACCAGCTCTTCTTCTCGCTCGGCAAGCGCAAGCGGCTTTCGAAACTCATCGAGACGCTGGAGAAAACCTACGACCGGATCATTCTCGATTGCCCGCCGGGGCTGACCGAAACCAGCGAACAGGCAATGCGCGCGGCGGACTTGATCCTTGTCCCCGTCATCCCCTCCCCCCTTTCGCGGCGCGCGTTGGATGATGTTGTTGCCTATCTCGACCGCGAACATGGCGGCCATGCGCCGATCCTGCCGGTCTTCTCGATGGTGGACCGGCGACGGCTGCTGCACAAATCAGCGCTCGAAGCCGATCCCAAGTGGCCGGTGGTTCCGATGGCAAGCGCCGTTGAACAAATGGCCGTGCGGCGGCTGCCCATTGGTGCTTTTGCACCGAACTCACCGGCAGGCGACGCATTTACCGGCCTCTGGACCGGGGTCGAGCGCAAATTGTCGCGCATCAAGGCGAAATGACCGAGCCACTTGACCCCGACATGCTGCTCCGCGCCTACACCGTCGGCGTGTTTCCAATGGCTGATGCCCGCGATGCCAAGTCAGTTTATTGGGTCGAACCGAAATCGCGCGCAGTGTTGCCGCTCGACGGCTTTCATCTGTCGCGGTCGCTGGCGAAGACGATCCGGTCGGACCGGTTCGAGACAACGGCCAACGCCGCTTTCGGGTCTGTCGTGGCGATGTGTGCCGAGTCCGCTGAAAACCGTCCCGCGACATGGATCAACAGCCAGATCGAGACGGCGGTTGCGACACTCCATGGCCACGGCCACGCGCATTCCATTGAAACGTGGCGGGACGGTGAACTCGTCGGCGGGCTTTACGGTATCGCGCTGGGCCGCGCCTTTTTCGGCGAATCAATGTTCAGCCGCGCAACCGATGCGTCAAAAGTAGCGCTGGCGCATCTCGTCGCGCGCTTGCGGGTCGGCGGTTATACGCTGCTCGACTGCCAGTTCATGACCGGCCATCTCGCCTCGCTCGGTGCCATCGAAGTCACCCGAAAAAACTATATTGGGTCGTTGGAAGCAGCGCTTTCCTCAGCTTCGGCAGGCGCACGCGACGGCGATTTTCTCACTTTGGGCCGCGTTGGCTCGACGGAATCGTCGCCCGACATAACCACTGTATCGGGGCCAATATCGGGATGGCTCATTTTGCAGGCCTTGACCCAAACGTCATAAACCGGATGCTCGACGACGTTGAGCGACGGCGTTTCCTTGTACAGCCAGCCCGAAAATACCTTGCGCCATTTCGTATCTGCCCCGTTGACGATCAGCTGCACAAAGGCACCCGTCAGCTGCTCGCGTTCCCACGGCTCGGTCTGGTCGCAGGCCTTGAGCCGGATCACAGCATCGCCGATGCGCACCGCCTCGCCCGGCTTCATGTTCAGGTCACGCGACAGACCATTGCGCTTGTTAAGAATGCCCAGCGTCGCCACGCGCTCGGCCATGGCTGTCCCGGTTTTGGTCGTTGGCGCGCGCGGGCGTTCAGGGGCTTCGGCGGCAATGGGCGCATCACCGCTGCTGCCCTGAATCGCACTTTGTATGGCCGGTGCGGCTGCTGCGAGCCCCACAAGCGCCACGGCGCCGCCAATCCACCAAGACTTTTGCATCAGGCGTCGGGGCTCCAAGCTTCATAATCGCCCGTGGCCGCCGCGCGCTTGCCGCCTGATTCAAGTGCGCCCGCCGGACGGTAAGCTGCCGCTGTCCCTGTTGCGTTGGCCTTGGCTTCCTTTTCCCAGCGCCGGGGCGCGGGCAGGCTCGCATCGGGAAGTGCATCGACCTGATGGTGCAGCCAGCCGAACCATTCGGGCGGGACACGGCTGGCATCATTCGCGCCGGTATAAACCACGGACCGCCGCAAACGACCGTCAGGCATCGCCTTGCCTTCATAATAGACATTGCCGATGGCATCGTCGCCGACGCGTTTTGCGCCACGCAAGCCAAGATGGGTGCCGATCGTCGCACCATTCCACCACGTAAAGATTTTGCCGAGAACACTCATGAAGAGGTCGATTAGTCCTAGACTCCCCTCCCTGCAAGGGAGGGGCTGGGGGTGGGTTTCGGCGAAGCCGATCATAAGGGACCGATTCTGGAATTGATCGCCTGCGGCGACACCCACCCCTAACCCCTCCCTGTCAGGGAGGGGAACTATTTAGGCCATTCGACCTTTGCCGCGTCCGTAATGCCCAGTTCCGCCGCCCGCCCCCCGGCGATTTCAAGGACAGCGGCCACAGGTTCGTTCACCCCGACAGGTTCGAGCGAATAGGGCACCGTATTTTCAACGAGCCGCGCAATGGTGCCATCGCTGCGGATGAAAAACCAATCCTGAGGGATCGGGCAATTTTTCATCCAGAAACTGGCGACACGCGGCGGGTTCATCGGGAATATCATGCCGCCATCGGGCGCGATCTTCGTGCGGAACATGAGGCCGCGGGCTTGCTCCTCGGGTGTGCGCGCGACTTCGATTTTGAATTTGTGGACGCGGCCTGCCGACGTGATGGTCAGCGGCACTGTGCGCGACGCTGTTTCGACATCGGCGCCACCCGCACGGCAGCCTCCGAGGCTCGCCACAGCCAAGCACGCAGCAATCAGCAATCTCGAACGAATCAAATCGGTTCCACCTCGGCGACCAGCGGCCCCTTTTCACCCGGCGTGATGCGCGCATGCAAGGGTTGATCGGGTTCAACTTCCAAAATGCCTGCGCGACGCAGCGTTTCCATGTGCAGGAATATGTCCTCGCCCCCGCCATCGCGGACAACAAAGCCATAGCCTTTCAACCGGTTAAACCATTTGACGCGCACGGCCTCGACGGGACCGGCACCGGCAAGGATACTCGTCGGATCACGGGCTGTTCGTTCGCGCGTGTAGGGTTCGGGATCGGGCGCAATTGCGGTCGAGACATCGATGTCGATGATCACCGTCGCCTGGAGCCCGCGCGGCCCGCGCACAGCATCACAAGTGACCGTCGCCCCTTCGGGCAAAACGCGGCGGTTATGATCGCGCAGTTGAGAGAAATGGACGAGGACATCGCCCGCTTCCGTGGCGACAAAGCCAAAGCCGCGCGTTGCGTCAAACCATTTTACGATACCCGATAGCCGCTCGGGTGCAGCGCTGTGGTCGCCCGCGCCGTCATCATGATGTTCGGACACCATCGTGTCCATCTGGCTAACCTTGAGCGACTTCATGTCACTACCCCCGCAGCGCATCTATCATCAAACTGCGACAAGGCGAAGGTTCTAAATGCCGTCACTCTCTGAATCAGGTGATACTGCATTGGTAAACCGCTTGGCAAGGTCGAAGCTGTGCCCGGCTCGGAGCATGGCCGCGAACTGTCTCTGGCGCAGCTTGGGATCGGTCAATATTTCACCATAGGCCCCAATGCGTTTGCGTCTCGCATAGGTCTCAGCCGCCAACAGCGCTGCATCATCGTCAGGCATAACCTCGGCGACGAGGTCACGGTCGATCCCCGCCCCTTGCAACGCCGCGCCAATCCGCCGCCCGCCATAGCCGCGCCGCCCGAGCGACGCCGCCCGCGTTTCGGCAAAAACCCGATCATCGACATAGCCCAGCGCGGCACATCGCGCGACAATCGTATCGAAATCGGCAGGCGCGTCGTCCGCCCATCCGCGTTCCTGAACCTTGCGCCGCAAATAGCTTTTGAGCTTGGCGCACGTCGTCGCGTAGCGCCCGACATAGTGCAGCGCGAGGCGATTCAGCGCATCTGAATCAAGCGGTTTGCGTATCTTATTGTGACGGTTAGAAGTCATGCGCCACGATTGTGCCACAGTCGCGCGGGATTTAGAAAAGATTACCGCCCTGTATGAGGCGGAAAATTCGGGTTCGTTTTTTGGAGCATTGCTTTGCAGCAAGTGATGGATAAACCACAGTCGCTCTTATCCCCAACCGTGACATCAGATGATGTGCCGCGCCGCTTTTCGGATTTCGAAACGCTGGGCGAGGCGCTTGATTATGCGGCGCAGGGTTTGCGCGGGCTGAACTTTCACGATCCGCGCGGCAATCTTGCACGAGCTTATCCCTACGGCGAAATGCGAACGGATGCGCTGGCGATGGCGCAGCGGATGGTCGCTTATGGCCTGAAGCCGCAGGACCGCGTTGCACTGATCGCCGAAACGGGCCCCGAATTCGCGGCACTGTTTTTCGGCTGTATTTATGCGGGCGCATGGCCGGTGCCGCTGCCGTTGCCGACGTCGTTCGGCGGGCGCGACAGCTATGTCGATCAACTCGCCGTGCAGATGAAGAGCGCCGATCCTACGCTGCTGCTCCATCCGGCCGAACTTGGCACGATGGCAAGCGATGCCGCGCGCATTGCGGGCACGGTCGCGATCGACTGGGAAAGTTTTGCGACGCGCAAAGTCGGCAACGCGCCCCTGCCCGTCGCGCTGCCCGACGATATTGCCTATCTCCAATATTCGAGCGGATCGACGCGCTTTCCGCATGGCGTGGCCGTGACGCACCGCGCGTTGCTCAACAATCTGTCGGCGCATTCGCATGGCATGGATTTGCAGCCCGAGGACCGCTGCGTTTCGTGGCTCCCCTGGTATCATGACATGGGATTGGTCGGTTGCCTGCTGTCACCCGTCGCCAACCAGGTATCGACCGATTACCTGAAAACCGAAGATTTCGCGCGCCGTCCGCTGGCGTGGCTCGATCTGATCAGCCGCAACAAGGGCACCACGCTCAGCTACTCGCCGACATTTGGTTATGACATCTGCTCGCGCCGTATATCGAGCCAGAGCCATCCCGCCGACCGCTTCGACCTGTCGCGCTGGCGGGTGGCCGGCAATGGCGCGGACATGATCCGCCCTGACGTCATGCAGGCATTTGTCGATGCCTTTGGCGACGCGGGGTTCAAAGCCTCGGCGTTCCTGCCGAGCTACGGACTTGCCGAAGCCACACTCGCCGTCTCGATCATGCCGCCGGGCGAAGGCATTGTTGTCGAGCTGGTCGAGGAAACCGAATTGTCGGGCGGGACCGCTGAATTCGGTCGCCCGCAACGCTACCGCGCCATCGTCAACTGCGGCAAACCCGTCAAAGACATGACGGTCGAAATCCGCGAGGAGGACGGTTCGCTCCTCCCCGAACGCGCCATCGGCAAAGTCTGGGCATCGGGCCCCTCGATCATGGAAGGTTATTTCCGAGACGATGTATCGACCGCCGCTTGCATGAAAGACGGTTGGCTCGACACCGGCGACATGGGTTATATGTCCGACGGCTATATCTACATCGTCGGTCGCGCCAAGGACATGATCATCATCAATGGCAAAAACCATTGGCCACAGGACATCGAATGGGCGGTCGAACAGCTGCCGGGCTTCAAATCGGGCGACATCGCCGCTTTTGCCGTTACCACGCCAGGCGGCGAAGAGACCCCCGCTGTTCTCGTCCAATGTCGCACAACCGACGAGGCAGAACGGACCAAACTGCGCAATACGATCCGCGACAAGGTGCGCTCGATTACGGGCATGAATTGCGTGATCGAACTGGTGCCCCCACGCACGCTACCGCGCACCAGTTCGGGCAAGCTCAGCCGCGCAAAGGCCCGCAACCAGTATCTCTCGGGCGAAATTCAGCCCTATGCGCTGGCCGCTTGATCCTCGCCGAAAAATAAGGGCATGATTACCTTACGCTAACTTATTGGCGTTAATGCCCCGAGCGTGACCAAAAAGACTAGTGCTTCTCCATCTGCGTCTTCGGTGCCCGATTGGCGCACCGTGCTCGGCCTTGTCGAACCCAAGGACGCCGATTGGGGACGCGTGCGCGCCGAACAGATCAATGTAATCCAAAAGCTTGCTCCGGTGCGCCTGATCACCAATTTGCTGGGGATCGGGTGTATCGTTGCGGTCCTCATCAACCGCGTTCCCAAGGTCCAGCTCGGTGCTTGGGCCGTGGGCCTCGCGCTACTCGCCGCATTTTCGGCGTTCCACAAGCTGCGTCACCGCACGTGGCAACATCAAACGGCAACCCTTGGCGAGCTCCACCGCGAAACACTTTGGTCGACGGCAATCGCCGTGGGCTGGGGCATATTGCCACTCATGTTCGGGAAATATTGCGGCCCGTCCGAACTCATGCTCGTCTGGGCGGCGGTAACCACGATGATGGCCGCCGCCGCATTCGGCATGTCAGCGGCACCACTCGCTACCGCATTTTACCTGCTCGTGCTCGGCGGTTCGGTTTCGACCATGGCATGGAACCTCCAATTACCGTGGGTCGCAGCAACCGGAGGGTTGTTTACCATCGGGCTGACCGGCTGCTGCCTGTTTTCAGGACGCACTTTCGTCATTCATGAAGCCGCCGGCCTCGCCCTCGCCGAAAAGACCGAAGTCGTGAGCTTGCTGCTCCGCGAATTCGATGATTCGGGCGGCGACTGGATGTGGCAGACGGATGCGTCAAAGTGCCTGACGCACGTCAGCTCGCGTTTTGCCTTTGCGCTTGGCGTCGATACCGAAACGCTCGAGACCAAGCCCCTGCTCCAAATCCTTGCCGGTGACGCGTGGCAAGCCGGAAACTTCTCGGCGGGCCTGCGCGAACTGGCTGAAAAGCTGAAAAAGCGTGATAGTTTTTCCGATCTGATCCTGCCGGTCACAATCAACAACGACGTCCATTGGTGGGAACTTTCCGCCTCGCCGCGCTATGATGACCGCGGTTCGTTCCTCGGCTTTCGCGGCGTGGGTTCGGATGTCACGGCACAGCGTCGTTCGGCCGACAAGATCAACCACATGGCGCGCTTCGATACGCTGACCGGCTTGCCCAACCGCTTGCAGGTTACCGAAGCGCTCAGCGAAGCCATGGCCGAGTCAGATCGCTGGCGCGGCAAATGCGCGTTCATGATGATCGATCTCGATCGCTTCAAAGCGGTCAATGATACGCTCGGCCACCCCGTTGGCGACCGGTTGCTGACGCGCGTGGCCGACCGCCTGAAATCGATGATGGACGGACGCAACATGTGCGGTCGTCTGGGCGGTGATGAATTCGCCGTCGTCGTGTTTGACGCCAGCGACCATAACAAGCTCGAACGCCTTGCGCGCGGTATCATCGAAGCGCTCTCCAAACCCTATGAAGTTGACCAGCACACGCTTTATATCGGCGCATCGATTGGCACGGCGGTTGGCCCGCGCGATGGCCGCTCGGTTGAAATGCTGATCCGGTCTGCCGATCTCGCGCTTTATCGGTCGAAGGATCAGGGCGGCGGGTCGCACAACGCCTATGAGCCGCAGCTGCACCAGCATGCCGAGGAGCGCCGCGTTCTCGAAATCGCGCTGCGCAAAGCGCTCGAAAACAACGAATTCATGGTTCATTACCAGCCGGTCGTCAGCGCCGAAAGCGGCATCATCGAAGGTTTCGAGGCGCTGCTCCGCTGGACCCACCCCGAGCTTGGCAATGTCTCCCCGGCCCGCTTTGTGCCGGTGGCCGAGGATGCCCGCCTGATTGGCCCGATCGGCGAATGGGTGTTGCGCACGGCCTGCGCCGAAGCCAAGCGCTGGCCAGATACGGTGCGCGTTGCGGTCAATGTCTCCGCTGAACAATTGACGGATTCGAGCTTTGTGACGTCGGTCATCTCGGCGCTGTCACACAGCGGTCTCTCGCCGCACCGCCTCGAACTCGAAGTGACAGAAAGCGTCTTCATGCGCGAAGGCACCGGGGCGATTGCCGTCCTTGACCAGCTTGTCGCGCTGGGTGTCCGCCTCGCGCTTGACGATTTCGGCACCGGCTATTCGTCGCTTGGTTATTTGTCGAAATGCAAGTTCAACACGATCAAGATCGACCGCCAGTTCGTTCAGGGCGCGGCCAAGAACGTCCCTGAATCGGTTGCCATCGTCCGCGCTGTTGTCGCGATGGCGGGCAGCCTTGGCATGAGCACCACAGCCGAAGGCGTCGAAACCGAACTCGAGCTGCAAGCGATCAAGCGCCTCGGCTGCCGCAAAGTCCAGGGCTATCTCTTCGGACGTCCGATGCCTGCGTCGGAAGCAAGGCTTCTATTTGATGCCGACCGCGCGGTGGCTTGAAGGCCTGCTGCGCTTTCGCTAAGGCCGCTTAGCCAGCACGGAGGAGTGTAGCTCAGTTGGTAGAGCATCGGTCTCCAAAACCGAGGGTCATGGGTTCGAGTCCCCTCACTCCTGCCAGTTGCCGACCACACGCAAAGGCGCGGAATGGCATTTCATAATCGCTGATGTTTACCACGCTCGTTTGCGACCGCCGTTTTTTGCGTCTATTCCAAACTAACCAGCGGGTCGCATCCGGCTGGTGGGGAGGACCGGCACACCGGCAAAACGACCCTGTCAGCCTTCATCAACGATGGAGGATTATTGACATGCGTATTTCCAAACTTACCCTTACCCTGACCGCTAGCCTGATCGCGCTTGCGGCATCACCCGGGCTCGCCAGCGAATGTCTGCTCGACACCAATCTGGACGGGACTGCAACAGCAGGCGTCGATACGGTTGGCGGCGCGACCTCAGGATCAGTCTTTCGCCTTGCGTGCGGCGCCGGCGCCAATGCCAACGGTAGCAACGGCGTTGCGATCGGTGCGTCCACGAACGCAACCGGTGCCCAAGCGACAGCGGTCGGCACTTTCGCGAATGCAACGAGCACGAACGCCTCGGCATTTGGCTACTCGGCAAACGCAGCCGGTACACAATCGCTTGCGGTTGGCACTCTCGCAAGTGCCCCCGCAACCGGCGCCCGCAATATCGCCATCGGGTTCAGTGCTGACTCAACTGCGAACGATGCGATCGCGCTTGGAAGCGAGGCGCTGGCTTCGGTATCGGGCGCAATTGCAATCGGGGGCGACGACAGCGATGCTGGCACTGCGGGTGCTCAAGCCACTGGCCAAAGCTCTATCGCAATAGGGGTCGATTCCAACGCGAGTAACTTTGGTGCTGTTGCAGTCGGCTTTCTTGCGAATTCGACGGCGTTTGGATCGACGGCTGCCGGCGTTGGTGCCAATGCCCTTACATTGGGTGCAATTGCCATTGGCCGTGCATCACACGCAACCTCTGTCACGCCGACTTTTTTCTTCGGTCCTGACGGCGAGATCAGTCCGACAGCCATCGGCATGTTTTCCCGCGCGTTCGGCGTTGGAACGACGGCAATCGGCAACCGGGCCAACGCATCGCTGATTGCATCATCGGGCGTAACAACAAGCGCAACGGCAGTTGGTGCGGAGTCAGTTGCAGGGAACGCCGGCGCAACGGCCCTCGGCGCGTCTGCACAGGCGACCGGCTTGCGTTCGATTGCAATCGGCGCAGACGGGGTTGATGTCGGCACATTGGGTGCGACGGCATCGGGGCAGGATGCTATCGCGATTGGTGCGGATGCAAACGCGGCACAGATCAACACCATCGCGCTTGGCAGGGGGGCCAACGCCCAAACGTCGGGTTCGCTCGCCATCGGCACCAATGCCAAGGCAGTCGGCGGGAACTCGTTTTCGGTCGGGGCGAGTTCGGAAACCAACGGCCTCGGCACGGTCGCCTTCGGCAATGCGTCATTTGCGGGCGGGGAGAATGCGCTGGCCTTTGGTTATGCCTCGCAAGGCACCGCAACAAACGCGACATCGCTCGGCACCTTCTCGCGCGCGCAGGCGGTCGGCGCAACGGCTGTGGGCTTCCAAGCCGCCGCAACCCATGCTGGCTCCACCGCCATCGGCGTCGATTCGGCAACGACACGCGCCAATCAGGTGAGGCTCGGCACCACAGGAACATCGGTTTCCATCGCTGACATCGGCGCATCGGACGCCGCACAAGCGGGGCAGGAGTTCTTCCTGACCATCGATAACAGCGGGACCGTCGGCAAAGGCGCGCAATCGTCGGCGGTGCTTGCCGCACAATCCTCGATGATCTCCGAACTCCAAGTCTCGCAGGCGCTGATCGATGATACTGTCGCGACCCACACAACTCAGATTGCCGGACTTAACCGCGGCCTCGACGGGGCCAATGCCGGGATCGCCGCGTCGATGGCGCTAGGCGGGATGATGGTCGTGCCCGACAGCGCCTTGAGCGTGAACTTCAACCTTGCGACCTATCGCGGCGAACAAGGGTTCGCCGGTGGCCTGATTGGTCGGGTTTCGCCGAAAATCTATATCAATGCGGGCGTTGCCGGATCATCGCGCAAGGGGTCGACCGGCGGCCGCGTCGGCATCGCGTTCGGGCTGTAGCAAACGCACAACCAATCGATTTTGCGCTTTCGCAAGCTGTCCGCTATTGCCGTTCGTGAAGCGCCATTGTCGGCGGAAATAGGGGCATGTTGCGTGGTAAAATCGATCATTTTCGCGTTGGGTTTACTCGTGACAGCCCCGGCACTGGCC
>JANLSJ010000002.1:0-42505 GCA_031362355.1 Sphingomonas sp.
GTAGCCACGACAGAGTCTCCTGTCCAAGCCAGCCCGCAACGACGAGCATAATACCGCCGCCAATGCGCTTTCTTGAGAGAATCCCCATTCCCCCCCTATACCACTACTAGACCTAACTGACGCAAGGGGATAACTCCCAAAAATCTCGTTGAAAGTAAGGGAGACGCGGCCCAGAAAGCTTACGTCCAAGCCTTGTTAGATAGCATTGATCATATGGACAGCGGGAAATCGACGATTGAAACACGGTTGTATAGAAGTGAGCGCCTTTGCGATTTGGCTCGTCAAGTCGTTGCTGCTTATAAGGAGGACGGCCTCTCGGATAAAGAGAGAGAAGCAGTTTCTACCGTAGATAGTGCTTGCGGAGAAAGTTTAGAGCGCCAGAGAAAAACAGCTGCATTGATGAGGCAAGCAAGAGGGTATTAAAATCTCTATTCTGCCATTTTCGATGATTGGAATACCAAATGCCTGCCAAATCTCCTGCTCGAAAAATGCTTTCATTCGTGTATATGGCTGAATTCAACCGTTGCGTTGGGGATAATATGGGTCTCGTTATTCGTCGCCTTCGGAAGAAAGGCTATGATGTAGCTCGAATTCGACACAAGACGACTATCTTAATTCGACGTCCAGCTGGATCAAAATTTGCAAAATTCAAAAGGGACCTTGCCGAGCAAGTTCAGCCAATGATTGGATCAATGGTCCTAGCATCCACCTCGGGAAAATTTTGGCTGCTTGACAACAAAGGAAATAAGCCAGGCGCGCTCACACTTGTGGGAATCGACGAAGTATAGTCGTCACTCGCAATACAAAGACTGCGCATCTCTAACACAGCGCCACGATCACAAATTCAGAATCATCGCAGCTGGATTGCAACACCTACCCCTTCAAATCTGCCCGTTCGAAACAAGCCGCCCCAACACCGCATTTACCCGCGTCTGCCATCCCGGCCCGCTGCCACGCAGATGCGCCACCGTATTGGCATCGAGCCGGATTTTCACCTCCACCTTCGGCGTTTCCAATCTGGGCCGCCCACGCTGTGATGGCTTCATGCCCGCCAAAAACGCCGCATCCAGCGGCGGGTTGTCATCGTGAATCGCCGGGTCAAACTTGTCCATAATAAAACCTCGTTTCATGTTTCTCCGCCGGGCGCAGGCTGATGACGCGCACGACATCGTCATCGGAACCTTCGGTGAAAACCATCACATACAGGCTGGCATCGATCAGCCCGATGGCAACGAAGCGGGCTTCGCCATAGTCGAACCGGTCATCTTCGCGCTCGAGCGCCGTGTCCCAGTCGAAATTCGTTGCCGCCTGCAATGAAATGCCGTGCTTGGTCCGGTTGATTTCATCCTTCGCCGGATCAAACTCGATCTTCACAGGATTTATGTGCACCCATTTAATGGCAGGTGCAAGCCTAAAACGGCTTCACGATCACCAGCACCACGATCACCGCCGTCGCCACGCCGGGCACCTCATTGAGCAGCCGCATCGTTTTTGACGACACCCCCACCTCACCCCGCGCCAGTTTTTTAGCGTAGCCTGCCATCCAGCCGTGATAGCCTGACAGCGCGATCACCGCGGCGAATTTGGCATAGAACCACCCTTCGGCCCACGCGCCGATGTTGACGGTCAGGATCAGGCCGAGCGCCCAGACGACGATCATCGCGGGGTTGAGGATGATCTTGACTAGCCGTGCCTCGCGCTCGATCCACGCGGCGATTTCGGGCGATCCGAGCGCGGTTTCCTGATGATAAGCGAAAAAGCGCGGGAGCATGAACAGCCCCGCCATCCAGAAAATCACGAAGATCAGATGCGCCGCCTTCACCCAGGGGTAGGCCGCGCCGAGAAAGCCGACGCTTTCGATCATCCCCCGCGCACCTGCTTCAACGCCACCTCAACATGCGAAATCGGCGTGTCGGGCAGGATGCCGTGGCCAAGATTGAAAATATGCGGGCGGTCCGCAAACGCCTCAAGAATATGCGCGATGGCTTTGGAAAGCGTCGCGCCGCCCGCGATGAGCGCGAGCGGATCGAGATTGCCCTGCACCGGCAAACCAGCGGGCAAATATGTGTTCGCCCAGACCGGATCGACCGTCTCGTCAATGCCGAGCGCATCCACGCCGGTCGCCTTGGCATATGCAATCAGCTTGCCGCCTGCTCCCTTGGGGAAACCGATAATTGGCGTATCGGGATGCCGCGCGCGCAATTGTGTAACGATCTTGACTGTTGGCGCGATAACCCAATCGTCGAACTGCGCGGGCGACAGGCTCCCGGCCCAGCTGTCGAACAACTGCACGGCTTCGGCACCCGCTTCGATCTGACCCGAAAGATAATCGACCGTCATGCTGACAATCGCATCGATGATTTCGCCGAACGCCGCCGGATCACGATAAGCATAGCGCCGCGCCTCGGCCTGTTCCTTGCTCCCCTGTCCGGCGATCATATAAGTCGCGACGGTCCACGGGCTCCCTGCAAAGCCCAGCAAGGTGGTTATAGGCGGCAGCGCGGCCTTTACCTTGGCGACTGTCTGATAGATCGCAGACAGCCGCTCAGGAGCCGCTACAAGCCCGCTGAGCGCATGATCGACGAGCTTGGGCGCCAGGCGTGGCCCCTCGCCTTCTTCGAACCACAGGTCCTGCCCCAGCGCATTGGGGATGACCAGAATATCGGAGAACAGGATCGCGCCATCGAAACCGAAGCGCCGGATCGGCTGGAGCGTCACCTCGGCGGCGGCATCACTGTCATGCACGAGCTCAAGGAAACCGCCCTTCTGAGCACGCAATTCGCGATACTCGGCCAGATAACGTCCGGCCTGCCGCATGAACCAGACGGGTGGACGGTCCTGACGCTCTCCTCGGAGCACGCTAAGCAAAGGCTTGGTCAATTCTTATCCTTTAAGAGATATTAAGAAAGAGTCTGATGTAAGATGTAGGGCAGCAATGTGCGGGGCTTATCGACCTTGCGGACTCTTGCCAACAGATTGACGTGAGGGGATTCGCGCAAAGCTCGCGATTCGAGTCTGGCGTCCCCGTTATCCACAGACCGCTGTAGACTTTGGTTTGATGTGGATAAGGTTGGGCGCGAAATATCAGCCGTCGGGGACGCAAATTCCGCGCTGTTCTGTCCGCGCGATTCGCCTAGCCAAAACCCACGGGGTTATGCACAGGGCGGATATGGCGAAACTACATCTGCACCTGTTGTCGGACTCGACCGGCGAAACGCTTGATATGATGGCGAAAGCCGCGCTCGCACAATATGATGGCGTCGAGATGATGAAGCATTTCTGGCCGATGGTGCGCGGTGAAGGTCATTTGAACCGCATTCTCGCTGAAATTGGTCAGAACCCGGGGCTGGTGTTGTTTACGCTTGTCAATGTCGAGACGCGCAAACGGCTGGAAGCGGCATGTCGGGCGCTGGGTATCCCGGCCGTTGCGCCACTGGATGCGGTCAATGATGCGCTATCGAGCTTTCTCGGACAAACCGCACAGGCGCGACCGGGGCGGCAGCATGTCCTCGACGATGCTTATTTTGCGCGGGTCGAGGCAATCCAGTTCACGATTGCGCACGATGACGGGATTGCCCACGAGAATTGGGAAGAGGCCGATATTGTCCTCGCTGGCGTATCGCGGACGTCGAAAACGCCAACGTCCATTTATCTCGCCAATCGCGGCTACAAGACGGCAAATATACCGATTGTAATCGAATCACCGCCACCCGGGAGTTTGTTTTCGTTGAAAAATCCGCTTGTCGTTGGATTGATCACCAGTGCTGAGCGCTTGATTCAGGTGCGTCGCAACCGGCTTTTGTCACTCAATCAAGCGCCCGAGACCGACTATGTCGACGCTGATGCGGTGGCGCGCGAAGTGGCGTATGCACGGCGGATGTTTGCGGATAACGACTGGCCGGTGATCGATATGACGCGACGTTCGATTGAGGAAGCAGCGGCAGCGATTATCGGTTTTGTGAATGACCGGCGGGCTGGCTGATGCTGATGCTGGCCTCAATGAGTGCAACACGACGCGCGATGCTAGAGGCTGCAGGGGTGCCCTTCGAAGCGGTTGCGCCGCGGGTGGATGAGGACGCCGCGAAAGATTCGTTTCGGGCACGGGGATTGGGCGCACGCGATCTGGCAGACGCGCTGGCTGAACTGAAAGCCACACGTGTGTCGGCTTCGCGACCGGGCGATATTGTGCTGGGTTGTGACCAGACGCTCGAACTTGATAATGGAACAATGCTCGACAAGCCGGGTAATGATGTGGCGGGGCAATTGCGGATGTTGTCGGGTCGGACTCACCGGCTGTTCAGCGCGGTTGTTGCTGTTGAAAATGGCCAGCCGATCTGGCGGCATGTCGACAAAGTGACGCTGACAATGAGGACTTTGTCCGATACTTTCATTGAGGATTATGTGGCGCGCGAAGGCAATGCAGTCGCGGGCTGCGTCGGTAGCTACCGGGTCGAAGGTTTGGGCGCGCAATTATTCGCGAAGATCGAGGGGAGCCATTTCACGATCCTCGGACTGCCGTTATTACCGCTGCTTGACTGGTTGCGCGTGCGCGGGGTGATGGCGTCATGACCCCCTATGCAGAAGTCATTGGCGATCCGATTGCCCAATCAAAATCGCCGGTAATCCATAAATTCTGGCTCGCGAAACTCGGGATAAAGTCGGATTACCGCACTTGTCATGTCCGCCTCGATGGGCTGGCAGCTTATGTTGAGGAGCGCCGCGACGACCCGTCTTGGCGTGGGTGCAATATCACTGTGCCGCACAAGATTGACGTCATGGATCTTGTTGATGATCCGGGTGATGTGCGCGGCTCGATTGGCGCGATGAATACGATCATACGCCAACCGGACGGCAGTTTGATCGGCACGAATACCGATGCTGCCGGATTTTTTGCGCCGATTGCGGATTTCGGTCTGGAAGGAATGCCGGTTGCCGTTGTTGGGACGGGAGGCGCAGCGCATGCGGTTTTGTTTGCGTTGTCAAAAGCCGGGGTTGGGCCCGTGACCTTGTTGGCGCGGGATCCGCTCAAAGGGGCGGCGATCCTTGCGCGATTCGGTTTGAAGGGCTCGGTCCAGACGCTCGATAAGCCGCTGGTGCCGGTCGCGCTCCTAGTGAATGCGACCCAGTTGGGAATGGTCGGACAAGCACCGCTTGAACTTGATCTGTCGCCGTTGCCCGATGACGCGCTGGTCTATGACATTGTTTATGCGCCATTGCGGACATCGTTGTTGGTGGCGGCAGAAAAACGCGGACTGGCGACAGTGGACGGGCTCGAGATGTTGATCGGGCAGGCTGCACTTGCATTTGAACTCTTTTTCGGGGCCGGGCCGCCGCGTGACCATGATGCCGAATTGCGGGCGCTGCTGACGTCATGATTGTCGTTGGCCTCACCGGATCGATCGGGATGGGCAAATCAGCCGTGGCGGCGATGTTTCGTGGTGAAAATGTCCCGGTGTTCGATGCTGATGCCGTGGTGCATGACCTACAGGGGCCGAGCGGACGGCTGATCAGTGCGATTGAAGCGGCATTTCCGGGCAGCACGACCGATGCAGGTGTGGATCGTGCCCAGCTGGGTGCGCTGGTATTCGGCGATGCTGACAAGCTGAAACAATTGGAAGCCATCGTCCATCCTGCCGTCGCCGAGCTACGCAACATCTTCCTTGCCGATCATCAAAACGCACCGATGATTGTTTTCGACATTCCTTTGCTGTTGGAAAAAGGCCGAACGCCCGACATCGACGCTGTCGTGGTTGTTTCAGCGCCTGCTGATGTCCAGCGCGCTCGTGTCCTCGCACGCCCCGGCATGACGCCTGAAAAGTTCGATAAAATTCTCGCGCTGCAAATGCCTGACGATCAAAAACGCGCGCTGGCCGATCACATCATCGACACTGGCACGTCGCTCGCCGCAACGCGGGCACAGGTGCGCGAAGTCATCGCTTGTCTAACTGCGCGCAAGAGTTCATCGTAACGACTCAATGCGTGAAATCGTCTTCGATACCGAAACCACCGGCCTCGACCCCAAACAGGGCGATCGGATTGTTGAAATCGGGTGCATCGAACTCGTCAATCGTGTCGAGACCGGCAACACCTATCACGCCTATTTCAATCCCGGCATGGCGATGCCGAGCATTGCCGAACAGGTACATGGCCTAAGTGACGCATTCCTGTCGGACAAGCCATATTTTGAAGACACGGTCGAGGATCTGCTCGACTTTCTCGGTGACAGTCCGCTCGTGGCGCATAACGCGATGTTCGATTTCGGCTTTCTGAATGCCGAACTCGGCAATTGCGGACGGCTGCATATTTCGATGTCGCGGATGATCGATACACTGGCGATGTCGAAAGCGCGGCATCCCGGCGCGAAGCACAGCCTTGATGCGCTGTGCACGCGCTATGGCGTCGACCGCAGCCACCGCGTCAACCATGGTGCGCTGCTGGATGCGGCGTTGTTGAGCCAAGTTTATATCGAGCTGACCGGCGGGCGACAGATTGGGCTGGATATGATGGCTCCATCTGTTGTTGATCCTGTGTCGAGCGGGTTCGACGTCGTACGCACAAACCCTTCGCGGCAGCCGCGTACCCATCAAGCGACGCCCGAAGAAATTGCGCGCCACCGCGATTTTGTCGCGACACTGACTGACCCCCTGTGGGCAACGAATGATGATTGGGCTGTGCGTACCGATGCCTGATCGTGTCGAGAGATAACCAAGGAGAAGACTTATGGACATCCGCGTTTCGGGACATCAGGTCGCCACTGGCGATGCGCTGCGAACCCATGTGTCCGACCGGCTTCAGGGTGTGGCTGACAAATATTTCTCGCGTGCTATTTCGGCGCATGTCACCTTTGGTCGCGGGCCGCATGACAATGGCTTTTCGTGCGATATCGTTGCCCATGTTATGCAGGGTGTCATCCTGAAATCAGCGAGCCACGCGATGGAAGCCCATCCCGCCTTCGAAGGCGCGGCCGAAAAGATCGAGCGCCAGCTGCGCCGCTATATGCGCCGGCTGAAGGATCATAAGGGGCCGAACGGGATCGAGCCCGTCGAAGCGGGCTATACGGTGTTCGAGCCGATCAACGATGACGTCGAAATCGATGTCGGCGATCATCCGCTGATTGTGGCGGAAACGCGCGTTGACGTGCCGGATGCAACAGTTTCCGATGCGGTCATGATGCTTGATCTCCGCAATACCAACGCGTTGCTGTTCAAAAATAACGGGACAGGTGCGTTGAATATGGTCTATCGGCGCGGCGACGGCACGATTGGCTGGGTGGAACCCCAGCGCGCGGCCTGAGTCATTGACTGGTGCGATCGCATCTGGACCCGGAACTAAGATGAACGATTTGCACGATTTTCTTCGCCCCGGCGCGGTTATAGCCGCGCTGGTAGCCCCGAATAAAAAGTCCCTGTTTCAAGCCTTGGGGACCATGGCCGAGCGCATTCATGACGTCGATTCGGCGCTGGTTGTCGAGCGTTTGACCGAGCGCGAGCGGTTGGGTTCGACCGGATTTGGCGGAGGCATTGCCATCCCGCATGGCAAGATTGACGGGCTGGACCATGTTGTCGGGCTGTTTGCTCGGTTGGCGCAGCCAGTTGATTTCGCATCAATTGATGACGAGCCGGTCGATCTGGTTTTCATGCTCCTGTCGCCGACCGATGCGGGCGCGGCGCATTTGAAAGCGCTGGCGCAAGTCAGCCGGGTGCTGCGCGACAAAGCCTTTGTCGCCAAACTGCGCGGGGCCGCGACCGATGACGCGCTGTATGCGCTGTTCGATACCGGTGAGGCGCGTGACGCTGCCTGATTCTGGGCCTGAGACCAGCGATGGCGCGAGCGTGCATCATCGTGCGCTTGAATCGCTCTATCGGTCGGCACCGATCAATCGCGCATTCCCGTCCGAGCTTGAAATTGTCGAGGACGGCTTTGCGCGGATCAAGTTTGAGGTCGGCACCGAGCATTTCCATGCGGCGGGCGCGCTGCATGGCACGGCTTATTTCAAAATGCTTGACGATGCGGCCTTTTATGCGGTCAATTCGCTGGTGACCGACCGGTTTGTGCTGACGACGGCGTTCAACCTGCTGTTCACCAAGCCGATCAAAGCGGGGCTGGTGATCGCCGAGGGGCGCTGGATCAGTGGCCGCAAGCGCGTTTTTGTTGGGGATGCCCGCCTGATCGACCAGTATGGCGAGGAAGCCGCGCGCGGGACGGGGACGTTCATGCGTTCGCAAATCGCATTGTCTTCGCTCGACGGCTACAAGCACGGATGACCGCGCGGCTGACCAGTGCGATGCTGGTGAGTGCACTGATCCGGCGGGTTGGTGCCGAGGGCGGCAACGCGGCGGTACTGGCCAAGGGCGATGCGACGGCGGGTTCGATCCTGTTGATTTGTGTGGAAAAGGGCGTCGTTCAGTCCGTCCGCGAACGCGTGCTTGATAGGACGGGTGCTTATGCCTGGACAGCGGTTGGCCCCGCCGAACCGGACGAACGCACAGCTTATCTCGACCGCCGCAGCGCGCGCGATTCAGACCTGTGGCTGGTCGAACTGGACATCGCGAACGCAGAACGCTTCGCCGCTGAAACAGGTTAACAAGGTTGACTTTGCTGCGTCGCACAACAAATGAGGCGGAATTAAGACGAGCGTAGCCGCATGTTGACCCGGGGTATGGGGGTGATGTGGACGCCAGTCGGAAGAATGACCGGGGCATAATTTTTCGTTTAATGCCCGGCTTTTGGTTGTTCGGCCGCACGATAGTAGATTGCATGTCGAATTTTTACCGTGCCGCCAGTTTTGCGGCCACTTCGTTTTGCGCACTGGCTGCGATGGGGGCTTTTCCCTCGACCCAGGCCGTTGGTGCGCCACTCTTTCCGACCGTGGTGAGCGAACCGCTCCCGGCGGAACCAGTTCTCGAATCGTCGGTCACTGACGGCGTCGCGACCGACATTGCTCCCGAGCAAATCCCCGTGATCACTTTCCCCAAACGCGTGCGCGCATCGTCTTTAGCAGCACTGGTGGACAAGCATGCGTCGAGCACCGTTGGCGACGCGCAAGCGGATTGTCTTGCCAAAGCAGTCTATTTCGAATCGAAGGGCGAGCCGCTCAACGGCCAGCTCGCGGTCGCCGAAGTCATCATGAACCGTGCCAAATCGGGACGTTTTGCCAGCACATTCTGTGGTGTGGTCAAGCAGCCCAGCCAGTTTTCATTTGTGCGCGGCGGTGGTTTTCCGCCCGTCGTCAATCAGGCGATGTGGCGGCAAGCCGTTGGTGTTGCGCAGGTCGCGATGAGCGGCTTGTGGGAAAGCACCGCGCCCAACGCGCTGTTCTTCCACGCGCGTCGTGTCTCGCCCAATTGGGGCAAGAAGCATGTCGCCACCGTGGGCAATCACATCTTTTACCGCTGAGGCTTTTGTTTGTTCCCCGACTGTTCTAAGTCGGGAGCATGCTCGATCTGCCTCTTTCTGCGCCTGATCTGACCGCCAATGTCGTGCGTGGCGTGGCGCGGCTTTTGTTACGCCATGATTGCCTGACGGTGGGCGAAGTTGCGCTCGGTAACGGGCGACGTGCCGACCTGATGGGGCTGTGTCCCAAGGGGTTGGTCACGATTGTCGAGGTCAAAGTCTCGCGCGCTGACTTGCTCGGCGACCAGAAATGGACCGATTATCTCGACTATTGCGATCGCTTTTACTGGGCGATTCCTGAATCGCTTGATGCCGATCTGCTCGTGCGCAGTGGCAAGTTGCCCGAGCGTGCAGGGCTGATCGTCGCCGACCACTATGATGCGGCGGTCGTACGCGAAGCGGCGCTCGTGGCATTGGCCCCATCACGGCGTCGGGCGGAGACATTGCGATTTGCCAGGCGGGCAGCGCGGCGGTTGCTCGGTGACCTCGACGACGGCGTGCTGACCGCGACTTAGTTCGGTCCGACTTTTGCCTTTAGTTTAGGCTTGGCTTCGTCCATCGCTTTCACAATCGCGGCGGAGCGCAGATCGCGTTCGGCATATTGGCGCGCCGTCAGGCCCGATGATGTGTCGGCCTTGTTCGGATTGGCCCCTGCGGTCAGCAAGGTGCGGACGGTGGCGATGTCGCGGTTCTGCACGGCACGCATCAGTGGGGTCTCGCCGCTGCTGTTTGCGAGATCGACCTGTGCCTTACGGTCGATCAGCAGCGACAACCCTTCGGCAAAGCCAAGCTGCGCCGACAGCATCAGCGCCGTGTTGCCGTTCGCATCGCGCATGTCGGGATTTGCACCTCTGGACAGCAGGAATGACAGCCAGACAACATCGCGGCGTTTGGTCACGATATGAAGTGCACCTTCACCGGTCGACGTATCGCGCGTGTTGATCAGGACCGCGCCCGATCCCGGCTTGTTGATAAAATCGGTGACTTTCTGGCCTTCGCGATCACGAATGGCTTTGAGGAAATTATAGCTGTCCGAAAACTGCGCTAGTGCGGGCATCGGCGCGATGACCGCGACCAATGCTAGCCCCAAACCTGCGTACCGCATATCATTCCACCTGTTTCGAGTCGCACCCGTCTTGCGTCGGTCCCGCTAACATCGCAAGGCTGGCGCTGTCATGAACAGACTGATTTTTCTACTCGCCCTGCTGGTTGCCGCCTGCACCGCGCCCGCCCCGCGCCCACCGTTGGAAGGCGCGCGTATCGGCGGCCCGTTTGCGCTGACTGACCAGAACGGCGCGGTGGTGACCGAAAAGAGCTTTCCCGGCCAATATCGCATCATGTATTTCGGTTATGCCTATTGCCCCGACATTTGCCCGACTGATGTTGCCAATCTCGCGCGTGGACTAAAAGCATTTGCCAAGGCCGACCCGGCGCGCGCGAAGAAAGTGAAACTGATTTTTGTCAGTGTTGATCCGGCGCGCGATACGGCTGCGGTGCTCAAGGATTTTACGGCGGCGTTTCACCCCGAGATGGTCGGGCTGACGGGCAGTGCCAAGGCCATCGCAGACGTAACCACGGCCTATGGCGTCTCGGTCTCGATTGCGCCGGGCCAGCCGAAGGACGGCTATCTCGTTGATCATAGCCGCGCGACTTATTTGATGGATCCCGCCAATAGGCCAATTGCGCTGATTCCCCAGGACGGCACGGCGGAAGCGATTGCGGGCGAGATCGGAAAATGGGTCCGGTGACCGACCGCTTCTGGGAATCGAAGCCGCTGCATCAGCTTGACCGCGCGCAATGGGAAGCTCTGTGTGACGGCTGCGGCAAATGCTGCCTGCACAAGCTCGAGGATGACGAGACCGGCGATTTTTACCCGACCAACGTCGCATGCAAGCTGCTCGACCGGCGCAGCGCGCAATGTTCGGACTATAAACATCGCCATGCTTTCGTGCCCGACTGCATCCGCCTGACGCCCGCAAAGCTCGAAACGATGGACTGGCTGCCCGCAAGCTGTTCCTATGTTCTGCGCAACGAAGGAAAGCCGCTACCCGACTGGCATTATCTGAACACCGGTGACCGCGACAGTGTCCATGCAGCTGGGAAGTCAGTGCGCGGCTGGACGATTTCGGAAATTGATGCCGGTGATCTCGAAATGCATCTGGTGGACCGCGATGACCTCTGAGTTGATGTTCTCAGGCGGCGGGCGCGAGCAGCCGCTGGTTGTCATCCGACGGCGCGGGGCGAAGGGCCTGCGGCTGACCATTGATCCGCGCGATGCCAGTGTGCGGCTGAGTTTGCCGTTACGTGCGCCATTGCGGCCTGCACTGGCTTGGGCAGCGGGCAAGCGGGCGTGGGTTGAGGCTGAACTGGCCAAGATGCCAACCGGCGAACCGATTGTGCCGGGGATGTGGTTGTGTGTTGCGGGGGCGGATGTGGTGCTGGATTGGAGCGCAGCCTATCCGCGCAATCCCAGTCTTCGTCAGGAGACGTTGCGCGTTGGCGGCCCCATCGAACAAATGCCCGCCCGCGTGCTGCGCTTCCTGAAGCGCCTCGCGCTTGAAACGCTCACACGCGAAACCTTTGATCTCGCCAAGGGGCCCAACATCACCATCGGCAAGGTCGGCGTTGGCGATCCAAAATCACGCTGGGGCAGCTGCGCATCGTCGGGCGATATTCGCTATAGCTGGCGGCTGATCCTCGCGCCTTCGCATGTCCGGCTGGCGACCGTCGCGCATGAAGTCGCGCACCGCATTCATATGAACCACAGCCGTGAATTCCATGCGCTGGTGGCCACCCTCCACGGCACGGACCCTGCACTTTCCCGCCGCTGGCTTCGTGCCAACGGCACTGCACTTCACTGGTTCGGACGCGGAAACGCCTGATCGTCGGCAGGTGGCGGTTTGGGCTTTGGCGCGGGCACAGATGGCTTGGGCGTCACCATCGGCTTGGGCGGGGGCGGTGTCCCGGGTTCGCGGCCCAGCACGCCGTCGATCCATTTTTGGTCAAATTGCTGCGGCACCTGAACATCGGGATTGACGTCAGGCTCGGGCGCGCGTGTCCCGGGCTCGGGTTCGATGGGCAGTCCATTCTCATCGACATAAGTGCCCTCGTCCGCATTGCCGAAATAGGCTTCTTCATCGGGCTCAAGCTGCCATTCAGGGAGCGTCACTTCGGTCTGGAATTTCTCGACGGGTCGTTTGGCGACGGCAAATTTCATATATTGGGCAAAGGCTTGGGCGGGCGCGCGACCGCCCTGTAGCCCCGGAATCGGATCGGCATCGTCGCGGCCCATCCATACGCCAGTGGTGATCCCGCTGGAAAATCCGAGGAACCAGCCGTCCTTGTTCGAACTTGTTGTCCCCGTCTTGCCTGCAACCGGTCGGCCAATCTGTGCGGCGCGCGCGGTGCCAGTGTTGACCGCGGTCTGGAGCAAATCAATCATTTGCGCGGCGACCTGCGGCGCGACAAGGACGAGGCTTGTGTCGGTGCGATGCTGGTAAAGAACTTCGCCCTTTGCCGTCGTCACTTTCAAAATCCCATAGGGCGCAACCGCAACGCCGTTGCCGCCGACGCTGGCGAACGCGCGGGTCATGTCGATCAGGCGAACGTCCGACGTGCCGAGCACCATCGACGGCTGCGTGTTTACCGGCGTCGTGATTCCAAAGCGCCTCGCCATGTTGGCAATTGAGCCGGTCCCCACTTCGGCACCGAGTTTGGCGGCAATCGTGTTGACCGAATAGGCAAAGGCCGTGCGCAACGTGATTTCGCCCGAATAACGGCGCGATGAATTGCGCGGTTTCCAGCCGTTGATGTTGACTTCCTCGTCCACGACCATGTCGCCCGGCGTGTATCCGGCTTCGATGGCGGCGAGATAGACGAACAGTTTGAACGCTGATCCCGGCTGGCGCACGGCTTGGGTTGCGCGATTGTAGATCGATGCGACATAATCCTTGCCGCCGACCATGGCACGGACGGCACCGTCGCGGTCGAGCGACACGAGCGCGCCTTGTGCCTTGCCCGGGGTGTTGGCGCGGATGGCTTCGTCAGCGGCATTTTGCATGCCGAGGTCAAGGGTGGTCCACACTTCGATGGGCTCGCCGCCCTCATCGATCAGCGTATCAAGCTGTGGCAATGCCCAATCAGTGAAGTAACGGACGCTGTTCTGCTTGGGTTCGGGGGCCAGCGTGACATTGGCGGGGTTGGCAGCGGCGACGTCGGTTGGGGTGATCAACCCCTGCTTCAGCATGACATCAAGGACAACGCCGGCGCGACCGACGGCGGCTTTGGCATCGGCGCTTGGTGAATAGTTTGATGGTGCTTTGACCAGCCCCGCGATGATTGCGCCTTCGCCGAGTGACAACGTGCTCGCGGGATGGCCGAAGAATTTGCGGCTGGCTGCATCGACGCCATAAGCCCCGCCGCCGAAATACACGCGGTTGAGATAAAGCTCGAGCACCTGGTCCTTCGAGAATTTGCGCTCGATGGCGAGTGCGAGGATTATCTCGCGAATCTTGCGCGACCAGGTTTTGTCATTGGTCAGGAAGACATTGCGCGCGAGCTGTTGGGTGATGGTCGAGCCGCCCTGCGTGAAGCGGCCCTTCAGATAGCGCACCTGAAACGAGCGCGCGATGCCCAGCGGATCGACGCCGAAATGACTGCGGAAACGCTTGTCCTCGACGGCAACCATCGCGGTCTTCATCGGAGCCGGGATCTGGTCGATGCTCAGCCATTCGCCATAGCTCGGGCCGATCGAGACGATGACCGTGCCGTCGGCGGCGTGGACGCGGATCATCTGGCCGTTGGGCGATGACTTGAGTTCGGAATAGGACGGCAGTGACTGGTAAGCAAAAGCAACGGCGATGCCGACAACCATGATGCCGATCAGGCCGCCGATCAGGCCGACACGGAAAATCCTGCCGAACCAGCGTCTGAATCCGGATAGTGGCTTGGAGGATGATGCCATCGAAAGAGAAGGGTTACGCGGTAATGATCAGCCTGCCAAGCGTCGTCTAGGCTGGATCGAAATCGAGCGACGCGCTGTTCATGCAGTAGCGCAGGCCGGTTTCGGCGGGGCCATCGGGGAAAACATGGCCGAGATGCCCATCGCATTTGGCGCAGCGCACTTCGATGCGGGTCATGCCGTGGCTGGTATCACGAACTTCGACAACGGCGTCACTATCGGCGGGGCGAATGAAGCTGGGCCAGCCCGAACCTGACTCATATTTGGCGGCGCTGGTGAACAGCAACGCGCCGCAACCGGCGCAATGATAGTCGCCGGGGGCTTTGTTGTCGTTGTAGATGCCTGCGAAGGCGCGCTCGGTGCCATGCTGGCGTAAGACATTATATTGCTCGGGCGAAAGGCGGGCCTTCCACTCGGCGTCAGTCAATTCGAGTTTTTCCATGACTGTAAGATGGCGTCGAACCGCCCGGGCTTCAATCCCCGATACGGGTCGCGCGCGCGAAACTTTTGGCGATAGACGGGGCGAGGGAGAGCGCGCGGGTTGCGAGCGCTGCGGTCCACGGCGTTTCACCGCGCTCCCACAGCCATTTGGCGACCGCAACCGGGCGGCGGGTGCGACGGGCGAAGTCATGTTGATAAGCGGGGGCAGCCGCCGCGCCGCCCTGTGTCCAAGCGGCGGCAGCAGCGATGCCGCTCGCGACGGCAATGCCGTTGCCTTCGCCTGCGATGGAGGGGATGACGGCAGCTTGATCGCCCAATCGAAAGATACCGGGCACGGTTTCGGTTGCACGCCACCCATAGGGGACCGAAGCGATAGCATCGGCGTCAGGAACCGTGTCAAGGAAGGCCAGTCGCTCGCCGAGCGCGGGGACGGCATCACCCAACTGGCGGAGCAGTGTTTCGGGTCTTCCATCCGCTTCGGCGAGGCGGGACTTTCGGACAGCGAGACAGAGGTTGGCGCGGCCGTCTTCCTGCAGCAACAGCCCGACATAACCTCGGTCGAATAGATGCAGCTCGATAGTATTCCCGATCAGTACGGTCAGCCGCGGGTGCGGGCCGATTTTGACCCGAAGGCCCAGTGTTGAATCGGCGGTTTCGAGCTTGGGGCGTGCGAGGCCGCGCAGGTCATGTTTGCCGGTCGCAAGGAACAGGCTGTCCGCGTCGATTTCGTCGGCATTTTTGACGGCGGTAATCTCCAGCCCCGCGCCGACA
Organism: Sphingomonas sp.; assembly: GCA_031362355.1. GTDB lineage: Bacteria > Pseudomonadota > Alphaproteobacteria > Sphingomonadales > Sphingomonadaceae > Sphingomonas_O. The sequence goes on from JANLSJ010000002.1 coordinate 15,566, forward strand.
GCCTTCGCACGGGCAAGCAGCATTGTGTCGAGCCGATGCCGCGACAGCCCAACGGCACCTGCGGGAAGGTGCGCTTCGGCACTCCGGTTTCCGGCGAAAACGCGCACCCGGTCAATCGGATGCCCGCCGGGATCAACGCCGAGGCGCGATAGGCTTTTCAGCGTGTGCCAGCTCATAAATCCGCCGCACAATGCATCACCGACGACCGCCTGCCGTTCAAGGATCAGCGGTTTTGCGCCGCCCAGCGCCAGCATGATCGCCGCAGATGATCCCGCCGGACCGCCGCCGATGATTAACGGATTTTCGAAACGCATAATCGAAACGGAAATGTGCGCGAGACTGTGGCGCCTTTGACGCCTGCCTCGTCGAGGATGGCGGGCCATTCATGTGGACGATAGCTCCGCGCAATCGAGAGCTGCCCGTCATGCCGGACAATCGGGTGCCAGCGCATGATTGTCGCGAGCAGCGGGAAGCCGAGATAGGCGAATCCGTGGCGGTGAAGGTCGTTGATGAACCAGCCTGCTTTCGTCTCGGAATCCATGAAGCGGATGAAAGCGACGAGCTCATCGTGGGTCATGTGGTGCGCGACGAGGCTCGAGAGGACGACATCCCAAGGCTCGCCCGCAAGATCTGCATAGTCGCCGGTGCGATAGTCGATGTTGAGGCCAGCGGGTGTTGCATCGGTGGCCGCAAGTGCACTGCGCGGATTCAGGTCGATCCCCACCAGTTCAACCGCGCGCTCTGTTCGTGCCGCCCATTGGGCGATGGTGCGCAGCATGTCGCCATCTCCGTAACCGACATCGAGGATTCGAAGACGGCGCATGTTCAGCGACCTCAGAAAATTGATCGTCGGTCGCCGCGCCATGGTCAGCGTGTTGACCTTGGCAAGGTCATGCACAACCGCAGCATAAGTGGCCGGATCAAGATCGTCGGCGTCCATCAGCTCTTCGGCAATCGCGCGCGTCGCGAGCATTATCCGGTCCACCCGAAGCGCAGCCCTTCGGCGGCAAGACCGGGACCGAAGGCGAGGGCGACGCCGCTCTTGGGCTTTTGCGCCATCAACCGTGCGAGGACGAACATCAGCGTCGATGACGACATGTTGCCATAGTCGGCGAGGACACCGCGCGATGCCACCAGCGTTTCGGGCGCCAGTTCGAGTGCGGTTTCGACCGCATCGAGGATCGAGCGCCCGCCGGCATGGACTGCCCAGGCATCGACCGATTTGGGTTCGACGCCGCCGGTCAGCGCCGCGCGCGTTTCAGGAACGGCGAGCGCGGCGGCAATCCGCCCTGGTACTTCGCCTGAGAGGTGCATGGCAAAGCCGGTGTCGCCGATGTTCCAGCGAATCAGTTCGTCCGAATCGGCCAGCGTTGCCGCGAACGGCGCGTCGACTCCGATCCCCGCACCGTCGCCCGTGACCAGCGCCGCGGCTGCCCCGTCGCCGAACTGCAGCATGGCGAGCAGCGGCTCGATGGCCAGATCATCTTGCAAATGCAGCGTCGAGAGTTCGACAGTAACGACCAGCACCCGCGCATCGGGTTCGGAGCGAACAATATGCCGCGCCGACTTCAGCGCCGTAACCGCCGCATAGCAGCCCATGAAACCGATCAGCGTGCGCTCGACCGATCCGTCGAGGCGGAGCCGCGCCGCAATGATCTGGTCGATCCCCGGTGCAATGAACCCGGTGCAGCTCGCGACAACGAGATGCGTGATGCCGGAAATATCGGGAAGTTTCTTAATAGCTTCGAGCGCCAGCGCGGGTGCTGCTTCGGCATAGAGCGCCATCCGCGCCGCCGTACCCGGCATGCCGTCTGCGTAAAAACCATCGCCATCAACCGGCGAACCACCTTCTGCGCCCACCGGCAATATTGACCAGCGATGCGCGATCCCCGAACGCCCCGCCATCCGCGCAAAGACAGCAGCATCGCGCCGATCAGTCAGCCGCGCGCCCGCCCAGTCGATAAAGGCATGGTGGATGTCGTGGCCGGGCGTGGCAGTGCCGATGGCGACGATACGGGGACGGTGAGGCACGCGCGACTTTCGCATTTTCGTTCAACACCGGAAATGCGGCATTGGGTCCGCCCCCATGGCTTACTTAACGATTCATTGAAAGCCGTGCGACTATTGTCCCCGAAATGAGGTGTATCCCCTTCTTGCTGGCCCTGTTGGTTGCGGCCCCGGCGCAGGCGCAATGTCGCCTCTGTGCGCCCGCGCCAAGCGAGGCTCCCAAAGCGCCGACGGTGCCGCTGCGCATCGATGTCGAAACGGCGCTGGATCTGGGGCGCGCGGCGCAGATTCGCTTGGGGGGCGGGGGCAAGATCAGTCTCGACCCGCAAACGGGTATGCGCAAAGTTTCAGGCGCGCTGGCGGACCTTGGCGGTTTGTCGTTCAAAGGGACAGTCCGGCTCAGCGGCGAGCCTTTTGCGCCTGTTTCGGTCAGCCTGCCACAGCGAATTCCGCTGACCGCCCCCGATGGCAGTCGCGCCGAGGTTGTCGATATCCGCACCGATCTTGCGCCCGCCGCAACGCTTGATGCGCAAGGAAAACTCAATGTTGCCTTTGGCGGCGTGTTGATCGTGACATCGGGGCAAAGCGGCGATTTCCGCGGGCGTATCGCCGTCGTCGCTGACTATCGCTAACTCCTTCACGGCGGTTAACCAATCCCCGAAGGAAAATGTGAACCCCCGGTGCGTCAAAGGGGATGCAGCAGAGCAGGGGGGACCTTTCACTCTGCCTGTTTTGTTTCTTTGGGGACCATATTATTATGACCAATCGTTTCACGAAGGCTGCGCTTGCGGCAACTGTTACCGCTGCTGCGTTCGTTTCGACCGGCGCACAGGCTGCGACGGCCACTGCCACAGCACGCGCACAGATTCTTCAGCAGGTTACCGTTACGCGGAACACTGATCTCGACTATGCAACGATCGTGACTGGCGCTGCTGCGTCGACTGTGATTGTCACGCCTGCTGGTGTCCGCACGTGCGGCGTTGGCCTTGTTTGCACGGGCACCGCAACGGCAGCTGATTTCAGCGTCGTCGGCACCATCGGTCAGGTTGCCACTGTTTCGGTTCCTGCGACAGTTTCGCTCACGTCGGGTGCCAACACGATGACGTCGACACTCGTTTCGTCGACAGCGCTGATGACATTGGCCGCTGTCAACAACTTCCAGGTTGGTGGCACGCTCGCGGTTGGCGCGAGCCAGTCGGACGGAGCGTATGCCGGCACGTTCACGGTGACGGTCAACTATCAATAAGCCCTCCGCTTAACACGAAGGCTTAGCGCGAGGCCCGCCGGTGATCGACTCACCGGCGGGCTTTTCGTTTTCGGGTAAAGCTTAGCGGAAAATAAACCTTGTTCAGCCATGGTTGCGATGACTGTATTTTAGGGACCAACCCATGTTCAGATTTGCGCCGCGTATGATCGCGCTTTCGCTCGCCACGGTGGCCCTGCCTGCGCTTGCCGGGGGTGATCTTCTGGTCGCGCCAACACGGGTCGTGCTTGACGGGCCGCGCGGGACCGAGGTTTTCCTGAACAATGTCGGGCAAGCGACCGCAACCTATCGCATCTCGATGGAGCTGAAGCGGATGCTTCCCTCGGGTCAGGTCGAGGATGTTTTGCCCGAAGCCGCGAATGCCAAGGAAAAATCGACACTCGCAATGATCAGCTATGCGCCGCGCCGCGTAACGCTCGCGCCGAACCAGCCGCAGGCGATCCGCATCGGTGTTCGCGCGCCCGCCGACCTGCCCGATGGCGAGTATCGCGCCCATATCCTGTTTCGCGCGATTCCCGATGCCGTGGCCCCAACGCCTGCAACATCGGGGCCTGCACAAGGCGTGTCGATCGCGCTGATCCCGATTTATGGCGTCACCATCCCGATCATCGTCCGCAAAGGCAGCCTGAAAGTGACGGCGGCCATATCGGGTGTGCAAAAGGTCAAGATTGACCCGGCAAACAACCAAATCGTGACCGCAAAAGCAAAGCCCGGCGACGAGCCTGCGGTCGATGCCATCTCGTTCACCCTCGCGCGTAGCGGCGACCGATCAACCTTTGGCCGCATCCGCGTGACCAAGGCGGGCGTTGCCAAGCCGCTGTTCGAAGCGCGCGGGATTGCGGTCTATACCGAAGTCGCCAGCCGCGTCGTGACACTGCCGATCCCGCCCGAAGTTGCGGCGCAACTTTCGGGACCGACCAAGGTCGAATATCTCGAGGATAACGACACCGGCGGCGGCACGATTGCCGAGGCACAGGTCGTGATCCGGTAGGGATCACAGGACCGGACGCACCCGATGCGCCGCATTTTTAACCGAGCAAGCCAGGCCCTCGCGGCGCTGGCCATGATCGTATCGGCATCGCCGGTGCGTGCCGATACGTGGACCGCGAATGCCGATGACGCACTCTTATTCGACGTCCGCCTCAATCAATATCGCCTGGGCGACGGCGTGCGCGGTTACCAAACGCCGACAGGAGTCTGCGTCGATTTTGCCGATGTCATCATGGCGCTCGATATTTCGGTCCGCCTCGACAAACAGTCGCGCCGCGCAACTGGCTGGGCGTATGACGAGCGCCACACGCTGACGATTGATCGCGCGAGCGGTGAAGAACAAATCATGAACTTACGCCGCAAAGTCGCGCCAGACGACATTCGTGACACGCCGGAGGGCTGGTGTGTCTCAACAGTCGCATTGTCTCGCTGGCTGGGCGTGATGCTCGATCCCGATACCGGCAATGCGATCCTGAACGTGAAGTCGGACAAGAAGTTGCCCCCGCAACTTGCTGCCGAACGGCGCGCGCGTGTGCAAAGCAGCACACCGGTGTTCGACCTCGCCAGCCTGCCCAAATCAAGCGCGCCGTATCGTGGCGTCAAGATGCCATCGGTCGATGTTGTCGCCAGCCTCGGCGCGACGCTGGATCGCCAGAACGGCAACCGGATCGATGCCCAATATGAAATTTACGCTTCGGGCGAAGCGGGCCCCGTCGCTTATGACGCGCGGCTATCCTCGGATCGGCGCGGTGTGCCGTCGAGTTTGCGGATGCGTGGCTATCGCACCGACCCTGCAGGTGGCTTGCCACTGGGAGCAACGCATGCGGCAGTCGGCGATGTCCAGGGGCTGTCCACGCCGCTGGTGTCACAATCGGGGGTCGGGCGCGGGTTTGTGATCACCAACCGCCCTGTGGATCGGCCGCAGAACTTCGACCGCACCGATTTTCGCGGCGAACTTCCGCGCGGCTGGGACGCTGAACTCTATCGCAACGGCCAGCTGCTTGCGTTCGCCAATGACCGCGCCGATGGTCGCTACGAATTTCTCGATGTCGCGCTGCAATATGGCCAGAACCGGTTCGAAGTTGTCCTTTACGGACCACAGGGGCAGATCCGCCGCGACGTAAAATCCGTGCCTGTTGGGCTCGACAGCATCCCGCCCCGAAAAACCTGGTATTGGGCTGGCGCGGACGAGGAAGGCCGCGACCTCATCAATCTTTATCAGGCCTCGACCTTTGGACGACGCGGGTGGCGCGGCTCGTTCGGGCTCGAGCGCGGCCTTAACACCAAGACGTCAGTGGCGCTCAACATAAGTAGCCTGCTGATCGACGGCATTGGTCGGCGCAACTTTGGCGAAGTTGCGCTGAGACGTGCGATTGGCCCCGCCTTGGCCGAGTTTTCAGGGGCGGTCGACGCAAACGGTGGTCACGCGGTGCGCGCACAGGCGCTGGCACAGCTTGGTACGACCAATTTCGCGGTCGAGACGATCTGGGCGGGCGGTGACTATCGCTCGGACCGTATTTTGCAGAATGTCACCGGCCTGCATGTCGTCAGCGTCGATCATTTCTTCGGCAGCGGTCGGCGGACGGTCCCGGTGCATCTCGATGCGCGGCTGACGACGCGGCGTGGCGGTGACAGTACGCTCGAATTCACGACGCGGTCCTCGCTCAGCGTAGGCCGCATGTCACTGACGGGCGAGCTGGCCTACCGCGATGAACGGCGCAAATTTGGCCCCGATCCGCCGCCACAGATCGAAGCGGGGCTGCTCGCCAATGCGCGCATTGGTAAAGTCCGGCTGCGCGGCGAAGCAAGGTTTCGCATCGCGCCCGAAAGAAAGTTTCAATCCGCAACGATTGTCGGCGAATGGTCAGCGGGGAGCAGCTTGCTGCATCCCGCGCAGTGGCGCGCCGAGCTGGGTTACGATCAGGCGCTTGGCCGTGCGCGCACGGGTGTCGGTTACAGCAAACGCTTTGACCGTTTTTCGTTCAGCGCAAGCGGCGAAGTCGCGTCCGATGGCGCGGTGGCAGCGGGCCTTAATGTCGCTTTCAGCCTTGGCCCGAACCCGCGCAGCGGCGGTGGCATCCGGGTGAGCGCGGACAAGCTCGCGTCGCAAGGGTCGGCGCTCGTTCGTGTTTATCGCGATGCCAATATGAATGGCCGTCGTGATCCCGGCGAGCGAATGGAAAAAGGCGCGCAGATTGCAGCGGGGCGGGTGCCGGTCGACCTGCTCACCGACGCCAATGGCGAAGTGGTGGTCGACGGGCTTGAGCCGTTCCAGCCGGTGCTGGTCAGTGTTGACGGCTCCGCGTTGCCCGATCCGCTGGTTCAGCCTTCGACGCCAGGGTCTGTGGTGACGCCGCGTCCGGGGATCACGGTAACACTCGAACTGCCGCTGGTTGCGACCGGGGATGTCGACGGTACGCTGGTGCGCGCGGGCGGCGGTAATCTGGAAGGGGTTGATCTCGAACTTGTTGATGTCGAAGGGCGTGCGGTGGCGCGGACGCGGTCCGATTTTGACGGCTTCTTCCTGTTCGAAGGGGTGCCTTACGGACGTTATACCGTGCGGATTGCGAAATTGGCGGCTGAGGCTTCCGAACTCGATTCTTTATTGGCGGCGCAAGCGCTGGTAGGCGAGAATACGCCGTCGGTGCATCTGGGAGCGGTTGCGGCGCAGGTGATGGGGGTGCGGGCTTCGAAATAAGGGCAGGTCTCGCCGTGGCAAAGCCACGTCGTCAGTCCTCGCTTGAAGCGAGGCTGGCCGGTCACGCCGCAGTTTGCTGGCGTTAGCTGCGCTACCACTTCGCGCGGCGTGACTGGTGCGGCCAAGAAGACTCGAACTTCCACGGGCTTTCGCCCACAACGACCTCAACGTTGCGCGTCTACCAGTTCCGCCATGGCCGCACAGCCATCAGCTGTCGTGTCACCGACAGCGGGGTAGGGGCGCGCCTCTAGCAAAGCCGATGCCTGCCCGCAATGCCCCTATTTTGGGCCCCTATTTCGGGGGTACACCCGAAAAGCTGAGATTGAGCTTCTTCGATCCTTTGGGCACGTCGATTTCGGCCGAATCAAATTCGATCTTTCCCCGCGCTTCGATGGTCCGTTTGGGCGGTGTGATCGTCCAGCCGTAGACCACGCGGCCTTGCGCATCGCGGAGCTCGGCGAGAATATCGGGCACGCGTTGAGCGGTGTCGGTTGGGTTCACGATGCGGCCGGTCAGCGCGAACAGCTCGTTGCCGCTCGGCAGTTCGCGGCGTTCGGGCTTGCGCGGCACTTCGAGGAGCAGCGGCACATCGACCTGACCACCCGGCAATCCCGCGCGCGCCAGCAATCCGGTCACGAATGTCGGCGTGCCAAAGAATTGCACAGCGGCAATCCCCGCGAGCAAGAGCGCCGCAACAATGGCGGCCGCCAGCGTCCAGCGCTTCGCCGGATTGCGGCGTGGGCGGAAAGGGGGGCCGGGCGCAAAGGCGTCATAATCTTCGGCCACCGGATCAGGCTTGACCACAACTTCAACCGGCGTGGGCACAACCGGCGGCGGAACGAAAGCGGGCTGTGGCGAAGGCTCGGGTGCTGCAACAGGTGGCGCGGCCTGAATTGCGCGCTCGACCAGATCGAGCGGGGCAGGCTCCTGAAACCAGCTGTGGCGGCAAGATGCGCAGCGGACCTGACGTCCCGATGGACCTACGGCACTGTCGGGCACGACATAGCGGGTGCGGCAGGCGGGACAGGACAGGATCATTGCAAACGCGATACTCTGGGAGCGTGATTAACCGCGACCTAAGCACTGCGAACGTGCCGCTGGCAAGCGCTTCCCTTTACGGATGCGCCTTTGCCGTGCGATGGCAATGGCATGCACAGCGTCGGGCACGGGGACCGTGAGTAATATTGTCCAGTTCGAAAATGTCGGCCTGCGCTATGGCACAGGGGCCGAAACGCTCTCCGACCTCAGCTTTTCGCTGTCGCGCGGCGCGTTTTACTTCCTGACCGGTCCGTCGGGCGCGGGCAAGACGTCGCTCTTGAAGCTGCTGTATCTCGCCCAGCGTCCGAGCCGGGGGCAAATTCGCATGTTCGGCGAAAATCTTGTCGCCGCGCCGCGGGATCGGTTACCGGTATTCCGGCGGCGGATCGGCGTGGTGTTTCAGGATTTCCGCCTCGTCCAGCATTTATCGGCGTTCGACAATGTCGCACTCCCCCTGCGCGTGGCGGGGACCGACGAGCGCGAGATTGCCGCACCGGTGCGCGAGATGCTCGCGTGGGTAGGCCTTCAGGATCGCGCCGATGCCCGCCCGGCAACATTGTCAGGCGGCGAGCAGCAGCGGGTGGCGATTGCCCGCGCCGTGATTGGCCGGCCCGATTTGCTGGTTGCCGACGAACCGACCGGCAACGTCGATCCTGATATGGCGCAGCGCCTGCTGCATTTGTTTGATGGGCTCAACCGCCTCGGCACGACGGTCGTCGTCGCCACGCATGACCTGCATTTGCTGAGCCGGGTCGGCACCGCACAAATGATGCGGCTGGATCGTGGGCGGCTGTCGGACCCGACCGGCGCGCTCAAATATCCGCCGCTGAGCGAAGACGGATGAACAATCCTTTGATCGCGACGGCTGCGGACCGGCGCTTGCTGCCCGAGGGGCGGCTGGCGGGTCCGATGCCTTGGGTCATCGCGATCATGACGTTTCTGACGGTGCTGGCGGCGGGCGCAGGGCTCGCGCTGGGTAATGCAGCGGCGGGGCTGGGCGACCAGCTTGCGGGCAAGCTGACGATCCAGATTGTCGAGCCCAATCCCGACATTCGCGACCGTCAGACGCGGACCGTGCTCGCCGAACTCGCACGGCTTGGCCCCGTGGCGGCGGCGGCGCGTGTTGACGACAGCCGGATGCGCGAATTGCTTGCGCCGTGGCTGGGGCAGGATGGCCTCGACGCTGATCTGCCGGTGCCAACGCTGATTGACGTGGCGATGCGCTCGACCGATCCGCGCGGCATGGAGGAAGTGGCAGCGACAGTTAAGGCGGTTGCACCGTCGGCGCGCGTCGATGCTCATGCGCAATGGCTGGGCCCGCTTCAGGGGTTGCTCTCGACGCTGCGCTGGCTGTCGATTGCACTTGTCGCGCTGATGGCCGCAACAATGGCAGCGGCGGTCGTGCTCGCGGCGCGCACTGCGATGGTCACACACCGCCCGACGATCGACATCATGCACCTGATGGGGGCAACCGATGTTCAGGTGGCGCGCTTGTTTCAACGGCGGGCGGCGCTTGATGCGCTTTTCGGCAGTCTGCTCGGTTGCATCTGTGGCGCGCTCGTTCTCTTTGGGCTGGGCGGGCGGATGGCGAACGTCGGCGCAGCGTTGCTTGATAATGGCGGGCTGGGCTGGAAGGGGTGGCTGGTGATTGCACTCTTGCCCCCCGCTGCTGTTTTGTTGTCGATCCTGACCGCTCGGATGACGGTCGTTCGCGCACTGGCAAGAATGTTGTGATCCGCCGCATCTTCGCCTTGGCACTGGTCGGGTGGGCGCTTGGCTTTGCCCTGTTCGTCATTTTGCTGCCGCGTCCTGTCGGCCCCGCAAAAACCGACGGCATCGTCGTGCCTACCGGTGCGCAAGGCCGCATCGCGCGCGGCATGGACCTTATCGCGAAAGGGCGTGCCCGACGGATGCTGATCACGGGCGTCGACCGTCAGGTCAAACCCGCCGAACTTGCCGAGGCCCAGCATGTCTCGCTGAAAACAATGGCCTGCTGTGTCGATCTTGGTCGCGAGGCGAGTGATACACGATCAAACGCGGACGAAACGACCGCCTGGGTCTGGCGCAACAAATATAAGAGCGTCCGCCTGGTCACATCAGACTGGCATATGCCGCGCGCGCAGTTTGAGCTGGAGCGCGCACTGGGCGACACAGCGACGGTGCTTCCCGATGCGGTGCGCAGCGATGCGAGCCTTGCCGTGTTGCTGCGTGAGTATAACAAATATCTCTTCCGCCGCCTCGCCGTGCTGACGGGCTTATGACGTTCATCCGTTCGATCCTGTTCACGATCATCTTCTATATCGGCAGTATTCCGGTCGTGATTGCCGCGGGCCTGGGCGCGCTGTTCGGGCAGGAAGCGGTGATCGCGGGATCGCGGCGCTGGGCGCAATATCATTACTGGTGTGTTCGGTGGATTCTTGGCATTCGCGTTGTCGTCGACGGGAAGTTTCCCACGGGCGCGTGCATAATTGCAATGAAGCATGAATCGATGCTCGAAGCGATTGAAATCCTGCGCTTGATCGAACGCCCCGCAACGGTGTTCAAGGCCGAGCTGATCCGTATTCCCGTTTGGGGCTGGGTCGCGCGCCGGCACGGCGTCATCCCGATCTCGCGGGAAGCCGGGTCTGCCGCATTGCGCATGATGCTAAAGGCCGCGCGCGAGGCGGCAGCGGCGGACCGCCCGATTGTGATATTCCCCGAAGGCACGCGCGTTACACCCGGCGATTGCCCCGATCTCCGCTCCGGCATTGCGGGCCTGTATAAAACACTGGGGCTGCCGGTTTATCCCGTCGCGCTCAGTACAGGGCGGCTATGGCCCAAGGGCACGATCTTAAGGCGTGCCGGTGTTGTGACGATGCGTGTTGGTCAACCGATCCCGCCGGGGCTTTCGCGCGAAGAAATCGAAACGCGTATTCATGCGGCGATCAATGTTCTTAATCAGTGATCCGAACGCCCGAAATCGGGCCGATCATCATCCTGTCCCTGTTCAATAATGCTCCGCCGGATTGCGCGGGTACGGGTGAACAAGTCGAACAGCGCCTCACCATCCCCCCATCGGATCGCGCGTTGCAACGCCGTCAGGTCTTCGGAAAATCGCTGCAACACTTCGAGGACCGCGTCTTTGTTGGTCAAAAACACATCGCGCCACATCGTCGGGTCCGATGCCGCAATGCGCGTGAAATCACGAAAACCGCCCGCTGAGTATTTGATCACTTCACTTTGTGTGACGCTTTCGAGGTCGGATGCGGTGCCGACAATCGTATAAGCGATCAGATGCGGCACATGGCTGGTCACGGCGAGCACCAGATCATGATGCGCCGCGTCCATCACGTCGACTTGCGCGCCAAGCCGCTGCCAGAATGCCGTGACCTGTTGGACAGCGCTGTCAGAGGTCCCCTCGTCGGGCGTCAGGATGCACCAGCGATTGTGAAATAGTGACGCAAAACCCGCTTCGGGTCCGCTGCGTTCGGTGCCTGCGACGGGATGCGCGGGGACAATTGCGTGGTTGGGCAGTGCCGCCACGAGCGCCGCGGTGACGGCGGCCTTGGACGACCCGACATCGCTGATGACGGCTTCGGGTGGCAAGTCCGCGGCAATGCTTTGTGCCACTGCGCTCATCGCGCCCAGCGGCACGCACAGAATCACGAGATCGGCATCGGTCACTGCCGCACCCGCCGTGTCCGCCACATCGTCACATAATTTCAACGCCCCCGCCGTTTCGCGCACCTGCGCGTCGGCATCATGGCCCGTCAGCACGACTGTCGGCATGGCGTCCCGCACGGCGCGGGCAATCGACGAACCGATCAGGCCCAGCCCGATGATGGAGATTCTAGCGAACGGCAGCATGACAAAAAACTCCGTTCACCCTGAGCCTGTCGAAGGGCTGTCCTTCTTTTGATGCAATGGCGCAGAAGAAGGGCAAGGCTTCGACAAGCTCAGCCCAATCGGTTTGTTGGGGCAGCATCAGGTGACGATTCTCCGTAACGCTTCGGCAAGCCCCCGCGTCTCTTCCTCGGTGCCAATCGAAATGCGCAGCGCATTGGGCAAACCCTGCCCCGGCAGCCAGCGGACGATGAAGCCATGCTCCATCAGGCCTTTGTAGGCCGTCTCCGCACTCACCGCGCCTTCGAACAGGACGAGCAGGAAATTGGTTTTCGACGGGATCGCGCGCAGCCCCGCATTGCCCATCTTGGCCACTTCATCGCTCAACCACGCCCGCCATGTCGCATTGTGCGCGCGGCTGTGGTCGACGAAGGCGACGTCGTGCAGCGCTGCAATCGCTGCCGCCTGCCCGCCAGTTGTCACATTGAACGGTGCGCGGATGCGGTGCATCGCCGCGACCGCTTCGACCGAACCATAGCCCCAGCCGATCCGCTCGGCCGCCAGACCATAGATTTTGGAGAACGTCCTCGTAATGATGACATTCGGCTGCGTCTTCGCGAGGTCCAGCCCCCAGTCATCCTCGTCGGCGTCGAGATATTCGGCATAGGCTTGATCGATCACCAGCATCACGTCGGCAGGAAGGCCCGCGTGCAATCGCCCAATTTCCGCGCGCGAAGTGAGGGTGCTTGTCGGATTGTTCGGATTGGCGACGAAAACCACCTGCGTTTTTGGTGTTACTCCCGCCAGCAGCGCATCGACATCAGTCGCATAGTCCTTGTCGGGCGCGATAACGAGCGTCGCCCCCACCCGCCGCGTCGCGATTTCATAGACGGCAAAGCCATAGCGGACCTGAAGCACTTCATCACCCGGCCCGGCATAGGCACCCGCGACCAGATGCAGAATCTCGTCCGATCCCGTCCCGTAAATCACCCGCGCGGGATCAAGATCATATTTCGCCGCAATCGCCTCGCGCAACGCCGCCGCCCCGGCATCGGGATAGCGCGCCAGATCGGCGGCATGGGCGGTGAATGCGGCCTTGGCGTGGTCGCTGGTGCCGAGCGGATTTTCGTTGGAAGAAAGCTTGGCCACCTTACGCCCGTCATCGGTGGCGGACCGCCCGGGGACATAAGGGGCAATGTCCATGATCCATGGCTTGGGTTGGGGATGTGTCATGCCTGCCCCTTTAGCGTCATGTTGCTTATTGTCACGCCGCCCGAACCGTCGTTATTGCACAGTCCATGTGCAATCCCTCCGAATCCATTCAGTCCGGTCACACGCGTCTCATCGTCCCTGCACCCGTTGGTTATGTCGGGACCGGCAATTCCACTGGTGAAGCCGAAGCGATGGCGGCCCTGAAGCCCGGCACAGTCATGATGATGGGCGACAATCCCGCGCTGCCCAAAATGCCTCCTTCGCCGACGTTGGTCGATTTCTTCACGCACCGAATCACGGGGATTACCGAGCGGCACCTGATTTCGAGCGCCATGCGTGCGCTCGCCGATAATCAGCCCGAAACGGTCATCATGGCCTGCTTGTTGCACGACATCTCGAACGCCTGCCTGATCCGCGCCGATCACGGCTATTGGGGCGCACAGATGATCGCGCCCTATGTCGAACCCGAAGTCGCCTGGGCGGTGGAGAAGCATCAGGCGCTGCGTTACTTCGCGGATGCGTCAGTGGGTTACGACTATCCCGACAGCTACAACCGCTTTTTCGGCCCCGACTATGTGCCTCCGGAATACATCCGCCGCGAGGCCGAGGATGCGAAGAACCACCGCTGGTATATGTCGGCACGGCTGGTAACGCTGTACGACATTTATTTCTTCGAGGATGAAACGACGCCCGACATTACGCCGCTGATTGACATCATCGGCCGCAATTTCAAGCAGCCGTCTGAAGGGCTCGGTTTCGACGGATCGCCGACCGCGCATATGTGGCGGACGATGATCTGGCCGAACAACTTCCTGTAATTCTTGCAAGTCGCCCGCGCGCCCTGCAAAGCCGCGCGCGATGGATGATCGTTTCGGCCTCAATCGCCAAGTGACATTGCCCGGGCCGCTATTGCTCGATGGCGGGGGCACTCTTGCGCCGGTTGATCTGGCTTACGAAAGCTATGGCGAACTCAATGTCGATGCCACGAACGCGATCCTCATTTGTCATGCGCTGACGGGGGATCAGCATGTCGCCTCGGCGCATCCGATTACGGGAAAGCCCGGCTGGTGGGCGCGGATGGTGGGGCCGGGCAAGCCGATTGATACGGATCGCTTCTGCGTGATTGCCGTCAACGCGATTGGCGGGTGCATGGGATCGTCGGGGCCGGAGACTCTGGCGGCGGATGGCGCACCTCATGCGATGCGCTTTCCGGTTGTGACGGTCAGCGACATGGCGCGGTCGCAGGCGTTGCTGCTCGACCATCTCGGTATCGCGCGGCTCCATGCCGTGGTCGGCGGGTCGATGGGCGGGATGCAGGCGCTCAGCTGGGCCGCGCATTTCCCGGATCGGGTGGCGGCGGCGCTGATTATTGCGTCGACCGCCAAGCACAGCGCCCAGAACATCGCCTTTCACGAAGTCGGGCGACAGGCAATCATGGCTGACCCAAACTGGCGCGGCGGCGATTATTATGCCGACGGCAAGACGCCGGATGCTGGGTTGGCCGTCGCGCGGATGGCGGCGCATATCACCTATCTGTCCGAACAGGGGCTGACCGAGAAATTCGGACGGCGGCTTCAGCAGAGGGAAACCAAGACCTTTGGTTTCGATGCGGACTTCCAGGTTGAGAGCTACCTGCGCCATCAGGGGCTGAGCTTCACCGATCGCTTCGATGCGAATTCTTATCTCTACATCACCCGCGCCATCGACTATTTCGACTTGGCCGAGGAATTCGGCGGGCATCTGGCGCATGCGTTCAAAGGCAGCAGGACACGGTTCTGCGTCGTCAGCTTCGACACCGACTGGCTTTATCCGACGGCGGAATCCAAATCGATTGCGCAGGCGTTGAACGTCGCAGGGGCCGCAGTCAGTTTTGTCGAGCTTGCCAGCCCTTACGGCCATGATGCGTTCTTGCTCGACACGCCGGGGTTCGACGCCGTGGTCTCAGGCTTTCTGTGTGCGACATGCTGAGAGCCGACCTCGCCATCATCGCCGCCAACGTGCCAACTGGCGCGCGCGTGCTTGATGTTGGCTGCGGCGACGGTGCGTTGATGTCGGAATTGCGCGCAAAGGGTTGCGATGCGCGCGGCCTTGAAATCCAGAGCACCGACGTCACGGCGGCGCTCGCCCGCGGGCTGTCGGTCATTCAGGGCGATGCCGATACCGATCTGGCCGACTATCCCGATGCCAGCTTTGACTATGCGATCCTGTCTCAAACCTTGCAAACGACGCGGCGCCCCGATCTGGTCATCGATCAGCTGTTGCGGATCGGAGAGCGCGCGTTCGTTTCCTTCCCGAATTTTGCCCAGTGGCGCATCCGCCTGTCGCTGATGTTCGGTGGTCAGATGCCGGTGACCAAGCAGCTGCCGTCACGCTGGTATGACACGCCCAACATTCACCATGTCACAGTCGACGATTTCCGCAGCTTCATTGCGACGCGTAACATCAAAATCGAAGAGCAATGGTTCCTCACCGGCGACCGCACGACGACGCAGGCCGGGGCGAATCTGTTCGCCGAACATGCGGTATTCCTGCTCCGCCGTTAGAAAAGTCCGGGCACTTCGCGCTGGCCAACGGTTGGCTCAACGGGGCGCAGCAGTTGCGGTTTGGAGGCTTGCACCGCCTGTGCAGTCTGACCCACGGCGATTGCGGTGCATGGCTTTCCGCTGAGGAAATCAAGCGCTTGCCGCACCGACGCCTCACGCGCATCGCCCAGCTGGAATTTCACGTCATCGCCCGCCGCGCAGGTCGAGCGCACGGTCGCGGCCAGCCCGTCATAATAGGCATCCGAATTGGCCGAATTGCGGATTGAGAAGGCCACCGCACGCAACCGGTCATCACAGGCCGCGCGATCCAGCGCGACTTGGCCGACGGGCTTGCCGAATGTGTTCGCCCCGATCAGCGCGACATTGACGCCGAGATAGGGAATGAAACCGTTGATGACGAGTTCGCTGGCCGAGGCGGTCGCGCCGGTGCCGATGAAGGCGATTTTGACCGGCGAGACCGATTGCGACCCCGGTGCAAAGCGCTTCGTCGAATCCTGCGCGGATTTTGACGAACGATAGGTCGTGTTCGAAAAGACATCGAAGCTCGAGCGGTTGCCGCCGAGCAAATCGCCCATCAAGTTCGCCGTCGAGACGAGTCCGCCGCCATTATAGCGGAAATCGATGATGAACTCGGTGATGCCTGCCGCGCGGAATTGTTCGAAGGCCGTGCGCAGTTGCGGGTCCGCTGTCGAAATGAACGTGCGCAGGTTGAGGTAGCCGACGCGCTTGCCCGCATCGTTGATAATCGACGATCCATAGCGGCTGGACACGGGTGACAGCGCATAATCGGCCTTGGTCACCGTGACGTTGCGCGTAACGCCCGCGGGGCTCGTGAGGCGGAGCGTCCTTGTCACGCCAGCAGTCGTGGCCCCAAGTGCTGTCGTGACGCCAGCTGTTCCTTCGGCGGTGATGATGTCGCTGACCGTGCGCAGATTCGCAGGCGTGTCGCCGATGGCGATGATCTCGTCGCCGCGGTCGATCCCGCCGTTTAGTCCCGGCGCCCCTTCAAACGCTTCGGAGACGAACGCTTTCTTGGTCGCCGCATCGGTCGATAGACGAATGCCGATTCCTGCGCTTGACCCCGAATTGTTGAAGGCATTTTCTTCGCGGATCGACGTGATGAACGTGAAAAACCGGTCGCGGCGTTGCGTGCGCGCAGTGGCGGTCAGCGCGTCGATATAGGCGTCGACGGTTGAAAAGGCCGCCGGGCTGAGCGACGCAGGCAGCGTTTCCGGGAACAAATACCATTCGTTGAGCTGGGCAAAGGCCCAGTTCTGGCGTTCGACGAGCGAACATCCCGTTGTCGTGGTGCCGCCGCTGCTCGATGAACCGCCGCCGCCTGTCGCGGTGCCACTGTCGCCGCCGCATGAGGCCAAAATAAGCGAACTCGCTGTGACCAGCGACACCAAAGATCGATTCATACGCAACCTCCACGACCCCCGATAGGTTGTCTGGCACGGAACGCGGTGTTTGTCAGCCCTCGGCCAAAGGCTGTAGTCCCCGTGTCAGCAGATCCCCCGCGATTGCCGCAACATCGTCGGCTGTCCGGTCGTTGCCCCACACGCCGTAGCGCAGCCCGAGAAAGACATTCATCCCCATGATTGCCCAAGCGTGCACGTCGCTGATCCCGTCATGCAGCTCGCCGCGCGCCGCGCCCGCTTCAAGTCGTGCCTGAATGCGTGCGGCTGCGCCTTCATAATGGGCGCGGTATGTGGCCGGGTCGACGAACTCGGCTTCGTCGATGATCCGGTAAAGTTCGGTATGGCCGCGCGCAAAAGTGATGAAGGCCGCCATCACGGCGCGTTCGCCGGTCAGCGCGTCGGCGCTGTGCTGCACCGCCGCTGCCCCGACGTCGCCAACGCGCGCGCTCATGTCGCGGACGAGTGCGCGGAACACGGCATCCTTGCTGTCGAAATAGGTGTAGAAACTACCGAGCGCGACGCCTGCTCGTGCAGTGATCGACACAATCGATGTCTCGTGAAACCCGCGTTCGCCGAATTCAATAGCCGCGGCATCAAGGATCGTGCGCAATGTTCGTCGCCCGCGCTCGGTGCGCGGCGTCTTGTCCGAAATTGCGTCCGGCACTGTTGCTTCCGCGCCACGGTTTGCCGCCATCTTTTGCATTCCCTCATTCCCGGAGTTGAAACCCGGTTCGACTTTCAGTATTGGGCTTTACTAACAAGCGCAAGCACCGGCTTTGCGCCGATCAGGAGAGGCCAACATGACCACCGCCCCTAATGCACGTCTTGCTCTTTACGCCGGTGTCGCGCTTGCGGCGATAACCGCAACACCGGTTCTTGCACAGGAAGCGGGCGCGAGCGACGAAGGTGCCATCGTCGTCACCGCACGACGCCGCGAGGAGTCGTTGCTCGACGTGCCTATCGCGATTTCGGCGATCAGTGGCGCGCAGCTTGAGCGTACCGGTGCGATCGACATCACCGACATTTCGAACAGCACGCCCAACGTCACGCTCGAAACATCGCGCGGCACCAATTCGACGCTGACCGCGTTCATCCGTGGTGTCGGGCAACAGGATCCGGTGGCGGGCTTCGAAGCTGGCGTCGGTCTCTACCTTGATGATGTCTATCTCAACCGGCCGCAGGCCGCTGTTCTCGATATTTACGATGTCGAGCGAATCGAAGTGCTGCGCGGGCCGCAGGGGACGCTTTATGGCCGCAATACCATCGGTGGCGCGGTCAAATATGTCACCAAGCGGATCGGTGCATCGCCCTCACTGGCGCTGCGCGGCACATACGGGACCGACAATCAGGCCGATGGCGTCGTGACAGCAGGTCTGCCAATCGGGGACGGCACCGTTCGTGTCGGGGGATCGTTCGCACGGTTGAGCCGCGGCGGCTTCGGCACCAACCTGACCACGGGGCAGGACAATTATAACAAGGACATTTACGCCGGCCGCCTGACCGCCGAAATCCATGCGACCGACGCCTTCATCCGTTTGTCGGGCGATTACACCAAAGACACGAGCTATGCGCGCGGTGGCCACCGGTTGATCCCTGGCCTGTTCACGGGCGCGCCGGTGCTCGCCAATGTTTATGACAGCCGCGGTGCGCTCGTTGCGCCGAAACAGGATGTCAAAAGCTGGGGCGTGTCGTTGTTCGGCGAAGTGACCCCAACCGACTGGCTGACCTTCCGCAGCATCACCGCCTATCGCAAGGATGACAGCGCGACGCCAATTGACTTCGACGCGCTGCCCGCCGTCGATGTCGATGTGCCTGCCTTCTACAATAATACGCAGCTGTCGCAGGAAGTTCAGTTCCTGATTAATAGCGGTGGGTTTAACGGCCTCATCGGTGCTTATTATCTCAACGCCAAATCGCGCACTGTGTTCGATGTGCGCCTGCCCAATACGGTGACCGCGCTGACTTTCGGCAATGTCGACACTGATACCGGCGCGATCTTCGGTGACTTCACCTATGATTTCTCGGATATGTTCGCCGTGTCGGGTGGCGGGCGTTACACCTGGGACCGTCGCACGTCGCAGATTCAGCGCAATGTCTATCTTGGTAGCTCGCCCTTCTTTGGCGGCACGACGGCACCCATCGTCCGCCAGACCGATTTCCGCGGATCGGCCGATTTCAAGCAATTCACGCCGCGCGCCTCGGTCAGCTTCAAGCCAAGCCGCGATCACACGCTTTATGCGAGCTGGTCGAAAGGCTTCAAAGGCGGCGGCTTCGATCCGCGCGGCGTCGGCACGGCTGCGCCTGACCTGAACGGTAACGGCATCACCGGTGCGGGTGGCGATCAGGACGACATTTACAACTTCCTGTCGTTCGACCCCGAAAAAGTGACAAGCTACGAAGTCGGCTACAAGGCGTCCTTGTTTGACCGCGCGCTGACGTTTGCACTTGCGGGCTTCCATTCGGAATATACCGACGTCCAGATTCCAGGCTCGACCGGCGCTATCGTCGGCGGCGTCCAGACCTTTATCGGCATCACGACCAATGCGGGCAAGGCGCGGATAAACGGCGTTGAATTCGAAGGCAATCTGGTCGCGCGCGATGCATTCGGCGATGGCGATGCGCTCGGCCTGCAGTGGTCGGTCGGCTATATCGATGCAAAATACACGCGCTTCATCGATGCGCGCGGGATCGACGTGGCCAACCGGCGCGCGTTCCAGAACACGCCCGAATGGACGATCAGCGAAACACTGAGCTACAACACGCCCATTGGCAGCGGGTCGCTGAATGCGTCGACGACCTTGGCATTCCGCGCGAAGTCGCAACAATTCGAAATCCGCACGCCCGGGCTCGATCAAGGGGCCTATGCGCTGCTCGATGCCAGCCTCGTCTGGTCATCCGATGGCGACCGCTTCACAGTGGGCGTGCACGGCCGCAACCTGACCAATCGGCGCTACATCGTTTCGGGCTATAACTTCCTGAGCACCAATGCGGATACCGGCAATTTCAACCGCACCGGTGCTGGCGCGCTGATCCCGACGCTTGGTCGTGAAGGCATATTGACCGCATATTACGGCAACCCGCGCCAAATCTTCGCGACGGTCGGGGTCAAGTTCTAACCCCGCAGCGTCGCGCCGAGCTTTGCCGCCGCCGCAACGATCTTTGCGGCAATGGCGGACAATTCTTCTTCGGTGAAGCTCTTGTCCGCCGGTTGTAGCGTCACTTCGACGGCAAGTGAGGCGTGGCCTTCGGGTACGCCCGTGCCGGTGAACACGTCGAACAGGTGCGCGCTGGTGATCAGCGCTTTGTCCGCGCCTTTCACGGCACGGACGAGAGCGTCGCTCGCAAGATCGGCGGGCACAAGGAACGCAAAGTCGCGTCGCACGACTTGCAGCGCGGGCGGGGCGAAGGCGGCGCGCATGAAGCCGCTGCCGCGTTTGGCGGGGACCGCGTCGAGATAGATTTCGGCGGCGACGACCGCGCCGGTCAGGTCAAATGCCTTGGCGGTCGCGGGATGCAGGGTGCCGAAACTCGCAAGCACGGTTTTGGGCCCAAGCCGCAACGTGCCTGACTGGCCGGGATGATAATGCGCGCCTGCATCACCGAACACCTGAAGGTTATCAATCGGCGCACCCGCCGCTTCAAGCAGCGCCAACGCTTCGGCCTTCGCATCATAAGCATCAAACGCCTTGGCTTTCCCTTCAGCCCAACCGCGCGCGGTGCGCTCACCCGCCAGCACGACGCCGACCGTCAGTGGCTCGATTTCGCCCAGATAGCGCCGCCCGATTTCGAACAAGCGGATGCTGTCCGCCCCGCGATCCGAATTGCGCTGCGCCGCCGACAACAGACCCGGGAGCAATGATGGCCGCATGACCTTCAGGTCTTCCGAAATTGGATTGGCCAGCGTCCATGTTCCGCCGCCGAACGCGGCGGCCTCGGCTTCGCTCAGGAAGCTCCAGGTAATCGCTTCGTTCAGCCCGCGCGCGGCGGCCACGCGACGAACCTTACGCTCAGTTTTTTGCAAAGGCGTCGCGGTCGGCTTCGCCACCCCGTCGGCACGCGGCAGCGGGGTTGAAATGACATGGTCGAGGCCCGTAATCCGCACGACTTCCTCGACCAGATCAGGCGGACCATCGACGTCACGCCGCCAGCTTGGGACGGTTACGTTCCAGTCGCTCGCCACAACAAAACCCAGTCGCTCGAGGATCGCCTGCTGTTCGCGTGGCGGCACGTCAATCCCGCCGAGCCGCGCGCACAGCGTTGGGTCATAAGTGATGGTCTTGGCAGCAACCGGTGGCGACCCCGCACGGATGACGTCCGATGCCGTGCCACCGCAAATTGAAAGGATCATGCCCGTCAATATCTCGACCGCCTCGTCCAGAAACGCCGGATCAACGCCGCGTTCAAACCGCGCGCGTGCATCCGAAGTCAAATTCAAGGCCTGTCCGGTCTTGGCGATCCGCTCAGGGTCGAAATAGGCGACTTCGAGAAGGACATCGGTGGTGGTGTCGGCCACGCCCGAATGTTCGCCGCCCATGATCCCGCCAATGTCATGCGCGCCATTGTCGTCGGCGATCACCGTCATCGCCGAGGTGAGCGCGTACGCCTTACCGTTGAGCGCGGTGACGGTCTCGCCATCCTTTGCCCGCCGCGCCACGACGGGGCCGGACAATGTGGTCAGGTCATAGGCATGGCTCGGTCGCCCCAGGTCGAACATGACATAGTTGGTGATGTCGACCAGCGCCGAAATCGGTCGCTGCCCGATGGCTTTGAGGCGGCGCTGCATCCAGTCGGGCGACGCGCTATTGGTGAGCCCGCGAATGACGCGGCCATAGAATGCGGGGCAGCCTTCGGAATCGTCGGTTCTGATAACCACCGTTCGCCCTGAGCTTGTCGAAGGGTTGTCCTTCGTCGAACCATTGCTAGAAGAAAAGGACAAGGCTTCGACAGGCTCAGCCCGAACGGCACTTTGCAACGGCTTGAGCGTTCCAACTCCCGCCGCCGCCAGATCGCGCGCTATGCCGCGCACGCCCATGCAATCCTGGCGATTGGGGGTGATTGCAACGTCGAACACCGCATCGTCGAGGCCCGCCCATTCGGCATAGACCGCACCCACCGGCGCGTCGGCGGGCAGTTCGATGATGCCATCATGATCGTCGCCGATCTCAAGCTCGCGCGTCGAGCACATCATGCCGTTCGATTCGACGCCACGAATCGCCGCGACTTTCAGCACCATGCCATTGGAGGGCACCACCGCACCCGGCGCGCCGAACACGCCAACCAGCCCGGTGCACGCATTGGGCGCACCACAGACGACCTGCAACGGCCCGTCACCGGCATCGACGGACAACACTTGCAATTTGTCCGCCTGTGGGTGCGGCGCGGCACTCAATACTTTGGCGATGCGAAACGCACTGAGCTTTGCGGCGGCATTCTCGATGCCTTCCACTTCAAGGCCGATGGCGTTGAGCTTTTCGGCAATCGCCTCGACGCTCGCGGTCGTGTCGAGATGCTCCTTGAGCCAGCTCAGCGTGAACTTCATGCCCCGACTCCCCCGCTCAGCGTCGGCACGTCAAGCGCGCCGAAGCCATAATGGCGCAGCCAGCGCAGATCGCCGTCGAAGAAGGGCCGCAAATCATCCATCCCATATTTGAGCATCGCCAGCCGGTCGATGCCGGTGCCGAACGCAAAACCCTGCCAGACGTCGGGATCGAGCCCGCAGGCCTCAATGACGCGGCGGTGGACCATGCCGCTGCCGAGCACTTCCATCCAGCCTTCACTGCCGCCGATAACGCGTTTGCCGTTCTGTATCGTATAGCCGACGTCGACTTCGACTGACGGCTCGGTAAATGGGAAGTAACTCGGGCGCAGGCGCAGCGTCACATCGTCGCGCTCGAAAAAAGCCTTCAGGAAGGTTTCGAGCGTCCATTTGAGGTGGCCCAGATGAATACCCTTGTCGATCACCAGTCCCTCGATCTGGTGGAACATCGGCGTGTGCGTCGCGTCCGAATCCGACCGGTAAACTCGCCCCGGCGCGATGATGCGGATCGGCGGCTCCTGTGACGTCATGGTCCTGATTTGCACCGGCGACGTGTGCGTTCTCAGTAGCTTACCGTCAGGAAAATAAAACGTATCATGCATCGCCCGCGCAGGATGGCTCTCGGGAATGTTTAGCGCCGTGAAATTGTGCCAGTCGTCCTCGATCTCCGGTCCGCTTGCGACGGCAAAGCCCATGTCGGCAAAGATTTCAGAAAGCTCATCGAGCACCTGCGAAACCGGATGCACCGATCCGCGCGGGGTTTCGGGTGATGGCAAGGTCATGTCGAACCGCTCGGTCGCGAGTTTGGCATCCAATGCCGCCGCTTCCAACGTGGCCTTGCGCTCCGCCAGCGATGCGGACACTGTCTCACGCAGGCCGTTGATCCGCGGCCCTTCGACCTGTCGCTGATGGGGCGTCATTCCGCCCAATGTCTTCAACAGTGCCGAAACACTGCCCGCCTTCCCCAACGCACCAATTCGCACCGCCTCCAGCGCATCAAGCGTGTCAGCAGCGGCGATGGTAGCCAGAAGTTCGGATTGCAGCGTTTCGATGGTCATGACGGGCACCTGATAAGCAAATGGGCGCGAGCGGCAACCCGCTCACGCCCATTTGCGCATTACACCGAAAACGGAATTATGCTGCCTGAGGCAACGCCGCCTTCGCCTGCGCGATGATGGTGCTAAACACGGCGCCTTCGTTCATTGCCATGTCGGCAAGGACTTTGCGGTCGAGTTCGACGCCCGCGAGCTTCAGCCCGTGCATGAATTGCCCGTAATTCAGGCCTTCCATGCGGACCGCCGCGTTGATGCGCTGGATCCACAGCGCGCGGAAATTGCGCTTTTTGACCTTGCGGTCACGATACGCATATTGCCCGGCCTTTTCGACGGCCTGCCGCGCGACGCGGATCGTGTTCTTGCGACGGCCATAATAGCCCTTCGCCTGTTCGAGAATCTTCTTGTGCTTTGCGCGCGTCGTAACGCCGCGCTTTACCCGTGCCATTTCCTAGGCCTCCTTATTTTAGGCCGTAGGGAGCCCAGGACTTCACCGTGCTGGTGTCGGCCTTGGACAGCACCGAAGTGCCCCGGTTCTGGCGGATATATTTTGCGGTATGGTGCGTCAGGCGGTGGCGCTTTCCGGCGACTCCGTGCTTCAGCTTACCGGTCGCGGTCAGCGTGAAGCGCTTCTTCACACCGCTCTTGGTCTTCAGTTTGGGCATTTTCGTCCTTTCGAATGACGTCCCTGAAGTCGCCTTGGCAGCCCTTTCAGCCAGGCGATTCGTGGCGGGTCGTGCTTTGAAGGAGCGGCCACTAGCGAAGGCGGCGGCAATTTGCAATGGTCTGCCGGATGTTTGAGACTATCCGGCGATGGGCGGCGGCCCTGCGACGCGATGTGGCGGCACTGATCCTCGCGGTGCGCGATCCGCGAACCCCGCTGATCGCCCGGATCGTCGCGGCGCTGGTGGTGGCTTATGCCCTGTCGCCGATCGACTTGATTCCCGATTTCGTGCCGGTGTTGGGGTATCTCGATGATCTGGTTCTCGTGCCGCTGGGTCTTGCGCTGGTGGTCCGGCTGGTTCCGTCGGTGTTGATGGTCGAATATCGCGCGACAGCCATGCAGCAGCCGGTATCGCGACTGGGTTGGGTCGGTATGGTGATCGTGCTGATGATGTGGATCGGGCTTTCGGTGTTGCTCTGGCGCTATTGGTAGAATCAGGCCGATGCGGCCAGCGCTTCCAGCACATCCTCAACCCGTGCCGGATCGCCGAGCGCAATCACATCGCCCGCGCTGTCGACATTGAGCGGGTCGCCCGCCCAGTTGCACATCATGCCGCCAGCCCCTTCGACAATGGGGATGAGCGCGGCGAAGTCGTGGAGTTTCAACCCCGCCTCGACCACCAGATCGACATGGCCCGACGCGATGAGGCCGTAATTATAGCAATCGCCGCCATAAATCAGGCGGCGGCGCGCGACTTTGCTGGCGAGCGCAAGGAATGACACCGCCTGATCATCGCCGAAAAGGTGCGGACTGGTTGTCGCGAGCAAGGCCTGATCGAGCGCGGCGCAACGGCGGGTGCGCGCGGGCGCGCCGTTGAGCGTCGTGGGCTTGCCCGTCACGCCGACCCACCGTTCCTTAATCACAGGCTGGTCAATAACGCCAACCACCGGCCAGCCTTCGACCATCAGCGCGATCAGCGTGCCGAAAATCGGCCGTCCGGCAATGAAACTCGTCGTCCCGTCAATCGGATCAAGCACCCAGACGCGGCCAGTGGTGCCCGGCTTTTCGCCATATTCCTCGCCGATAATGCCGTCGCGCGGACATTCGGCTTCGATGATCCTGCGCATCGCGGCCTCGGCAGCACGGTCAGCTTCGGTGACGGGCGAGGCGTCGGCTTTGTCCTCAAGCGTGTAGGCGGCGCGGAAAAAAGGTCGGATTGCTGCCCCCGCTGCGTCGGCAAGTCGGTTGGCGAGTTGTGCGTCGGCGGGGGTCATCGTGGCTTAAGCATCGATAATCGCATGCGCGCGTACGGGAAATGTCCCCATACCCTTCACGCGTGGCGGCGCCGCGTGGAACTGAAAACCATCGTCGGGCAGTTGCGCGAGACCAGTCATATGCTCGACAATCGGAATGCCCGCGCCCAGCAATATGGTGTGAACGGGACGTGTTGGCCCCGACGTGTCGTCGATATTGTGCGAATCAATGCCGACCAGCGCGGCACCGGCGTCGCGCAGATGTTCGGCGGCTTTAGCGGTCAGGAACGGATGCCCCTCGAAATAAGCGTCAGTGCGCCAGTGCCGGTCCCATCCGGTGTGGATCAGAACTGCAAAGCGACGCACATCCACACCTGAAAACGCGTCTGCACCAATTGCGCCCGGGGCATTTTTGCTGATGCGCACAACGCGTCCGGGAAGGGCAGTGACGCGCTCAAGCGGCATCGCGGCAAGGTCATCGCCATCAGGATAGCGATGAAAAGGCGTGTCGAGATACGTGCCCGTATTCGAGACCATGTTAATACGGCCGATTTGAAATTCGGTGCCCGGCGCATAATTGTTGCGCGAATCTACCCGCGACAAATAATCGCAGATGATCGGCGCGGGCAGCCCCTTATAAGTGATCATGCCGTCTTCGATGACATGATTCAGTTCGATCAGGCGAGTTATGTCGACCATTTAATCGAACAATGACGAAACCGAACTCTCGTCGGCAATTCGTTTGATTGCTTCGCCGAGCAGCGGTGCGATGGTCAGCGGGCGGATTTTCTTGGCCTCACCCATCCCCTCGGGGAGCGGGATCGAATCCGTGATGACCAGTTCCGTGAGTTCGGACCCCTCGACCCGCGCGACCGCGCCACCCGACAAAACGCCATGGGTGACATAAGCGACGACGCCTGCCGCGCCCGCTTCTTTCAAGGCTGCGGCTGCATTGCACAGCGTCCCGGCTGAATCGACAATGTCATCGATCAGCACGCAGAAGCGTCCCTCGACATCGCCGATGATGTTCATCACTTCGCTTTCGCCCGCTTTCTCGCGGCGCTTGTCGACGATGGCGAGGGGGGCGTTGTTCAGCCGCTTCGCCAATGCGCGCGCGCGAACCACACAGCCACGGCTTGGGCGGCTCGCGGGAAAACAATCCTTACCTCGGCCGGCACTGGGCGGCGCGAGCTCGCGTTCGCCCTCGAGTATCTGTGTATCGAGCGGCACCGTGCAAAAGAACGGTAGTGCCAGCCGGGTCAGGAAGGAAGCCGACGGTGCCGTGAGAGTGAACGAGATCGTGGTTCCCTGCACGCGCATGCCGTCGATGTGCCGCGTGGCGCCGGAGCGGTACCGGGCCACACCGACGAGGTCGCTCATGAACTGGACACCCGGCGCCTCGGCGGCGAGCTTCGGCGAGAGCGCTCGCTCGATCGACGC
>JANLSJ010000007.1:0-141271 GCA_031362355.1 Sphingomonas sp.
AGCGCATAAGGGTGCGCTGACCGAGATTTCGGCGTCGGACCAGCTGGCCGCCTTCCGCGCGGAAACGGGTAAGCTGCTCGACCTTAGTTTCGATACCATCTCGGGCGCGGGGCCGAACGGCGCGATCATGCATTACAAGGCAAACGACGAGACTAATCGGCAGATCGAGCCGTCCTCGGTCTATCTTTGTGACTCGGGCGGGCAATATGTCGACGGCACCACCGACGTGACGCGCACCATCTGGGTCGGCCCCGGCGATACGCCCGCCGAAGTAAAGGACCGTTTCACCCGCGTGCTGAAGGGACACATTGCGCTTGCCACGGCGCTGTTCCCCGAAGGCACACGCGGCGGTCAGTTGGACGCGTTTGCGCGCCAGTTCCTCTGGACGGCGGGCCTCGACTATGCACACGGCACCGGCCACGGCGTCGGCAGCTTCCTTGCGGTTCATGAAGGACCGCAGCGCATCGCCAAGCCCGGCGGCGGGCAGCCGGGCAGTGACGAGCCATTGCGCGCGGGCATGTTCCTGTCAAACGAGCCCGGCTATTACAAGCCCGACGCCTATGGCATTCGCATCGAAAATCTGGTGTTGGTCGAAGAGCGCAATTTGCCCGGCGGCGAAGCGACGATGCTCGGATTTGAGACACTGACGTTTGCGCCGATTGACAAGGCAATGATCGACGTGGCGCTATTGACTGCAGACGAACGTACTTGGCTCGACACTTATCATGCACAGACGCTGGCCATCGTTAGTCCGCAGGTGACGGGCGCAGCGAAGGCTTGGCTCGAAAGGGCTTGCGCGCCGCTTTGATGTTCATGTAATGTTCTGAGTATCGAGTCGGATGGAGAGACGATCATGATCGGCTATGTGACATTGGGAACAAACGACCTCGCGCGTGCGGCGAAATTTTACGACGCGCTTGCCGCCGAAATGGGCGTGGGGCGGATGATGGATTTCGAAACATTCATCGCATGGGGCAGCCCGGGTGGCGCTGCGGGCATTGGTCTGACCAAGCCGTTTGACGGCAATGCGGCGAGCGTGGGCAATGGCGTGATGGTTGCGCTCGAAGCCAAGGACAAGGATCAAGTGCACCGCCTTTACGACATTGCGATCGCAAATGGCGGGACGTGTGAAGGCCCGCCGGGGCCACGCGGCGAGACTTTTTATGCTGGCTATTTTCGCGATCCCGACGGGAATAAGCTGAATGCCTTCATCATGACTGGATAAGGATCAGGCTTTGCTGATCAGGGCCGCCGGATGATCCTTGTCGTCCAGAGGCACGACAGCATCGCCTTCCTCATCCGTTTCATGCGACGGCTCAGGCACATGCGCCCTCGCCTGTTCCTTGCGCTTCCGTAAATTCTCGCGAAGCGCGGCGGCGAGTTTTTCGGGGTCGGATCGGGCCATCTGCCAACAATAGCCGCGCCAGCCTTGACCCGTCCACACGCTTTCTTCATAGGCCTGCGTCTATTCGAAACCCGTGCTGCCGTAGCTCAGTGGTAGAGCGCATCCTTGGTAAGGCTGAGGTCCGGAGTTCAATCCTCCGCGGCAGCACCAGTTTCGGAGCAATACAGGCAGTCGGCGTTCGCTGCTACTGATCCCGCCCGTAAACATCATCGAGAAAGCTGACACCGGCTTTGGTCGCCGTTGCGGTGAAATAGGTCAGGTAAACCGGCACAGGGACGGTCAGCGCGACCGGCTGTTCGGGTTCCTTCGATCCCGCGCGGATTGGCCTGCCGAGCAACCATTTGCCCAAAGCGGCAGCGTCTTCCAGCCGGATGCAGCCGTTGCTGAAATGGCGATTGTTCTTTGCAAAAAGTTCGCGGTCGGGCGTGTCGTGCAGATAAATGCCCTGATCATTGGGGAACATGAATTTCACCCGGCCCATCGAGTTATTGCCGCCCGGCAGCTGGCGAAGGCGAAGCTCCTGCGCCCCCGATGCAACTGCGGGCCAGTTGATCACCGCCGGATTGAGCCGCGTGGGCTTTGCACTCCAGTCCGACAGCGCTTCAATACCCTGCGATTTAAGTGATTCACCCTTCAGAACCTTGGGCGCAATCAGCGTCTGCGCCAGATCAACGGGCACATTCCAATAGGGATTGAGGACGGCATATTGCAGCATCCCCGCCATCATCGGTGTCGGCGCGGCGGGTTTGCCCACGACGACGCGCATCGCGCCAACCTGTTTGCCCGCCTGATAAAACCAGAGCCGACCCGAAGCGGCGTCAACGACAATATGGTGCGTCCACGCCCCCGGCAGGAGCCGCGCCCGATCAAGATTAAGGCGGAGCCGCCGCACCACATCATCGGGACTGCCCTTGCCCTCAGCGCGCGCAAGCAACATCCGCATCCGAAGATAATGCGGGCTCATCCAGCCCATCGATGCGACATAATCCCCGAACGACCCCGACAATATAGCAGCACGAAGGACCACATCCGGCTTCGGCTTTTTGGGTTTCAGTCGCCCGTCGATATACGTCATGCCGACCTTGGCCGGCCGCCGCGTATCACCGACATAGCGCGAAAGGGCGTTCGACAGCGCGAGTTCGGCACGCGCGACCGCGTGAGGTTCGCCAACGCGCGCATCCGCGATCAATGCTGCCAAGTCCTCGATCTTGTAAGAGGACGGTTTGAGGCCGTCGAGGTCCGCGGATTTGAGAAAACCAAGCAGCGTATCGGCTTCAGGTCCGATCCTGCCCTTCGACGCCCAAAGCGCACGAAAGCCGCGGTCGGCATAGAATTTCTTCAGCCGCCCCTTCGCCTGCCCCTGAATTTCGTTGGTGATAGCCTGCGAGCCCGTCGCTTGGGCAGCGGGAGATGCCGCCAGCGTTGGCGCGTTCCCGCCAGCACTAATGAGAAGTGCCAGAAACAGGAATTGGGGAATGCGGACGAACCGCATCCCCCAAACAGGCATGATCAGCCCCGCTCTCCCTTGCGCATGGCGACCGGTGAATATGTCGGTGCCGGCGGCACATAGTTGGGATGATAAATACCGTCCGCCGAGTAATAGCCGTCGATCACGCCGTCGCCATCACGATCAGCGGCAGTGCTGCCGGCGACCGAGCCGGGCGGCGGTGGCGGTGCCGCAACAGCAACTTCCTTTTTGGCGCAGCCACTGAGTGCCACGCCAACAACAATCGCTAAAGTTGTGATTTTTATATGCATTTCAACTTCCTCTACCGCATGGCCAGCCAGCGAAATGCAAGGACTGGGATGCAATTAATTGCACCCCCCAATCATCGGGCTATCCGCCATATCAGCATGTGGGAATGGCTTGATGACGCCGCGACGGCAGACAGTGCTTATTCCGGGTCAACGCGTGAAATGCCTGGGGAACGCACGCGCCTATTGCCGGTCAGAACCATAAGACCGACCCCGAAACGCCCCGCTGTTGACCTGTCGGACACAGCAGGCAATGGCAGACGTCCATGCGCTTCTTTTCAGATAATGCAGCTTCGGCTCATCCCGCAGTGCTCGACGCGATGGCCGCGGCAAACTGTGTCGATACGGCTTATGATGGCGATGCGTTGAGCGCTGCGCTTGATGCGCGGTTTTCAGCACTGTTTGAAACATCCGTTGCCGCACTCTGGGTCGCGACCGGGACTGCGGCGAATGTGTTGGCGCTCGCGGCAATGTGCCCGCCGTATCGCGGGGTCATCTGTCACCATGACGCCCATATCCAGTGTGACGAGGCAGGCGCACCCGAATTTTATATGGGTGGTGGCAAGCTCCTCCTTGCCGATGGGCCGGGCGCGAAACTGACACCTAAAACGCTAACCTCGCGGCTCGATGCCATCGCCCATGACGTTCACCGGACTCAGGCAGCGGCGGTGTCGATTACCAATGCCAGCGAATATGGGCGAACCTACAGCGCGGTCGACGTCGCCGCGATTGGTGCCATAGCGAAAGCGCGCAGCCTGCGTTTCCACATGGACGGCGCGCGTTTTGCCAATGCGGTGGTGTTTAGCGGCGATAGCCCCGCCGACTTAACGTGGCGCGCGGGCGTCGAGGCATTGAGCTTCGGATTCGTGAAAAATGGTGGGTTGTCGGCCGAGGCCTTGATCCTGTTCGACCACAGCCTGGCCGAGGAAATCCGCATCCGCCGCAAGCGCGCAGGGCATCTGAATTCAAAAGGTCGTTATCTCGCGGCGCAAATCCATGCCCTGCTTGATGAGGATCGCTGGCTCGACAATGCCCGGGCGGCAAACGCGGGTGCGGCGACGCTCGGAACAGCAGCGGGAGCACGGTTACTCCATCCGGTCGAGGCGAACGAAGTTTTCCTGACGCTGTCGCCTGCCGAAGCCACACAGCTGCGTGCAAAAGGCTTTGATTTCTACGACTGGGCCGAAAATGAAGTCCGCTTCGTCGTGTCATGGGACCAGCCGCAGTCCGAAATCGACGCGCTCGCTACCGCCTTGGCCGCGTTATGAGCGACGCCCCGATGCTGCGTCCGCGCGTCCTCATTCCGTTTGTCATCGCGACGATTATCTGGGGCACGACGTGGATCGTGATCCGGGACCAACTGGGCACGGTGCCGCCGACATGGTCGGTCACATATCGCTTTGCAGCGGGTGCGCTGGCGATGTTTGTCTATGCCATCGCCACGCGGTCACCGCTGAACATCGGATGGGCCGGGCACACATTCGCGATCCTGTTCGGCTTTGCGCAATTCGTGCTTAACTTCAATTTTGTTTACCGCGCCGAGGAACATATCACGTCAGGCTTGGTCGCGGTGCTGTTTGCGCTGTTGATTGTTCCCAACGCATTGTTCGGGCGGGTTTTCCTCAAGCAACCTCTATCAGGGCGGTTTCTTATGGGGTCAGTGGTGGCGGTTGTCGGCGTGGCCTTGCTGATCGCGCAGGAAATTCGTGCGGACACGGCAAGCGCAAGCGCCACGCTGCTCGGCGTCATCCTGACCGTCCTCGGCGTCCTGTCGGCGTCGGTGGCCAACATCATGCAGGGCACTGCGCGCGGCAAAGCGCTGCCGATGGCGTCGACGCTGGCATGGGGGATGCTCTGGGGAACGGCCATGAATGCGGTGATTGCGCTCTTCCTGAACGGCCCACCGGTGTTCGACACGAGCGCGCGGTATCTCGGCGGCGTGCTCTACCTCGGTGTGTTTGCCAGCGCGATTGCCTTCACCTGCTATTTCAGCGTGATCCGCGACGTTGGTCCGGCGCGCGCGGCCTATTCAAGCGTGCTGACACCGATCCTCGCGATGATCATTTCGACTGTGGTCGAGGATTATCGCTGGTCGTGGCTCGCGGCGGCGGGCGGCGTGGTGGCACTTGCCGGATTGCTGATTGCCCTTAGTGCGCGCAGGCCCGATCCGAAGTCCGGGTAGGCGGGCGACCAGTTCAGCACGCGCTTGGCCTTGCCGTTCGCCACGCGGCGGTTCTCGGCATAAAAACTGCGCGCCATCGGTGACAGGCTCTCAAGCGCGACAAAGGGTGGCGCGGGCACGCCGAGCAACGCCGCCGCCGCTTCAATCACGGCATTCTGGTCGCATGGATGATCATCGGCCAGATTATAGGCCCCCGACGGTGCCTCGAACCCGGCCATGACCCCCGACACAATGTCATCGACATGCACCCGGCTGAACACTTGTCCGCGTAAGGCAACGCGGTGCGCTTTTCCCTCTGCCACGCGGTCCAGCGCTGATCGCCCCCGCCCGTAGATCCCCGGCAAGCGAAACACGCGCGCGCGCCGTTTCAGCCAGTCCTGATCCGCGACATTGCGGCTGTCGCGCCGTCCGCGAATGGGCGCGCTTTCATCGACCCACGCGCCGCCTGCATCACCGTAAACGCCGGTCGAGGACAAATAGCCCAGCCATTGTCCCGCAAGCACATCGCCATAACTCGCAAGCACCGGATCACCATCGACCAGCGGTGGCACCGATGACAGGATATGCGTTGCCTGCGCCGCGACGAGGCGGACGCTTGCGCTGTCATTGAAATCGACATTCCCTGCAGACCCCGTTGCATCCACCGTCCAGCCCTGCGACCGAACCGCATCGGCAATCCGCCCGGCGGTATAGCCCAGACCGAAGATCAGCAGCCGCGCCATTTATTTTCTGGTCGCGCCATATCCCTTGTAAAGCGTCCCGAAGAAATCGCCCTTGTTCCAGCGTGGCCGTTCCGCCGCGTCGGCCAGATCGCGGGCAATCGCCAGATTAAGCGCAACAAACCGCGTCGCCGCACCCCATTTGAACGGCAGGTTCATATCGTCGGATGGCTGGTGATAATGAACCTTCTGGAACGCCGCACCCACGACGGCTCCCTCGCCACCCGGACCCGTGACAAGGAACACCGACGGGATGCCCTGTTGAACGAAACGGTAATGATCCGAACGCGTGAAAATACCCTGTTCGGGCTGCGGGTCGGGCACGAGGGCAATGCCCATCGTCGCGCCCGCGCGCGCCACCGCCGGGCCAATCGATGATCGTTCCGCGCCGAACGCCACGACATCCTTGAACTCATAAGTCACAATCGGCATGTCGAGATTGACGTTACCCACCAGATTACCCTTGGGCAGCGTCGGGTTCTGAGCAAAGTAATCCGCCCCGACGAGACCCTTTTCTTCCGCCGTCACCGCAAGAAACAGGATCGACCGTTTCGGTCGCGCTTTCAGATGCTTGAAGCCATGCGCGACTTCGATCATCGATGCGATGCCCATTGCATTGTCCATCGCACCGTTGCAGATTTTGTCGCCCTTCACTTCGGGGCAAATACCCGTGTGGTCGAGATGCGCGGACAGGACAACGACCTGATCTTTCAAGGCCGGATCCGACCCCTCGAGGAGCCCCGCGACATTGCTGCTCATCACGCGGTTGATTTCAGTTTTCATCGCGATGCGCGCCGTCATCGGCAACGCCATGCGCTTGGGATTGCCGGTCTTGCTTTCTGACGCAGCAAACACGGCATCAGCACCACCGGGAAGTCCCGCAAACAATTTCGCCGCGCCCGCAAGGCTAAGCGACGCCAGTCCCGGTGCACTGCCGCCCGGATAATCGGGCGTGCCGTCGCCCTGCGCCCAGGTTGCCCCCAGGTAACGCCAGTTGCGGGTACGGCGCGCGAACGTCGATACTTTTTCGCGGGTCGGCGTATCAACCGAGATGATGCCAACCGCACCGCGTTCAGCCGCGAGCACCCGCTTGCTGACAACATTGCCGTAATGCGCGCGCTCCTCGGTTGGCAGCGACGACGGTGCGCCGGCCAGCATCACGACGATTTTGCCCTTCACATCGAGCCCGGCATAATCGTTCCGCTTGAACTGGGGTGCGACAACACCAAAGCCCACAAAGACCAGCGGCGCATCCTTGGTCAGTTCGGCGGCGAGCGGGCTTGAACCCGGCAGATAATCGACCCCGAATTCGAGCGCGGTTTCGGTGGCACCGCGGATCAGCTTGACACTCCCCTCGTTCGCGGCGCGAAACGTCACCAGTGGCACAGGCTGAATAAAGCCATCCTTGGCACCCGCCGGTTTGAGGCCCATCGTTTCGAACTGGGCCGCAACATAACGCGCGGCGATGTCATATTCGGGCGTTCCCGCCTCACGACCCTTCATTTCGTCGCTCGCCAAAAATCCGACATGGGCACGCATTGCCGCTTCCTCGGGTTGCCATGTCTCGGCGGAGACCGGCATCGAAAGGGCGACGAGAGCAATCACAGCAGGTCGGAACATTCAAATACTCCCATTTAGATTTTGGCATTGCGTATCGGCTTCGATTGGCGTGCACAATGGCTTGCCCCGCGCAACCATTCACCGCACCGTTGGTTTAGGAAAAAACAGGAGGCCGCGATGGCGACGATCCGATTGATTTCCCTCCTCTTGACGGCAGCCCTGCCGCTTATGGCCTGTGGCGGCGACAGCGCGGGGACAGCCCCGCCCCCGGTGACCAACCGCCCGCCGACATTCACGTCACCATTGACGGCCAGCATTCCCGAAAACAGCAACGCCGTTGCCTACACGGCGACCGCCACCGACCCCGATGGCAATGCGCTGACCTTTTCGATGTCGGGCGGTGCAGACCGGGCGGCCTTTGCAATCACGGCGTCGGGCGCACTTTCCTTCGTCACGCCGCCCGATTTCGAGGCGCCGACCGATGCCGACCAGAACAACGTCTATCTGGTGCAGCTGGCGGTGTCAGACGGAACGGCCAGCGCAACGCTCGACCTTGCGGTTACGGTCACCAATGGCGGGACCGACGCCTTTCAAGTCCGCCGCGTTGCGACAGGCCTGAACGCGCCGCTATACTTGACCGCGCTCCCCGATGGGTCAGGCCGCGTGCTGGTCGTCGAAAAAGCAGGGCTTGTCCGCATCATCACACCGAGCTCCGGGACGATCACGGCGACGCCCTTCCTCGACATCCGCACCACGATCTCAACCGACGGTGAACGTGGGCTGCTCGGCCTCGCGCTGGCGCCTGACTATGCCACGAGTGGAACGGCTTACGCTTATGTCACCAATCTGTCGGGCACCATCGAAGTCCGCAAGTTTCAGGCGGCCGCGGGAACGCGTGATCGGCTCGATCCGGCAACATCGGACGTCATCATCAGCATTCCCCATCCCGGCTTCAGCAATCATAATGGCGGCTGGATCGATTTTGGGCCCGATGGTAATCTCTACCTCGGCGTTGGCGATGGTGGCGGCAGTGGCGACCCCAATGGCAACGCGCAAAATGCCAATGCCTTGCTCGGCAAGATGCTCCGCATCGATCCGGCGCGCGACAGCTTCCCGACCGACCCCCTGCGCGACTATGGTATCCCCACTGGCAATCCCTATGCGACGGCTGGCGGTGCACCTGAAGTGTGGATGATAGGCCTGCGCAATCCCTTCCGCGCGGGTTTCGACCGGACGACCGGCAATCTCTACATCGGCGATGTTGGCCAAGGCGCCATTGAGGAAATCGATCTCGTCCCTGCGGGTGCAAACGGTCTCAATTTCGGCTGGAACCTGCGCGAGGGGACAGAGCCCTATGCAGGCGGCGCGAATTCGGCGAGCTTCACCAATCCCGTTGCCGAATATGGCCATGGATCGGGCGCGACGCAGGGCAATTCGGTCACCGGCGGCTATGTCTACCGTGGCCCCGTCGAGGCGTTGCGCGGGCAGTATTTCTTTGGCGATTTCGTCAATGGCAACATCTGGTCGGTATCGGTCACGCAACTGGTGCAGGGGCAAACGGTGCGCGGACCGGCCTTCACGCTGCGTCGCACAGCCTTCACCCCGAGCGTCGGGGCGATCAGCAATATCGCCAGCTTCGGCCTCGACCAGACCGGCAACCTCTACATCGTCGATTATGACGGCGAGATTTTCGTGGTTGAGCCGTTGCTTGTCGGCGCATAGGCGGCCAGCACCTGTTCGTCGGCTTTCATCTGAGGGTAGCAACAATTTCATGATTGGGTGTGGTCACAGAGCGCCCCGGCAGCACCCGCCATGTCGCGGCTGATCCTGTTCAACAAGCCTTATGGCGTCCTGCCGCAGTTCACCGACAGCGCCGGGCGGGCAACGCTGTCCGACTATATCGAGGTGCCGGGCATCTATCCGGCGGGGCGGCTGGATAGGGACAGCGAGGGACTGATGCTGCTGACCGACGACGGGCGGCTGCAAGCGCGGATCGCCGACCCGAAGCACAAGATGGCCAAGACCTATCTGGTGCAGGTCGAAGGCGATGTCGGTGCGGATGCGCTGGCGGCGTTGCAGGCGGGGGTGCGGCTGAAGGACGGGATGACGCTCCCCGCCGAGGCCGAGCGCATTGATGATCCAGCATTATGGCCGCGCGACCCGCCGATCCGTGTGCGGCAAAGCATCCCCGATTGCTGGATACGGCTGACCATCCGCGAAGGACGAAACCGGCAGGTCCGGCGGATGACCGCAGCGGTGGGGCACCCGACGTTAAGGCTGGTGCGCTGGGGGGTTGGCGAGTGGACTGTTGCGGAGTTGGCGGTGGGGGCATGGCGGACACTGCACCTACCTCTTGCCCCTAAACAATAAAACGCTCCAGAACGACGTGCGTTGTCACTTGCGCAACGCCGACGAGCCCCGCCACCTCGGCGCGGGCCTTTTCGATTCCGTCGATATGTTCAGCGGAAACGCGAACGATCATATCAACTGCCCCAGCCACCGAATGAATTGCTTCCACGGTTGGAATCATCCGCACTTTCGGGACGATCTGGGCACAACGAAAGCCGTGTTCCAGCTGGACGAGCAAATAAGCACTCTCCAACGCGTGGGCATTGCCGTCAACGATGGTGAAGCTCGCAATCGCACCCGACGATTGAAGCTTGGCCAGCCGATCCTGCGTCGCCGTCCGCGAAAGGCCGAGATCACGGGCAAGAGCAACTACTGGTCGGCGCGCGTCGCGCCGGAGCAAGCTCAGCAACAGCCGGTCTTTATCATCCATCGCATTTCCCAACCGGCATAATGCCGCCTGTGCCGTCGTAAAGACCAATGAAACAGGCACAAGGCACTGGCAAGTGCGCCCTAACGGAGGACGCAATGAAGCCAGACCCCATTCGCGTGTTCCTGCCCCCGGTTACAAGCGGTCGTTCGCTGATCATTGGCGCGCGGCAAAAGTCAGCGCCTTCGCCCGCGTCCGTTGCATCGTTGAAAAATGATACGGACGGGCAAAGCCTGTGGACCACTTTCTGGCAGGAATTTTGTCCCGAAAACGAGACGCACGAGCGATGCTATGTACCGGGGGACGGGCGAAATCTGGTTGATCGACACTGGGAAGAGTTCGCGGACAACCTTCCGAGTAACGCGCAGGTCATCGATCTTGGATGCGGTGCGGGCGTTGTTGGCCAAACGCTGCTAACCCATCGGAACGACGTGCATGTGGCGGGCGTCGATTGGGCAAATGTTCCGGCGATCAGGATGGCTAGGCTGACGATCCACCCCTGGGTCAGGATGGAAGCGCTGCCCTTCGGCAATGGCGGCTTTGATGCGGCAGTCAGCATGTTTGGCATCGAATATGGAAATATCGAAACTACAGCACGCGAACTGGAACGCGTCTTGAAGGCCGGTGCGCGTTTCAGCTTCCTTGTCCATCACCGCGAGAGCGAAATTGCGCGCGAAGGAAGCGCCCGGCGGACAGCGCTCAAGCAACTGACATCGGGAAGAATGAAAGCGGCATTTCTGGCCGGAAACAAGGCGGCCGTTGGTCAAGCGCAACAGAACCTCAAGCAGCAATTTCCAGCCGAACCCATGGTCGATCTCGTCGGCACTTATTTCGAGCGTCACATTTTGCAAACGCGTGCCGAACGCCAAGCGATCTGGCAGAAACTGGCGGATGACCTTGGTCCTGAAATCGCCTTGCTTTTGCATCTCCAGCGGGCGGCAAAGTCAATCACCGAGATGGCGACTTGGCTCAGCGCACTGCTGTCAACCATGCGCGATACCAGTGTGTCTGTCCTGCGGCGAAATTCGGGAGAGCCCATCGCGTGGCATGTTCACGGGATCAGATGAGCGATCATGGCAACGGTGCTTGTGCCACTAAGCGTTTCGCTTTGTGTCGCGGGCGACATCAAGGATCGCTATCGAACGCCAAGGCGCCCCGGCTGAGAAGCTGGGTAATGATGGCAATCGTTGCTGGACCTCGTATCGGTCGCGCTACAATCGTAACATGATCCTGCGCGCAAAGCGTTTCTGCGAACAATGCCAACTCTCCGTCACACTCAAAGCATTCCCCGTCGACAAACAGCAACACCCCTGCAGCCTGTCGAACGAAGGAGAAGCGGCTGGCGGGGTTGCGGTGGAGGGGTTCGCCTGCCGCGAGCCGCTTGCTGAGGTCGTCGGTTGAAACGGGCGCTTCGGGGCTCCAGTCGATGTCGGGATATTTGGGGGTGCTGTTATATTCGCCAAACCAGCGGGCAAAAGCGTCGCGGTCGGTTAGTTTTTCGAGCATCATGCCGTGCAACGTCGCCAGCGCGTCGGCGGTGATCTCGCCGGGGTTGGCCTGAGTCGCCAATCCCGCGTCGCCGTAACGGTCGTCGTCGGACAATCCCTCAAGCACATCGTCGACATAATGCGCGATCAGTTCACTGCGACTGGGCGCGCGGAACCCCACGGAATAGGTCATGCAATCATCGCCGACTGCGACGCCATTGTGCGCGAAACGGGGCGGAACGTAGAGCATGTCGCCGGGTTCGAGCAGCCATTCGTCGGTCGGCTCGAAGGTCGCGAGCAGGCGGAGATCGTCGTGCGGAAGCAGCGGGGTGTCGTCGTCGCACAGCGCGCCGACTTGCCAGCGCCGCGTGCCCAGCCCCTGCACCAAGAACACGTCATATTGATCAAAATGCGGCCCGACGCCGCCGCCGTCGCTGGCATAGCTGACCATCACGTCGTCGATCCGCCAATTGGGGATGAAGCGGAACGGCGCAATCAGCGCGGCGACATCAGGGACATGATGATCGACGGCTTGGACAAGTAACGTCCACGGGGCTTTGCCGAGCTTGCCGAACCGCTTTTCCGGGATGGGACCGGGTTCGACTTTCCACGTTTTTGGTTTTTGGACGATCAGGCGCGATTCAACATCGGCTTCGCAAGCGAGGCCCGCAAGGTCATCGGGATCAAGCGGATTGCGCCACGCCGCCCAAGGGTTGCGGATCAGCAGCGGTTTCCGCTGCCAATGATCCCGGAGGAAAATGTCGATGTCGAATGTGGTGAAATGCATAGCGTCTCGCGTCTATCTTGACAGAGGATCAAACGACAAACCATCGAATATCGGCGCTTGCAAAA
Source organism: Sphingomonas sp. (assembly GCA_031362355.1). Lineage (GTDB taxonomy): Bacteria > Pseudomonadota > Alphaproteobacteria > Sphingomonadales > Sphingomonadaceae > Sphingomonas_O. The sequence goes on from JANLSJ010000007.1 coordinate 12,737, forward strand.
CCGCAAATTCGCCGATCAATATCAACCCATCAGATGACGCCAAAGCTCCGCCAATTTGCCCAACGATCCGCACCTAATGTGGTGACGCCGGACATTTTGGTGACCCCTACGGGATTCGAACCCGTGTTACAGCCGTGAAAGGGCCGCGTCCTAACCACTAGACGAAGGGGCCGCTGCGAAGCGAGCTGCGCGCATAGGCGAGGGTTTGAATAGGGTCAAGATCAGAGTCGGGTCAATCTGCCCATGCGGCGTCATCCAAGTGCATTTCCGCTGCTGGCCTCGCGCCCCAATCGTCAATCTTTGCACGACCCGCGACCCACAAGCGCCGGTCGCGCGGCGCGCCGAGCAGGGCCTGTCCCAAAGGCGTATCCGCGCTTCGAAAAGCAACCGTCTTCAACGAACGCCCATCATCACCCGCCATGACCGCGCGGACATGGCCGCCGCTGCCGACAATATCGGCCTTGATCACGCGCATCGGCCCGGCGGCGATGCGCGGTGCGGGCCAGCCCATCCCATAAGGCCCGCCGACCTCCAAGGCATCAACGAGCGATGGTGTGACCCCGCCACAGGCCACGACTGCGTCGAGCAGCAACGCCCGATCATTGCCCGCTCTTGCGACATCGCTTGCCAGCCGTTCATCGATAAAATCGGCAAACGCTTCGACCTTGTCCGCAGCGATGGTAAGCCCCGCCGCCATCGCATGCCCGCCGCCCACGACAAGCAAGCCCATATCCTTTGCCGCGAGAACTGCCGCGCCCAAATCAACACCCGAAACCGACCGGCCCGACCCCTTGCCAACACCATGTTCGTCAACCGCAATCACGATCGCTGGTTTGCCGAGCTTTTCTTTCAGCCGCCCCGCGACAATGCCGATGACGCCGGGGTGCCACCCCTGCCCCGACACTACAGCGACGGCGCGATTGCCTTTGCCGACCGATGCCGCTTCGGCTTCTTCCTGAACACCCGCCTCGATAGTGCGCCGTTCCTCGTTCAGCCTGTCGAGCTCTTCAGCAATCTCCTGTGCCTCATGCACGTCCTCGGTCGTCAGCAGGCGCACACCGAGGTCAGACTTGCCAACCCGCCCCCCCGCATTGATCCGTGGCCCCAGCGCAAAGCCCAGATCCGAGCAGATCGGCGCGCGCTTCAATCGCGATGCCACCAGCAAGGCATTCAGCCCGGTGTTACGCCCCGCCGCCATCACCTTAAGCCCCTGCGCGACAAACGCGCGGTTGAGCCCACGCAGGCTCGCGACATCGGCCACCGTGCCGAGCGCAACAATGTCAAGCAGGTCCATCAGCTTCGGCTCGGCGCGATCAGCGAAATAGCCCTGTCCGCGCAACGTCCGCACCAGCGCCGCTGCCAGCAGGAACGCAACACCGACAGCCGCCAGATGCCCATGCGTCGCGGCCTCGACGGCCTCATCGAGCCGGTTCGGATTGACCATCGCAAATGCCTTCGGCAGCTCGACCGCGCATTGATGATGATCGACAACAATGACATCGACGCCCACGGCCTTCGCCATCGCCAGCGCCTCGAATGCCTGCGCCCCGCAATCGACTGTCACGATCAGCGACGCCCCGCCTTCGGCAATCCGCACCAGTGCCTCGCCCGACGGGCCATAGCCTTCCATCAACCGGTCGGGGATGTAGGCTTGCGGTGACAACCCCAGCGAGCGCAAGACGCGGATCAGCAGCGCCGCCGACGTCGCACCATCGACGTCATAATCGCCAAACACCGTGACGGCCTCTCCCGCCAGCACGGCCGCTGCCAGCCGTTCCGCCGCACGGTCCATATCCTGGAATATCGACGGATCGGGCATAAACGCGCGGATGGTGGGATCGCGGTATGCTTCAATCATATCACCCGGACATCCACGCGCCAGCAGCAACTGCGTGACGAGATCATCGCATTCGCCATCGCCATGCCGCCAGCGCCAGGACTGTCCGGTGATCGAATTTGTAATGTTCAGCGGTGTCATGCCTTCGCTCTACCGGCAACGCGATCAACAGCAATCATTAACCACGCTTGCCGTTCGTTAACGATTTTCCGTTACGCGCGGGGCGTGGGACAATCATGCGCAATTTGACCATTTGGCGAAAGCGATTGCGCCACGCGTTCGGCGCATTGCTGATGCTTGTATTTTATACACTCGCGGCCTCCCCCGCTTTCGCCAACACCTGTTCCCCGGCAGCGACGCAAGGCACCGCGCCGCCCGAGTGGCAAACCTACTGCTGGCTCGACTTCACCGGGTACAACGATGCGACCGCGCGATCGGTCGGCGGCCAGCCGTTCAGTTTCACGCTGACCGATGGCTCGACGATGACGCTAACGCTGCGAACCACCGGTCCGGCAGGCGCGCTTGCAGACCGTCCCGCGCCGTCGTGGACCGGCGCTGCCGTTGGCAACAGTGCGTTTCTCGGCATTCCGGGGCGTCCGATCCTTTACACGATCACCAGCGGCGCGACCGTCACGGTGCAACTAAGCAGCATCACCATTACGCCGCCGCCGGGCGCCGGTGCGACAACGGCCTATATGTTTATCGGTGCTGACGCTGAATCGACCGACGGCACCGAAACGCTTTCATTCACGACCAACGGCGGCAACTGGACGATCCTCGATCAGGTCAACCCGATCACCGGAAGCCAATATCCAACGATCACCAACACCGGCACGACTTTCACTGAATCGGGCGCAGGGCTGACGGGCAACGTCGGCGGATACATCGTCGGCAGCACAACCCCGACGACGGTGTCGAGCACGTTGGTTGGCAGCGGTTTGCAGGGGGCGATGTTCGCGGTGCGCTTTGCCTCGCTCAAGCTAACCAAAAACATTGTCAGCTCGCGGATCGATGCCGCCGATCAATTCACTTATCGTGTCGCATCGACCGGCACCGGTGCGATCCTGACGTCGGGGACGACCACCGGCATCGGTAATGGACCCTTCACATCGGCGACGGTGTCGCTTGCGTCTGGCCTGCCGCTGACGCTTTCAGAAGTGATGGCAGCAGGCAGCGTCAGCCCGCTGGCCAGTTACAGCGGTCGCCTGACCTGCACCAACACCAATGCGAGCTCGACAACCCCGCTCCCGAACAATCTTGCGACGACATCCTACAGCTTCGGTCCGCTGGCTTATGGCGATGCCGTAAACTGCAACTTCATCAACACACCGCTGCCCCGCCTGCGCTTGACCAAAGCGCTCGGCGGGACACGGGTGTTCGCCGGCGATCAGTTCATCATGAACATCAATACCGGCGCGACGACAGTGGCGACGACCACGACGACCGGCACCGGCGCGACCGTGGGCAATGCGAATACACCCACACAGCTCGTGACCGTTGGCGCTGCCTACAGCTTCAACGAAGTGGCTTCGGGCACCACTAATCTTACTTACTATACCTCAACGATGGCGTGCACGAACCTCTACACGAGTTCGACCACGCCCCTGCCCTCGACCGTCGGCGGCACGGTAACGCCCGCTTTGGGGGATAATATCCGCTGCACGATCACTAACAATCCCAAGCCCAACGCCGCCAATCTGACGATGACCAAGACAACGACGCTCATCTCCGATCCGGTCAACGGCGCGACGAACCCGAAGATGATCCCCGGCGCGATTGTCGAATATGCGATCACGGTCACCAATGCGGGCACCGGACCGGTCGATGCGAACACGATCACGATTATCGATCCGGTCCCGACCACGCTGGGCAGCTATGTTCTTGGCACCGCCGTGACCTATTCGGACACGCTCGGCGGCGGATCACCAATCTCCTGCCCCTATGCGACATGCGTATCGTGGACCAAGACGGCAGGCGGCGCGACGGGCTGGGGTGCAGCGCTGACGCCCGATGGCGCAGGCTATGACGATGCCATCACGGGCGTCCGGATCATTCCGTCGGGAACGATGCCCGCGGCCACCGCTGGCGGTCAGCCCAGCTTTACGATCCGCTTCCGGACGCGCATCAAATAGGTTTCGCGCGTTCGCTCTTCACCCAGCGGACGGTCCCCGAACTCGCCCGCATCACAACGCTCTCTGTCGTCATCCGCCCGTCGCGCAGCCGCTTGACGCCTGCCAGCAGCGAACCGTCGGTCACGCCCGTTGCGGCAAAGATGCAGTCGCCTTTGGCCAGTTCGGTCAGATCATAAATATGATCGAGATCGGTGATCCCCCATTTCCGTGCCCGCGCCCGCTCGTCATCGTTGCGGAACATCAGCCGCCCCTTGAACTGCCCGCCGACACAGCGCAGCGCCGCCGCCGCGAGCACGCCTTCGGGTGCGCCACCGGATCCCATGTAAATGTCGATCGTCGTATCAGGATTGGTCGTCGCGATGACGCCCGCAACGTCACCGTCATCGATCAACACAATCCCGCATCCGACCGCGCGCAGTTCGGCAATCAGTTTCTCGTGACGCGGGCGATCCAGCACACAGGCAATGATCTCGTGAGGCTTCACGCCCTTCGCCCCCGCAAGCGCCTGAACATTCTCGGTCGGCGTCTTGTTGAGGTCGATGATCCCGTCGGGATACCCCGGCCCCACCGCCAGCTTGTCCATGTAAACATCAGGCGCGTTGAGCAGATTGCCATGCTCCGCCACCGCCAGCACCGCGAGCGCATTCGGCCCTGCTTTCGCCGTGATCGTCGTCCCCTCGAGCGGATCGAGCGCGATGTCGATCTTCGGTCCCTTGCCGATCGCCGAGCCGACCTTCTCGCCGATATAGAGCATGGGCGCTTCGTCGCGCTCGCCTTCACCGATGACGACAGTCCCGTCCATATAGAGTTCGTTGAGCGCCGCGCGCATCGCCTCGACGGCCGCCGCGTCCGCCGCCTTCTCATCGCCGCGCCCGATCAGCGTCGATGCTGCCACCGCCGCCGCTTCGGTCACGCGCACCATTTCCAATACGAGCACGCGGTCAAGGACCTGACTTGCAGCAACCATCTATTCATGTTCCTTAAGCTGTAATGTCGGCGCGTTAGGGTAGAGATATGGCAAAGTCGAGAATCGCGTGGAGTTTGTTGGCAGCGATCGCCGCCCCGGTGCAGGCCGCAGAACCACCGACGATCCAGAAATATCAAGCGATGACCCGCGTCGAGCCGCGATGCTCCGCGCCAAAAGCGGGCAATGAAATCATCGTTTGCGGGCGCAGGCGGGCGGATCGCTGGCGGGTGCCCTATCTGCTCAAAGAAGCTGGCGACCCGAGCATCCAGAATGTCTCGGCCGAACGCAATGGCCTGATCCCCACGACAACGCCGTGTCAGGATCGCAGCATTTTCCTTGTCGGCTGCGGCAAAGTCGGGTTAACCGCAAGCGTCGGTATCGGCAGCGGTCAAGGCGTCAAACTGCGTCCGCTTGCTGACTAGACGTCGAGGATCGGCGTCCCGCGCGCGTTGAGGATAAATATGCCCTTTTCGATAGACCGCCGCACGCTCTTGCGGTCCGCCTCCATCACCGGAGGCGCGCTCGCCATTGCCCCGCTTTTCCCGGCGTGGGCACGCAGCGGGACGCACGGATTAAACGCTGCATCAGACACGGTTTCAGGCGAAAACATCGCGCTGCGCATCGGCCACAGCACGTTTAAGACAGCCGGCAAATCGGGACACGCCATTACCGTCAACGGCATGCTGCCCGCGCCGATCCTTCGGCTGAAAGAAGGGCAGAATGTACGGCTGTCGGTGACCAACACGCTGGACGAAGACAGCTCGATCCATTGGCACGGCATCCTGCTGCCCTTCCAATATGATGGTGTTCCCGGCATCAGCTTTCCCGGCATCAAACCCAAACAAACCTTCGTCTATGAATTCCCGATCCGCCAGTCGGGCACCTATTGGTATCACAGCCATTCGGGCATGCAGGAAGCGATGGGGCTTTACGGCGCCATTGTCATCGACCCGGCGGAGCACGATCCGGTCGCCTGTGACCGCGAGCATGTCATTGTCCTGTCCGACTGGAGTTTTATGCACCCCCACAGGATTTTCCAGAAAAACAAGAAGATGGCCGGCTACTTCAATACGCAAAAGCAAACGCTGGCCGGGCAACTTGCCGGAAAGGACCAATCCTCCGCGGACCGCCGGATGTGGGGCAAGATGCTGATGGACCCGACCGATATTTCTGACGTCACGGGGTCAACCTACACCTATCTGGTCAACGGCCATAGTTCGCTGGAGAACTGGACCGGACTGTTCACCCCCGGCGAGCGCGTCCGCCTGCGCATCATCAATGCCTCGGCCATGTCCAATTTCAACGTCCGCATCCCCGGCTTGCCGATGACGGTTGTTCATGCCGACGGCCAGGCGGTGCAGCCAGTCGAGACTGACGAGTTCCAGATCGCCGTTGCCGAAACCTATGACGTGATCATCGAACCCAAAGCCGATCAGGCTTATGGCTTTATCGCCGAAGCCATCGACCGCTCGGGCCAGTGCCGCGCGACACTCGCCCCACGCATGGGGATGATCGCGCCTATTCCGGCAATCCGCGAGCGTCCATTGCTCACCATGAAGGACATGGGGATGGACGACATGGCGGGCATGGATCACAGCGCGATGGGGCATGACATGGGCGCGATGGACATGCGCGATCCGAAGGTTGCGCCGCAGGTCAGAATGGGGCCGGGCGTCGCCAGCTTGTCGCCAACGCCGGTCGACCGCACCGGCGAGCGCCCGACGGGACTCGAAGACGTCGATCACCGCGTGCTCACCTACAAACAATTGAAGTCGCTCGCGCCCAACCCAGACAAGCGCGCGCCGTCGCGCGAAATCGACCTGCATCTGACGGCGAATATGGAACGCTATATGTGGTCATTCGACGGGGTGAAATATAGCGACGGTGCGGACCCGATTGCGTTCCGTCACAACGAGCGCGTCCGCGTCACCCTGATCAATGATACGATGATGCCGCACCCCATTCACTTGCATGGTCATTTCTTCGAGGTCGTGACCGGCAACCCGGGTCATCACCCCCTGAAGCACACGGTCAACGTCCTGCCCGGCGGCAAGGTCTCGTTCGATCTGACTGCGGATGCACTTGGCGACTGGGCGTTTCATTGCCACATGCTGCTCCACATGCATTCGGGCATGTTCCGCGTCGTGACCGTGCGCCATGACAAGGACGCGGCGTGAAGCGGTTGATCGCGGCGGCATTTGCGCTGGCAGTCGCAACCCCCGCTTTGGCCCAAGCCCCACCCCCTGCCGCTGATCCTCATGCCGGGCATAGGATGCCGGCGCCCGCGGATGAAACCGCTACGGCACAAGCACCCGCCCCTCCAGTCGATCATGCCGCCGACGTGCTGTTCGATCCGACCGAAATGGCGCAGGCCCGCAAAGCTCTGCGCCACGAAAATGGTGGTCTCGGCAACTCGATGATCCTGTTCAACCTCGCCGAAGTGCAGGTGCGCAAAGGAGCGGATGGCTACCGCTGGGAAGGCGAAGGCTGGTTCGGCGGAGACATCAACCGCCTGATCGTCAAAACCGAAGGCGAAGGATCCTTCGGCGGCGCAACCGAACAGGCCGAGTTCCAGTTGCTCTATGGCCGCGCGATCTCACCTTACTTCAATCTCGAAGCCGGCGTCCGTAATGACGTGCGCCCCAGCCCGTCGCGCGGCTATGCCGTCATCGGGCTTGAGGGGCTGGCCCCCTATTGGTTCGACGTTGGCGCGCAATTCTTCGTGTCCGATAAAGGCGATGTGCTGGCACGGCTCGAAGCAAGTTACGACCAGCGGATCACGCAAAAACTGATCCTGCAACCACGCGCCGAACTCAACTTTGCCGCACAGGACGTGCCCGCGAACGGCCTCGGTTCGGGTTTGTCCGATCTCGAACTCGGACTCCGCCTGCGCTACGAAATCAAACGTGAATTCGCGCCTTATGTCGGTATTGAATGGGCAAAGAAGGCGGGCAAGACTGCCCGCTTTGCCCGCGCCGCCGGAGACGATGCCGACGTCGTCAACTTTGTCGCGGGGGTAAGGTTTTGGTTCTGACGGCCGGTCGGGGGCTCACTTGTCCTCAGTGACCGACCACGCCCACGGCGCTAGGACACCAAAAGCCGTCACATGGGTGATGTTCGACAAGTTGGCGACAACCAGCACCTTGCTGCGCCCCCGCGTCCGCGTGAACGCCACAACGTGCGGGCTGCCCGTTTCAAGGAAAGCGGTCATTCCACCTGCCGTGCCATTCCACAGCGCCGGATGCTTGGTCTTCAATGTGAGCAACCGCGTATAAAGAGCGACGCGCGGATAGCCCTTCCAGTCAATCGCGTCTTTTTCGAAAAACGCGATGCGCTTGTCGAGCACCCCTTCCTGCCCGCCATAGACCAGCGGGATGCCAGGCAATGTCACCGCCAGCACCGCAAATGCCTCGAACCCAGCGCCAAAATTCTCTGCATCATTACCGTGCCACGAATTGACGTCGTGATTGCTGGTGAAGTTCATCCGCCACGCATCGGGTGCAAAAGCAGGGTCCGGATTGGCGTAAAAGCGACGCAAGTCATCGCCGGTCTTCTTGCCCTGCGCGATCTCAACCAGCAGCTCCTGCAACTTCCAGTGATAAGTCGCGTCAAACGCGCGCGTGTGCAGTCCGGGTTCGGAGGCTTCGGCAAGCAGAAACATCGGCTTGATCGCATCAAGTTCCGCCCGCGCCTGCGCCCAGAAGGGTTCGGGCATCAACATCGCCACATCGCAGCGAAAACCGTCAATCCCCGCCTCGCGCACCCAGAACTTCATGGCGTCGATCATCGCGGGCCACAGGGCATCCTGCTTGTAGTCAAGCCCGACAACGTCAGTCCAATATTCAATCTCGCGGCCATTATCGAAATTATAGCTGACGACCTCACCCGCCGTGTTACGCTTATACCATTCGGGATGCGCCGTGACCCACGGGTGGTCCCACGCCGTATGGTTCGCGACCCAGTCGAGAATGACCTTGAACCCCATCCCCTGCGCGGTGCGGACCATGCGTTTGAAATCGGTCATCGTCCCGAATTCGGGGTTCACGGCGGTGTAGTCGCGGATCGAATAATAGCTGCCCAGCGTCCCCTTACGATTCTTCGCGCCGATCGGCTGGACGGGCATCAGCCACAAGATTTTAACCCCCATTTTCTTGAGGCGCGGCAGGTGTTTTTCGAACGCCGTTATTGTGCCTTCGGGCGTGAACTGGCGGATGTTCACTTCATAGATATTGGCATTTTTGGCCCACGCAACATGCGGGCGGCTGGTCGGTTGTGCCGCTGCGGGGAGCGCCAAAGCGAAGGCCATCAACGCCACGATCAATCGAAACATCACACCAGTTCTCCCCGCGCTCGCGCCGCGCGGCCATAGACCGCCTCGAACAATGGCGACGCCATCAATGTCGTCACGATTGCCATCAACACGAGCATGGCAAACAAGGCCGGACCAATGATCCCGCGCTGCAAGCCGATGTTGATGACGATCAATTCCATCAACCCGCGCGCATTCATCAGCGCGCCGATGCCCATTGCCGAGGCATGATCCTGCCCGCCCAGTCGCGCGGCTGCATAGCAGGCACCGCCCTTGGCAATAATCGACGCTGCAAGGATCGCGAGCGTCACGCCCAACAACGCGGGATTGGTCACCAATGACAATTCGGTGTGAAGCCCCGAATATGTGAAGAAGAAGGGCAGCAGCAGGACGACAACCATCGGTTCAAGCTTCGCGCGTAGCCCGTCGGCAAACACGCCGCGCGGCATTGCCGTGCCGAGCAAAAATCCCCCGAACACGGCATGAATACCAATCGCATCCATTGCCCATGCCGACATCATGAACAGGATCAGCGAGATGGCGAGGAGGTTATGGTCGATCCCCTTCACCGCTTCTGCCGCGGGCCCCAGCCGCGCGAGCAGGCGCGGGGCGATGAACACCATCACCAGCGCGAAGCCGATGCCCCCGCCAATCGCGAGCACCGCCACCATCGGCCCGTCGCCGAAGCTGGCAAGCACCAGCGCAATCAATATCCACGCTCCTGCATCATCGATGGCCCCCGCGGACAACGACAACGTCCCCATTGCCGTGCCCGACAGCCCGCGCTCGTGGATGATCCGCGCCAGCATGGGAAATGCTGTGATCGCAATCGCTGCGCCCATGAACAAGGTTGCCTCGAATTGCGTGACTTTGGGGGTGAACAATCCGTCGATGCCCATCAGCCACGGCGTCATCAGGACGGCTGCGAGGAAAGGTGCTGCCATCCCGGCAATCGAAACCGCAGCGGCTGCCTTTCCACTGGCGCGAAACTCGTTGCGATCAAAACCAAGCCCGACAAGGAACATGTACATGCCCACGCCAAGCTGCGCGATCACGAATAGGACAGGCTTGGATTCAGGCGGAAAGATGAACGCCTGAACCTGCGGCGCGATCAGCCCGAACAGGCTGGGACCGAGCAGGACACCCGCAACCATCTCGCCAACAACGCGCGGCTGGCGAAACCAGCGCTGTCCGGCCGTGCCGACAAGCCGACAGACAATAAGGATAACAGCGGTTTGTAGAAAGAAAGCGATGCTGAGTTGGGCCGGTGTCATCCCGAAACCCTAGACCAGTCCGGCGAGCACAGCACTATGCGCCGGAAAATTCTGGGCACACCCCGCAATAAACGCATCTACCTTGGCCATATCGGCGAGCGCGAGACCCGGCTCGGGCGGCTTCAGCTTGGATTCGTCGGGATAAGTGCCATAGCCGCCGAGCAAGCAATGCCACGACAACGACGGATAATAACGGCCAATATCCTGGCCTGCGATTTCGGCGCACAAATCGCCCCCTTGGAACCAGCAGGTCATGATGCCTTTGAGCGAATCCGAAATCGACTGGTTCGCCGCATTGGCGCGCCAATAGTCAGTGTCGGTGCGCTGGTTCATCCGGTAGTGCGCGACGATATAATCGCGGATGCCCTCATAGCGCGCTGCGATCTCGTTATTGAACCGCTCGGCATCGCGGTTGGTGAAATCGCCCGCCGCAAACGCTTCGATAAACCCCTCAACCGTGGCTTGCACGATATGCAGTGCGGTCGCTTCGAGCGGTTCGATAAACCCCTGCGCCAAACCGACCGCGAGGCAGTTCTTCACCCAACTCCCCCGCACCTGCCCCACATTCATTTTCAGATGCCGCGCGGGCGTATCGCTGTCGAGCATGCCGAGATGCGTGCGCAATTCGGTTTCGGCCTCGTCCGCGCTCTTGAACGCCGAGGCATAAACATAACCATTGCCGGTCCGGTTGGTCAGCGGGATTTTCCACACCCAGCCCGCCTCAAGCGCCGTCGCGCGCGTTTCACAGGCAAGCGGCCCCGGATCGTTCGGCGTCGGCATCGCAATCGCACTGTCGTTGAACAAGTTGCTCGCGAAGGGCAGGAACGGCTCGCCCAGCGCTCCCTGTAATATCGTCGAGCGGAAGCCGCTCGCGTCGATAAAGAAATCGCCCTCGATCTGTTCGCCGGTATCGGTCAGCAACGCTGCGACACACCCGCGATCATCAAGGATTACCTCGTGCACCGTGCGCTCCAGATGTGCCACCCGCAGCGTCTTCACGGCATGATCGCGCAGAAACACCCCGACCAGCGTCGCATCGAAATGGTAGCCATAGCCAATGCCGAACGGAAAATTCGGCGGGGCAATCGGACCAAGCCGACCCTGCGCCAACCGCGCTGTCAGGAAAAACCGATCCGGGTGCGCCCAGACATCACGCCCCGTCCGCCGCGCCCGCGTGTGGAAATAATATTGTGACGCGGTGTGCCCGTCAATCTCGGTCTGGAACGGATGGAAATACGCCTCGAAACCCGCGCGCGTTGACCAGCCATGAAAGCTGATCCCCGTCTTGTAGGTCGCATTGCACGCGGGCATCCATTCGCGTTCGGCGATCCCCAGCGCATCGAAGATCGCTTTCAGCTGCGGCGTCGACCCCTCACCAACACCGATGATCCCGATGTCGGGGGATTCCACCACGGTGACGCTGATGTTGCGGTCGGCCCAGCGGTGCGCAATCAGATTGGCCGCCATCCACCCCGCCGTCCCGCCGCCCAGCACAACAATGCGGAACGGCGCCTCGGTCATCAGGCGATCTGTTCCGCGATCAGCGCGCCAAAGGGCGGTAGCGCCCATCCGTCGGCCCCATTGACGCATTCAACGAGCCGCCAACGGTCGCGCTGCACCGGTTCCCATTGACGAAGCTCGGCACTGAAATTGAAGAGACACAAAAGATGCTGGCCCGCCGACATCCGTTCGAACGCGAGCACATTGTCCGATGCCTCAACGACTTTGATGCTCCCCGTCCGCAGTGCCTCACTGGCATTTCGAAACGCGACGAGCCGCCGGGTCAGCGCCAGTATCGAGTGCGGATCATCTTCTTGAACATCGACCGCCGCCGCATGATTGTCCGCGCCAACCGGTAACCACGGCGCTCCGTCTGTAAATCCTGCATTTGGCGCATCGGCAACCCACGGCATCGGCGTCCTTGCGCCGTCCCGGCTCAGCGTCAGCGGCCAGTTTGCGATCGCTTCGGGATCCTGAAGCTGATCGAAACCGATTTCAACCTGCGTCAGCCCCAGCTCCTCGCCCTGATACAAAAACACGTTTCCACGCAGGCACAGCAGCAGAAACAAAGCCATCCGCGTAAATGCCTGGCGATGCTCGGGCGCCGCCCAGCGCGATGCCGCACGCGGCGCGTCATGGTTCGAGAATGCCCAGCTTGGCCAACCGTCGCTTTCGGGCCAATTCTCCAGCGTTTCGCGGACCAGTGAGGGTGTCAGCGCATCAGCATAGAGAAACTCAAAACCATATGCGCTGTTCAGCCGCGCATTCCCCGCGATGAACGCTTTCTTCTCGGCTTCGGCAATCGCACTTGTCCCGCCAACTTCAGCCACGGTAAAGACGCCGGAGTAGTGATTGGTCAGTGCCCGAATGCGCTCGATAAAGTGCGGAATATCAACGTGCGACTGGTTGTGAACCCGCTCCTGATAATCAAACGACCGTGTCTTCACGCTGTTGCTCGGCGGTGCGGCGGGATTGTCTGTGAACGCCGGATCAAACATCGCGAAGTTGAGCGCATCGAGCCGGAACCCGTTCACCCCGCGATCGAGCCAGAAGCGCGCTGTATCAAGCAATGCTTCCTGCACATCGGGATTGTGGACATTGAGCTGAGGTTGTGAGGTCAGGAAATTGTGCATGTAATATTGGCGACGCCGCGCATCCCACGTCCAGGCGGGGCCGCCAAAAACCGATTGCCAGTTCGAAGGCGGCGAGCCGTCGTCCTTGGGATCCGCCCAGACATACCAGTCAGCCTTGGCATTGATCCGGCTTGATCGGCTTTCGGCAAACCAGGCATGCGCATCCGATGTGTGCGAATAAACCTGATCTATGATGACTTTCAGACCAAGATCATGCGCACGCGCAACGAGCGCATCGAAGTCTTCGAGCGTTCCGAAAATCGGATCGACATCGCGATAATCGGCAACATCATAACCGAAGTCCTTCATCGGCGATGTGAAGAAAGGCGAAATCCAGACGGCTTCAACACCGAGTAATGCCACATGTTCAAGCCGCGCCGTAATTCCCGGCAGATCGCCGATGCCATCGCCATTTGAATCGGCAAAGCTGCGCGGGTAAATCTGATAGATAACCGCACCGCGCCACCATTCGTCCTTGGTCGCAGTCATCGTCGCACGTTTAGGTTCGTTCATTTTGCGACGTTCGCGGCACAGACGATATAGTCGAGCGGCGCAATCGTCGCGCGAACACTGCCCGGTGCCGAGGCAGAGGGCGCGCAGTTTCCATGCAGGGATGTGAAGGTCGATGACCCAACCTCGATTTCGACATTTACGTCGATAGCGGTCGTCGACGTATTGAACGCGATCAGCACTTCGCGGCCATCGAGAAGGCGCGACACGGCGAACAACCCCGGCTTGTCAGTGCGCGCGCGCAGCAGTTGCCTGCCGCGCCGCAACGCGGGTTCCATCGCCCGCACTTTCGCCATTTCGGCAAGCGCACGATAGATCGGGTGTGTCGTCACGAAATTAGCCGTCGCCGTGGTGGCATCGGTCCCGATCAGATCATTGTCGTTGTAGGACGCGACTTTCGATGCAAACAGGGTCTCGCGTGCTGCCTGATCTTCGCCGTCACTCGGAAATCCTTGCTCGTCGCCCGAATAGATCACTGGCACACCGCGCAGTGTCATCAGCATCGCATGACCGAGAATTACCCGCTTCAATACTTCGTCATCACCCGCTTTGGGGAAACTCCGGCGAACATAAAATGCAAAGCGGCCATTGTCGTGGTTGCTGATAAACGTCGGCTGGATCCGCGCGACCGCTTCTCCGCCCTTATACAGCGGGTCTTGGGCAAAAAGTTCTTCGAGTTGGTCGGTCGGCGCGGTGCCGCCAACGGTGTTGATCACTGCCTGTCGGAATGCGAAGTCGATAACAGACGGCAAACCGTCCCTGTGCGTATGTGCCGCGAGCTTTCCCGGCTCGAGACCAATCCCCCCAATCTCGCCGAAGACATGGAAGTTCGGAATGCCCTTCGCTTTGGCCTTGGCGATCATCGCAGGCGCAAATGCCTGCCAGAATTCCGGGTTCACATGCTTGGCCGTATCGATGCGAAATCCGTCGATGCCGTAACGATCAATCCACGACGCATAAATATCGATAAATCCCTGCACAACACGCGGATTTTCAGTCATCGGGTCATCGAGCCCGACAAAGTCCCCCATCGTCGAGTTCTCGTTGGTGAAAGTTGTATTCCCGCGATTGTGATAGAGTGTGACGTCATTTAGCCACGCGGGCACTTTCACCTTCTCGTCGCCCTTGGGCACGAACGGCGTGTAGGCATAATTTGGATCGGTCAGCTTCGCGAAATTCTCTGCCGTCTGGACTTGATCGCCCGCAAAACCCGCATTGATCGCAACGCCATTCGGCCCGCCCCGCCGCTGATACGGATAATCCGCGCGGCTGCGATAGGCGCAACTGCTGTTCGGACACTCGCGATACGCAATCACATCCGCCGTATGGTTCGCGATGATGTCCATATAGACCTTTATGCCACGCGCGTGCGCCGCATCTACGAAGGCCTTCATGTCGGCATCGGTGCCGAGATGCGGGTCGACTGTGGTAAAGTCGGTCACCCAATAGCCGTGATAGCCGGCGGACTCATTGCCCGGCGCGCCCTGCACCGGCTTGTTCTTGAAAATCGGGCCCAGCCAGATCGCGGTGACGCCCATGCCCTGAATATAGTCCAACCGCGCGGTCAGCCCTTTCAGGTCGCCGCCGTTGAAAAACGCTTTCGATGTCGGGTCAAAGCCCGTCTTCAGTCGGTCGCCGTTCAAGCCCCCCCGGTCATTCGACGCATCGCCATTCTCAAACCGGTCGGGCAGCATGAAATACATGACTTCGTCTTCGGGCAACCGCGCGCGGTAATCGACGGCGGGGGTCGCGCCAGCCAGCATCAGGAGGGCGGCGGTAATGCTCATGCCGCCACCGCCTCGCGCGCCGCGCAATGTTGCGCAACAAAGGCGGCATGGTCCGTCATTTGCGCCACTTCGCGCGCATTCAGCTTGGCAATCACGTCCATATACTCCTGCAAATCCTGCTTCGATATGCTGCCCGCAATCGGGTGCGTCCCCGCCGGGATAATCCCCTGCCCCACCAGCACCTGAAACCAGCCGACTTCGGTGAACAATTCCTCATGCTCGCGCGTGATATGGCCATTGCCGCGCCAGAGGCGGAGCTTGTGCGCCAGCGTCTCGGGAATCGGTCGCTCGCGGCACGCCTGCCAGAACGGTTCATCGCGTTCGTTGGCGATGTAGTGCAGGATCAGAAAATCCCTGATCCGCTCATATTCGAAATCGCTTTGACGGTTATATTCGTCGCGGTCCGCCTGCGTCGTCGTCCGCCCCGGCAACAGCTTCAGGATACGCGAAATCGCCGACTGGATCATGTGGATGCTGGTCGATTCGAGCGGTTCCATGAAACCCGATGCCAGCCCAACCGCAATGACATTGGCCTTCCACATTTCGCGCCGCTTGCCCGTCACGAACTTGATCGGACGCGGATCGGCCAGCGCTTCGCCATCCAGCCCGGCAAGCAAGCGCGACGCCGCCTCGTCATCGCTCAGATATTCGCTCGAATAGACAATCCCATTGCCCGTCCGGTGCTGCAAAGGGATGCGCCATTGCCAGCCCGCAGAATGCGCCGTCGAGCGCGTATAAGGCGTGAAGTCCTTGCCGCGTTCGGACGGCACAGCCAGCGCACGATTGCATGGCAACCAGTGCGTCCAGTCCTCATAACCCGCTTTCAGCGTCTCCTCGATCAACAGCCCACGAAACCCGGTGCAGTCGATAAACACATCGCCCGCGACCACCGCGCCATTGTCGAGCCGCAGCGACGACACGTCGCCACTTTCACCGTCGCGCTTGACCTCGACAATCTTCCCCTCAGTCCGCTCCACCCCGCGCGGCTCGGCAAAGCGCCGCAAATATTGCGCATACAGCCCCGCATCAAAATGAAACGCGTAAGGCATGTCGGGCAGCATCTTTGCGGTGCGCGCAGGCCCACGCTGCATGCGATTATCGAGTGCCGCGAGATTGTTCAGCGAATAAGCTGACAGATCGTCGCCAATCCCTTCTTGCCGCGCGCGAACCCAATTCTGGTGAAAGGGGAGCAGTCCAACATCACGCCCAACATCACCAAAGGCATGCATATAGCGCGAGTCCGCTTTGCCCCAGCCCACGAATTCGATGGCCAACTTGAACGTCCCCTGCGTCGCAGCAAGAAACGCATTCTCGTCGAGCCCGAGCGCGTCGTTGAACAACCGAATTTGCGGGATCGTGGCTTCGCCGACGCCGACGGTGCCGATCTCCTCGGATTCGACCAGCGAGACATGAAACCCGCTCTCAAGAAAATGCGCCATTGCGGCTGCGACCATCCACCCGGATGTGCCACCACCGGCTATCACAATCCGGAGTGGTTCAGCCTCAATCACCTTTTGCTCCTTAACGGGAAAACCGGCGGACTTTAGCATGGCCCGACCGGTTCCCGCGACCCGGGATCAGAATTTGTAACTGACCGCCAGATAGTAATCACGTCCATAGCGCTGATACTCGCGCACCTGCCGCGGATCGTCATTTTCGTACGTGATGAACGGACGGTCAGTCAAATTCTTGGCCTGCGCCATGATCGACAGCCCCTTGAGCGGACCCGCCTGGAATTCATAACCGATCTGGGCATCGACAATTGCTTCTGCGCGCGCAGTGCGGAACTCAGGATTGGCCGAGAGGCCTGCGATTTCCGCCAGGAACTTTGAACGATAGCGATAGCTGCCGCGTATCTGGAACCCATTCTTTTCAAAATAGAGCGACGCATTGGCCACGAAGTCCGACAAGCCGGGGAGCGTGATCGCCTGCGTCGGGTTACTGCCCAGCTTGATCGTGCTGTCGGTGTAGGAGCCGCTGCCGAAGAAGCCGAACCCGTCAAGCGCCGAACTGATGTTGCTGAACGGCAACGACAATGTGGCTTCAACCCCGAGCAAATCACCCTTGCCGCGGTTTGACGGCGCATTGACCGTGCCGATTGTCGTCCCGACGATCAGGCGTTGCGCAGGCGTCAGGCTAGCTACAGCTGACGAAAAATCGAACAGAAAGTTGTCGCGCGGATCAACAAAGTTCGACAGCTTCTTGAAATAGCCCGCCACCGAAATATAGCCCGAATTGGCGAAATACTTCTCGACCGAAAGGTCGACATTGGTCGCCAGATACGGTCGCAGCGCGATGTTGCCACCGTTCGAACTGAACACACTTTGCCCCGGAATTTGCGAACCGAGCCGCGCCAGATCGATACTGAACTCCTGGTTGATGCGAAGCTGGTCAAGTCGCGCACGAACCATGCTCTGCGATGCGCCCAGCTTGACATAGGTATTGTCCATGAGCTCGAGCGAGAGCGCCATGCTTGGCAACACATAAGTGTAGCTCGCCTTGCCGCTTGCCGGAAAGACCGACACCGTGCCGTTGCTGAAGTTCGAAATCGAACCGTCGGAGCTTTGCTTGGTGTGGACAACCTGCGTGCCGATCGATCCCGCCAGCGCTTTGCCGCCCAGCGTCCCGTCGATCTTGATCATCGCATAGCCGGTGAACACGTCTTCGGTAATCGAGTTATCACGGACCAGCGAGACCGGACGGTTGTCGAAAACAGGGTTCAACGTGTTATTATACAGGTAAAGCGGATCAAGCGTCAGCATCGCCGGCACGCCGAGATAATCGAGCGACACATTCGTCGTAAGCTTCGCGGCGTCGGGCACCGGAACGAATGTCGGAGTGCCACTCGCCACGGTGCAGCCGGTTCCCGCACCCTTGGGACACAGGAAGAATGACTGGTAAGCGCTGACTTTTTTGCGGCGGCTATAATTCGCGCCAAATTCCCAACCCTTGAACACGCTTGACCCACCGAACTCGCCGTCGAGGCTGGCGCGGAGCGATTTCAGGTCATCGGTAAAGCTCGGGCGATTGAGAAAGCCCGCCTGAACCACAGCGGTCGTGCCATTATAGCCCCAGCCGCGCGGATCGGTGATGCCGACGCCGCCGGCCCCCGTGTTCGTGTAATTGAACGTCGGGACAATATCGAACGTCCCGTCGGGATTCTGCGTGATCTTGATCGTGTCCTTCGGACCCGCACCATTATAGCCCGCGCCGGTATAGGTTTCGAGTAGGAAGTCGGTGCGCGTCGACCGCGACCAGCCTGCGTCAATCTTCAGGTTCGTCGTGTCACTTAGGCCAATGACGTTGTTCCAGCCAATCGACAGCGTTTCGGCATCGCGCTTGTTGATGTCGTTGCGCTGGACGGCCTGGACGCCGGTGATCGTGGCCGAGGTCACAATGCCATTCGCGACAGTAAAGCCCGGCGCGATTGTCGCGCCGCTGCCCCAGCCCGGATTGATCGGAAACTCGATCCCGCGCAGCCGCTGCGTTTCCTTGAACTTCGAATAGAGAACATCGAGCGTGGAATGGAAATTGTCGCTGGGTTCATATTCAATCGTCGCAACCGCACCATAACGGTCGAGCAGGTTCGACTGGACATAGGGTTTGGCCCCGCCAAGAATACGAGCACCGCCGACTTCAGGTGCATTTGGGAAGCCCCATGCCGCATAGCGCTCGTTCTGCGACGGCGCCGACGTCACCGAAACACCCAATGCAATACCAAGGGTGTCGTCCGCGAATTTGTCGACATAGGTCGCCGACCCGCGATAGCCGAAACGCGGTGAATCGGGATTTAGGTTCTTCAAACCGTTCATCTGGCCACGCGCCTGAATCGCAATGATGCGGTCGCGCTGCGCCAGTGGCCGCAGCATGCGCAGGTCAACCGTGCCGGCAATGCCCGCACCGATAAGCGACGCATCGGGCGATTTCTGGACAACGACATTGTTGAAGAATTCGCTTGGATACTGGTCATACTCAACGCCGCGGTTGTCACCGACGGTGACTTGCTCGCGACCGTTCAACAGCGTCGTCGAAAAATCGGGACCAAGGCCACGGATCGACAAGCGCTGGTCGCGACCCTCAAGGCGTTGTGCCGTCACACCGGGCAAGCGCGCGAGTGAATCTGCAATCGACACATCGGGCAGCTTGCCGATGTCTTCCGCTGTGATCGATTCAACAATCGTCGGCGTCGCGCGCTTCTGCCGCGCCGAAGAATCAAGCGACCCACGAATGCCGGTTACGATGATTTCGCCCTCGTCTGCAGGCGCCGGCGTCTGCGCCAGCGCAGGGGCGCTCACGATCAGGGCGATGGCGGCGACGCCCGCCGAAAGCGAACGGCGGTTACGGATTAGGGTCGTGGAAGCTGTCATCATAATCCCCTCTGCGGCGTGCAAAAATCACACGTCCTAACAAACGGCACACGTAGCTGGTGCCTTGACACTTCCCCTAAACCGACGCGCAGAATTCAGAAGGGTTCCACATACGTATTCATTTTATGCACGACCCATAAGAAACGTGTTGACGGTGAGCCGACCGGTCGCAGGATCAGCGGAGAGCGTCAGGTCATCGGGGATACGCGCGCAGTGGAGCGTGTTGGTCGGATAGAGGATCGCGCGGTTATAGCGACCTTCAAACAGCGCGATCGCCTCGAACAAGTCGGTATCCCCGGCGATATAAGCCGCATCCGGAACGCCGCGTGCACCGATTTCGCGCTCCAATTCCCGCTCATAATCCGGCAGCCGTACCGCCGTCACGGTCTCGAACCCCGTTGCCCGATGCCGGTAAAATGCCGTCCCGCTCCCCTGCGCGCCGCCCAGAAAATGGAGCAACGCCAGTCGCTCCGGCTCAACGCCGTCAAAATGCGGCAACCGCTGGATCGGCGTCAGCACCTCGGGCAGCGTCGTCACCAGCGAATAGAGCGCGTCCACCACGACGCAATCGCGCACTCCGAAAACCTCGGCGATTAGCGGCGCAAGCGGCTCGACAAAGCGCCTGACCAGCACCGGCGGCACGACCGCGCGGACGCCGGGATAATGCACCCCCATCGGCGCGAAGCCGAGCATCGCCGCATCATCGGCCAGCAGCTCGGGGCGCGGCACAAAATCATCGATCACGACCACCGGCACGCCCTCGCGTCCGATCCGCTCGATCCGGATAATCTGCGTCATCGCGCGGCTATCGCGTCGCCGCAATCCTGATCGCAAAACCACCGCCCGCGCCCATGGGCAGTGACAGGCGCTCGCCCTTTTTCACCGGCTTCATGACGACCTCGATCTCGCCGCGCGTATCCTTGCGGTAATCGGCGTTGGGGCCGTCGCGATACATTGTTGCCGTGTAATTTCTTCCGCTGTCGAGAAAATCGAGCGCCACCTCGGTCGTCCGCCCCTCGCCATTGGTCACGCCGCCGACATACCAGTCCTGCGTCCCCTTCGCCTTGCGCGCGATCACGGCAAAAGCACCGACCTCCCCCGACAGCATCTTGGTCTCAGACCAATCAACCGGCACGCTGCCAATAAACGCCAGTTCTTTGGGATGCTTGATCAGATTTTCCGGCAAATCCGCCGCCATCTGAATGGGGCTATACAGCACGATATACAGCGCCAGTTGCTTCGCCATTGTCGACGTCATCCCCTGCCCGTTCTTGCCGACCAGCGAGAGCACCCCCGGCGTATAATCCATCGGGCCGGACAGCATCCGCGTGAAGATCAGGTCAACTTCATGCCCCGGCCCATTATCCGGCTGGCCCCAGGCGTTATATTCCATCCCCCGCTGCCCTTCGCGCGACACCCAGTTCGGATAGGTGCGACGCAGGCCGGTATCCTTGACCGGCTCGTGCGGGTTGACCGCAATCCGGTGCCGCGCGGCCACCTCGACGACTTTCTGGTGATGGACGACCGAGCGTTGCCCCTCATGCCATTCCATGATCGTCTCGCCCGGCTTGGCCCCCGGCGCGATGATCCCGCCCGCGTCGGCGACATACCCCGACTTGACCGCAGGCACGCCCATCTTCTGATACAGCGCCATCGCGGCTTCGAGCTGCGCTTCATAAACCGCGATATTCCCGCCGGTTTCATGGTGGCCGATCAGCGCCACCCCTTTGCTCCGGCCATAATCGGTCACAGCTTTCAGATCGAAATCGGGCGTCGCCGTCGTGAAATCAAATTCGTCGCCATGCCCGAACCAGTTGCCGTCCCAGCCCTTGTTCCATCCCTCGATCAACACCCCGCCAAAGCCATGCTTGGCCGCGAAGTCGATATATTCCTTGCCCCGCACTGTCGTCGCGCCATGCTTCGGCCCCTGCGCCCAGCTCATCTGATCAAGGTGCATTCCCCACCAGATGCCGATGTAGCGCATCGGCTTCACCCAGCTGACATCGCCCAGCTTGTTCGGCTCATTGAGGTTCAATTCCAGATCATTGTCATACAGCGCAGGCGCAGAATCCGTGATGCGAATAGTCCGCCACGGCGTCGAAAACGGCGTCCCGCGCACGACCTTCGGGCCCGTAGCCGATGGCGAAAGCAGCGCGCGGAACGACTGCCCCTCGATCCGCTTGATCCACATCCCCGAATAATCGACCAGTGCCGCTTCGTGGAAACTCAGGTGCGTGCCGTCGTCGAGGCGCATCGTGAACGGCGTCTGCGCGGCGGACACGGCGCTGATGGGTGTCCTGTTGTAAAGATATTCCTCGCGGTTCCATTCCTGTGCGGTCGCCCACCAAGCCGTGCCCGGCGTGACGAGGTTGAACTCGGTCACTTCCTCGGCGATTTTCATTGTCGTCAGGGTCGGTTGCTTGGGCATTTCATAACGAAACCCCATGCCATTATCGAACAAGCGAAAGCGCACATTCATCGTGCGTTTGAGCCCCGATGGCTGGACCAGCCGCACCAGCAACTCGTTATAATGATTGCGAACATTAGTCCGCTCGCCCCACGGCTGCTGCCACGTTTCGTCGCCCGTCGCCGTTTCCGACCCCGCCACCGCAAAGCCGCGCACCATCGCCTCGCTGTCGGTCAGCAAAAACCCCAGCCGCGACGACGCAATCAGCACCTTGCCCTTTCGCGTCACGGAATACTGCGCGCGACCATCATTATCGGTTTCAACTTTCACCGAAATCGAGCCATCGGGCGACGCCGCCGTTGCAGTTGCGGGCGCAGCAGCGAGCGCGGAACCAGTCCAAAGCAGTGCTAAGGCACCAGCCGCCATGCGGGTAAAGGGGGGTGACATAAGGGCTCTCCTGCAATCAATTTATTTTGCCGCAACACTGCGGTGGAAGAAGGGGTATGTCACGGGGTTAGCATTCGTATTCAATGCGCCGTCCGCAAACCGCATTACCACACAATGAATTCATGCTAGAGTTCCAGCATGATTTCAATTCGTGCGCTACTTGCGCCCACACTTGCGCTCGCCCTGCTCTCCGGCTGCGCATACCGCAACAATCACCCTGTAACCCAGGCATTCCCGAACGTTGCCGACGATCCGGCTGTGTTGCGCGTTTATGTCGACGCGAACGGCACTTTCTATCCCGATGACTGGCGCGACAAATGCGGCGCTGCCTGTGCCAAAATCAAACGCGGTTTCTCGCTTCTCACAACGGGCCTGAATGCCCCCGAATACCGCGCGCACATCGTTGCCGATGAAAAGCGCCAGCTTGCCCTCATTGCCGATTTTGCTGCTGCTCATCCCCGATTCTTTATCCTGATCCACGGTTTCAACACCGATGAGGAAGACGCCCGCGCTTCCTACAATCGCCTCCGCGACCGGATGGCGCTTGGACCCAGTGACGGCGTCGTCGAATTTTATTGGGACGGTCTCGCCAAACTTCCGTCAAAGGACGCCTTCAGCCTTGCGCCACTTGCTTTCTGGAGCAAGGCGATCGGCAACAGCCAGACCGCGGGATCGCTTGGCCTTCGTCGCATTCTCGCGCTGGCAAAGAACCGCGACATCTTCGTTATATCGCATAGCCGCGGCGCATCCGTCGCACTCAGCGCCCTGTCCAATCCCCCCTATTCGGATGGTTTCCTGACCAAGACCGAAAGGCTCGATTTCGATCTGACTGACGGCGTTGACGGCAGCCCGAATTTTCTCCGCCCTGCCGCATTGCCAGGCGACACCGGCAACCGCATCCGCCTGCTTATGCTCGCGCCCGCGATTGGCTGCATCGATTTCAGCCGCGCCGATGTTGCCCGCCGACCAGCACGAATGATGGAAGCAGAAGGCTGCGTCGATGTGCGCCCGCTGCGCCGCGAAGTCACGTTCCTCGGTTACACGCTCAATGACAAGGACAGCATCCTCGGAAAATTTATTTTGCCATCCAACTGGTACAATGCGACCGATTTTGGTTTCAAACCCGAGCTAGGCGCGACGCTCGGGAAGCGGTGGAATGTCATGAAACCCTTTCCGATTGTCGCAAAGCCCCACGGTCATGATTTCGACTGCTACATCGCCGACACCGAATTCGGTGACATGCTCGAAAGGGCGGGCGTCGCCGTCAATCCAGAGCCGAAACTTACTCCCCGCAAACCATGTGGGAAACAACCAAAGCCTCAACGCAAACCATAAGCGTCTCCCAGCCGGTCAAGCGCCAGTGTCAGGACAACCCTTCCTGACCGCGTCGGCCATCCCATTGCCTTTTCCGCAGTCGGCAATGATTCCCCCGCACACACAATCCGCCACAAAATATCTGACAATCCCCGCCCGACGCCCTCTATCGCCCGCTCGAACCGACGCTTCGCGTCGATCTGCGCCATTGTCGGATCGATCCCCATCGGCGCGCCTCGCCGCCCTTTTGCCATGGGGCTGGCGTCCCATCGCATCGTAACGCTTGGCCCCAGCGTCGCCATTTCATAATCCGCGCGCAGCCGCTCGCCCGCTTCGAACTGTCGTGCATCAACAAGGTTGCGCGCCCGCAACCAAGAAAGTGGAGACTCCGCCACATTGACCGCAAAGGTTCGCCCGGACGGCACCATTGTTTCCACTATTTCGCGTTGCAGCATCACCAGCCCTCCAGAATCACCGACTTATTGCTTGCCATGGGGACAAAGCTGTAGGAAAGGGAAAATCCTGTTTGGTTACAAAAGGGGAAAATCATGATCACTCGCATCCGCGAAGTTCGCCGCGCCAAGGGGCTGACCCTCCTCGACGTCGCCGAACGCTGCTCGCCGCCGACCACTGCCCAGACGATCGGTCGCCTCGAAACCGGCACACGCACCGTATCGGTTGGCTGGTTAAACCGCATTGCCACCGCACTGGATGTTACAGCGGGCGATCTTGTCGAATTGCCCGACCATGCCGACCTGCCCGTTGCCGCCATCCTCGATTCCGATGGCGTCAACGCCCCACGCCGCGCCTCTTTCGCCGCGCCGCCTGTCCCGGCGCCGGGCATGGTCGCTATTCAGGTCGAAACCACCATCGGCGAGTATCGTGCGGGCGACACCATCTGGTGCCAGCGCGTCGATCCCGACAATTTCGGTACACTGCTCAACCGCGACGTCCTGCTACCCCGCCCCGCAGGCCGCTTCATCTTCGGCCGCCTCATAAACCGCGATGGCAGTATGCTGCAAGTCCTGCCGCTCGGCGCTGGCGGCAAGCAGCAAGTTATCACCGATCCGGCATGGGCGGCCTATGCCGTGAAACTCATCAGGGCGCTTTAACGCGTGTTGTGCGTTCTTCAGGGATAGACGGAGTTAATGATGACGCTTGAGACCATATTTAGCCTGTGCATGGCAGCCGCAGTGACGGGCTGGCTCACGCTACTCGTCGCCCCGCTTGCCCGCACGCGCCTCGTCAGGACGGCGCGCATCGTCGCCGTCATGCTTGCCCTCGCCTATTTCATCCAGCTTTTCACGATCACCCAGCCCGTGCGCGGCGCAAGTTTCAGCACGCTGGCGGGTGTCACTGCCCTCTTCTCGCTACCCGGCAACGTCATGCTTGGCTGGACGCATTACCTCAGCTTCGACCTTTTCGTCGGCAGTTGGGAAACCGAGGATTCGGCCAAGATCGGCGTGCCGCATTGGGCGATGCTCGTGCCGCTTGCACTCACGTTCCTGTTCGGACCGATTGGCCTGTTCACCTATGCGGCGATCCGCACGATCCATATGTGGCGTCGCCACGGTCGGTTGATTTGATCGGCGGAAAAACTGGTGGGCGCTGACGGGCTTGAACCGCCGACCCTCTCGGTGTAAACGAGATGCTCTACCAACTGAGCTAAGCGCCCGCTGAACTGCCCGTAGCCGCAACAGGCGTCAGACCGCAAGCCCGCCCTGCGCCTTTGCCGCACTCAGATACGCCGTCATCCCCGCTGCCGCGCCATCGGACAGCGCAATAAACACGCGCCGGCCATCTTCAGGATCGGCAATGCGAACGAACATGCCATTCTCGCTCATCGTTTTGATCCAACGCAACGCGGTCGTCGGCGGGACAGCGGCGGCAATGCACAAGCTTGATACCGCCACCTGCATCCGCTCAAGCCGCGCCGCCATCAAGTCTAGCAGCATGTCCCACGCCGGATCGGCGAACAGATCGCTGCGGAAAAACCGGTCGCGCATTCGTCGCAGCCGGATGATCGCGCGCACATCGTCTGCTGTTATTGCACTGGGCGGCGCGGCATAGCCCCGCGGCTCGGCACGAAAACCGATCATCGCATCGCTGACCCCACGTAGCGGCGGCGGCTCATTACCAACCAGATCGGCAAGCGTCCGCGCGATCCGCTGAACCTCATCGGCCAGCCGTTGCAATCGCAACGAATCATCGACTGCGACTTCGTGCAGCACGGGATCACGCCCACCACCGATCATTGTCCCGAACATCGCCAGCGTTGCTACCCAGTCGGCCGCACTCGCTTGGCTCATCAGCGCGACCGACGGCGCGCTCAATCGTGCCGACACCCGGTCCAGACAGTCGGGCGCGCTGTTCACAAGCACAGGCACCCGATCAACCCGCCCTAGCGCATCGAGCCGATCGAGAAACACATCAAGTGCGACGCCGCCATCCTGCGACACATCAACAAATACAGCATCCCCCGCCGGATAGTCGGCCAGTCGCGCTGTGCCATCTATTGTTGACCCTGTATACAATATGCGCGCACCAACATGGGTTGCAATCGATTGTGCGACCACTTTGCCATTTTCACTATCGGCGAAGATCAAAATACGCCGCTCTTCGGGGTCATAACTGGCCAAGCTTGCCACCTCTTCTGGATGCAGGTTGTATTTCACCGTTAACCCCCAAATTTATTCTGTCCAGTCTGTGGTCAATTCGGAGCATTGTCAGCCGATATTGGCACGGTTTCGGATGAACATTCGCTCGCGCCTGACTCCGACTCGGCTAGATTCCGTGATTGGGGACTTTGACCATTTTGGGGGCCAGACCGGAGATGACCACGAATGCGACGCCCGCGCGTGATGGCGCGGCGACGGTTGAGACACTGCTGCTCGGCGACAGTCCTGTTATGGCAGCGGTCCGCAGCCTCGTCCGCCGCGTCGCGCCGGGGGGCACCTCCGTGCTCATCACCGGCCCATCGGGCAGCGGCAAGGAACGCGTCGCCCGCGCTATCCATGCCGAAAGCAACCGCGCGGCGGGGCCATTCGTCGCAATAAACTGCGGTGCGATCCCCCGCGATCTCCTCGAAAGCGAACTCTTCGGCCATGAAAAGGGCAGCTTCACCGGCGCGCATGCGATGCGGCAGGGCCGGTTCGAGGAAGCGCACAAGGGCACGCTTTTCCTCGACGAAATTGGTGACATGCCTCCCGATATGCAGGTCAAGCTCCTGCGCGTCCTCGAGGAACGCCGCATCGAACGCGTCGGCGGGCGCGGCAGCATTGCCGTCGATGTCCGCATCGTTTCCGCCACGCACCGTGACCTGAGCGTTGCCATCGAGGACCAGCGCTTTCGCGAAGACCTCTATTACCGCCTCGCGGTCTTTCCGATCCACCTCCCCGGCCTGTCCGCACGGCCCGAAGATCTGCCGTTGCTGATCCGTCACTTCCTGCGCGATGTATCCAACAGCAAGACCAACGTACGCTTCTCCGCTCAAGCCATTGCGGCACTCGCGACCCATGCGTGGCCCGGCAATGTCCGTGAACTGCGCAACTTCGTCGAGCGCGCGGCGATACTTCATCCCGGCGAAATACTCGATGCGGGCGATGTCGACGCCCTTCTGCTGCGACCAAAAGCCATCGTTGCCGCACCACCGCCGGCCCGCGCACCAGCACCAGCCGAAGCCTCGGAGATTGGTTCAACCGGCATCGACCTCCGCGCAATCCTGCATGATCTCGAAGGGCGCTATATCGGTCAGGCGCTCAGCCGCACCAACGGGGTTGTCGCCGATGCCGCGCGCCTGCTCGGCCTTCAACGCACCACCCTCATCGAAAAGATGCGCCGTCACGCGGCCTGAGCAAAAGCGTTTGCAATTTGACCCCACGCCTCGGCAATCGGTTCGACCGTCGACCGCGCTTGTTTGCACCAAAACGGATCAACTTCCTCCGCTGCCTTGGCCAGGCACCGTCGCGTTTCGCGATAGACTTGTCCCATGAGTGCTGCCGTCGTGCCGCCCGATCGATAATCGAGACTCGCCTCAAGCGCGTGCAATATCCCTAGGGCCCGTGCCTGTGCCTCATTCGGGCGCCTTCCGCGCGCCAAGGACGATGCCATGGCATCAATCTGGTCGAGCGTCTCGGCAAGCAGAATGGTCACCAACCCATGCGCCGACGCCGCTTCGACCCGGCTCGACTGATCGACCTGCCGATAAACCGCTGCTGCGTTCATCGCTGTGAATTCCACGCGGCAACCTGCTGCTCGACATAGCTTTGCACTGCCTTCAGCTGTGCGACTTTGCGGTCCATGCCGCCAAAGCTTTTCGTCAGTCGGTCAACCAGCCGCGCATTCTCGTCTTCCATACGGACGCGCTCTTTGGCGATCCCTGTCGCAATCCGCTCATATCGCGAAGACGCCATCGCAAGCGCGCCACTGCCCAGCGTCAACCGATCCTTCATCGCGCCGAGTGCCGACGAAAGTCCCGTCGGGCCAACAAGCATCGCCGTGATTTCTGCGGGTGCCGCTGCGACCGCCGCGTCAAACTTCGTCGTATCGATGGTCAGCGCGCCCGTCCGGCTTACCCCAATTCCGATGTCTGATAACGTCTTGTACGTCCCCGAGGTTGCAAGCTCTGCTTGTGGCAAACGCCGGAACTCGGCCTGCACAGCCCGCGCCGCGCTATCGCCGCTCAACGCACCAGCCGCACCCAGAACCGAGCCACCGCGCATTGAATCGGCAAGTCCGCCCTGAAGAAGATTAAACCCGGTAATGAACGCGTTAGCGATTTTTTTCAGACCCGTCGCATCGACGCCTGACGCGCTATCCACATAATCGTTGACCAGTGCTGCCAGCCCTTGCTTCAGCGTCGCGACCGCTGAGATCCGGGCATCATTGCTGCGTTCCTTGGTAACAATTGAAAACTCGCGACCCTCCCGCGCACTGGCGGCAAGATCGGCGACAAGTGTCCGCGTATTGATCCCGGAGCCAATGCCGAGGCTGCTGGCGATTGATGTGAGCATGATGCGTCTCCTCGCCTTCAGTTACGACCGCAGCGCGCGCGACTTTAGGGCTTCGGCCTCCGCAATCGCGGCATCGAGCCGCGCCACAAGCAGTGGCGGCGACCGGCGAACGCGCACCAGCCGGATGCGCGCCTGAACCAGCCCGAGGGCAACGTCGTCAAGACAATCAGATCGGATCGATGGCATGCCGCACTAACGACGCCAAGTCGGCAGGTTTAAGCCTCGCGCACGCCGTCCGCGCCGAACCGCACAGTTTCGGGCACATCAATGTCGGGCTGCCCCCGCCCCGCAGCCAGTGCCGCCTCAAGGTTAATGACGAATGCCAGCACGGTCGCCACCGCCAGATAGAGGTCCTCGCGCACCCGGTCGCCCGCCTTGCTTGTGAAATAGAGTGCCCTCGTCAGCGAGGGATATTCGAGCAATGGCACGTCATTCCCTTTTGCCAGATCGCGAATGGCCGCGGCTGCTTCGTCCACCCCGCGCGCGACCACGACAGGTGCCGCATCACGCTCGGGATCATAGCGCAACGCTACGGCAAAATGCGTCGGGTTGGTCAGCACGACCGTCGCATCCTTCATCGCCGACCGTGCCGACATCGTTGCCAGCGCATATTGTCGGCTCCGTCGTTCGCGCTTCATTTCGGGTGAACCGTCAGCCTCGCGATGCTCGCGCGTCACTTCATCCTTGGTCATCATCAGTCGCCGCTTGCGCTGTGCCGCCTGCAACGGGACATCGACCAGCGCGACAAGCCCCAGCATCAATCCGCCGAGGGCAAGCGTCCGGTTTATCATTGCCCCCGCCGATGCCGACCCCGCCACGGGATCAGCCGCCGCCAACGCGATCAGCGCCCAGCGTCCCGTGTAAAGAGCGGCGATACAAACACCGCCGACGAGCAAGACCTTCGCCACCGATTTTCCAAGTTCGGCGAGACCGACCTTGCCAAACATTCGGCCCAGCCCCGCCTTCGGGCTGATCCGTGACCATTTCGGTGCGGCGTTGCCCCAGCGCACCCCGAGCGAGCCCAACATTGCAGGTGCGGTAAGCGCCGCAACCACTGTCAGGCCCAGAAGCACAATCAACGGCCCCGCCACACTGGCGACGGCTTCTGCCATCGCCGTTCCAGGCGCGAAAGCCTGCACATCAACGCCTTGAAACTGAAGCATCGACCGCAGCATGGCTTTCAAACCGCCAACGACAACCGCACCCGCAAGAATCGCCCAAGCCACACCGACACCGAAAACCAGCGCCGTCGACAACTCGCGCGATTGCAGGACATCGCCGTCGCGCTTTGCATCGGTCAGCTTCTTGGGCGTCGGATCTTCAGTTTTGTCACCTTCGCTCATCGCGCGACAATCCGCGCCGTGTCTTCGAGGTTCGCGACCTGCGACCGCGCAATCGCCCCACTGAGCATTGGCATTGCAAACGCAAAGAGCAGCAGTCCGCCGAGCAATGCCGCGGGCAAACCCACGGCAAACAAATTCAATGCCGGGGCCGACCGCGCAAGCAACGCCATGACCAGCTGGATCAGGATCACCCCGGTCACCACCGGCAACGCCAGCACAACACTTGCGGCAAACATCGCGCCACCGAGTATGACCACCGCCTCGACAGCATCCGCCGACGGCAAGCCACCGCCCATTGGCAGCGCCCGGTAACTTTCCAAGATGACGGTGATGAACGCTAGATGCCCGTCCATCGACAGGAAAAGCAGCGTCGCCAGTATCGTCAGCACCTGGCCGATCGCCGGCGTCCCCGATCCGCTCATCGGATCAATCGTGGCGGCAAAGCCCAGCCCCATGGCGTTGCCGATGGCTTCGCCCGCAATCGATGTTGCCGCAAAGCCGATCTGCAACGCGAAGCCGAGTGCGAGACCGATGATGATCTCGCCCGCAATCAAAACAAATCCGGCGAAGCTCGCCATGCCATCGGGCGGAAGGATGACGGTCGCCAGCAAACTTCCCGGCACCCCCACCGCGACCGCGAGCACAAAACGCAGCAGCACCGGCACTTGCGGCGCACCAAACACCGGCGCAGCGAGGAATGCAGCCCCCGGCCGGATCGACGCCAGCATCAGCGCGGGGAGCATCGCCTGCGCGGCCCCGATGTCGGCCCCGGTCAGCGGGTGATCTCCGGAATGCGTGCAAACATCTCGCGCGTGAAATCGACCATCACGCCCATCATCGCACCGCCGAAGAGCGCGAGGATTATCGCGACGACGACCAGCTTGGGCACGAACGACAAAGTCGCTTCGTTGATCGACGTCGCCGCCTGCACGATACCGACCAGCAATCCGACCACCAGCACCGGGATCAGGATCGGCATCGACGCCATTGCCGTCGTCCATAGCGCCTGTTGCGCAATCCCCATGAAGAAATCGGGTGAGTCCGCCATCACCCAACCCCGAACGAGGCCGCCATCGACACCATCGTCAGCGCCCAGCCGTCGACCAACACAAACAGCAACAGCTTGAACGGCATCGACACAATGCTCGGAGACAGCATCATCATCCCCAACGCCATCAGCGCGGACGCAACTACAAGGTCGATCACAAGGAACGGCAGAAAGATGAGGAACCCGATCTGAAACGCGGTCTTCAACTCACTCGTCACAAAGGCAGGGAGCAATATCGAGAACGGCACGTCAGCGGGCTTGGCGACTTTGGGCGCTTTGGCGAGTTTGAAAAACAGGTCGAGGTCGGCACTGCGCGTCTGCCTGATCATGAACTTGTGCAGCGCATTGCCGCTCCGCGCGACCGCTTCCTCGACTGGAATCTGCTTGGCCTGATAAGGCTGGTAGGCCGTCCGGTTCACGTCATCGACCACCGGACGCATCACGAACAGCGACAGGAACAGCGCCATCCCGACCAGCACCTGATTGGGTGGCGTTTGCTGCAATCCCAGTGCTTGCCGGAGGATCGAAAGGACGATGATAATGCGCGTGAAGCTTGTCATCATCAATAGGATCGAGGGCAGCACCGCAAGGACTGTCATCAACAGCAACAGCTGCAACGATAGTGCGAGTGGTTGCCCACCGTTGAGCGCGCTCAGCGGTGCGGCAAGACTCGCCGAAGCAAACAGCATCACCAGCGCTCTCCCGCGCGTTTGAAGGTGGCGTGAAATCTGTTTTCGATGGGCACAACATTGGAAGGCGCGACGGGTTTACCG
Source organism: Sphingomonas sp. (assembly GCA_031362355.1). Lineage (GTDB taxonomy): Bacteria > Pseudomonadota > Alphaproteobacteria > Sphingomonadales > Sphingomonadaceae > Sphingomonas_O. The sequence continues at coordinate 44,897 of JANLSJ010000007.1, forward strand.
TCGAGAACGGCAATCCCGCCGCGCGAAACCCCGATTAACACCCGCCGCCCGTCGACCTCGACGAGCATCAGGCTCGCCCCCGCCCCAACGACCTGTTTTCCGACCACACGGATCGGCTGGGCCGCACCGAGCGACAAACCACCGCTCTTCACCGCGCGCAGCACAACCAGCGTCCCGACGGCCAGTCCGCAAACGCCGAATAGTGTCAGGAGGTACGAAAAAATCACTGTCGCCGCTCTTTGCGGGGCGCCGCCGCCTCGGCATCGACAATCTCGATAATCCGCACGCCGTAATGGTCGCCAGCGTTGACCACTTCGCCGCGCGCAACGACCGTTCCGTTCGCGAGAATATCGACGGGCTCGTCAATCGGCCGGTCGAGTTCGATCACCGCCCCCTGCTTCAGGTCGAGCAAATCCTGCATCGACCGCGACACCGATCCGATTTCGACCGACAGGCGCAGCGGAATCTGGGCGAGGAGCCCCCATCCGGCGGCGCCATCCGCAACTAAATCCTGGCTCATAGTTGAAACTCCGTTCGGTTGATTGTTATTGCAGCGCGCCCCTCGCGCGCGTCGGCTACGCCCGTCGCAATGCGGTATCCGCCCGCGATCAGCGCGACTTCGTTGAGATTGGGAATGGGAATAACCGATCCCGGCATCAGTCTCGCGACATCGCCCGCCGAAAGCGTCGGTCGCGCCAGCACGCAGCGCACATTGATCCGCGCATTGCCCAACGCATCTTCAAGGCGCCTGCCCCAATCCGCGTCGAACAGCGATCCGCCCGGCGCATTCTCGATCCCCGCCAGCGCCCGCACAGGCACACAAATGCCAATCGCGCCCAGTGAAACGCCGCCCGCAGTCACTTCAAATCCGCAAGCCAGCGCTGTCGCTTTCATCGGCACCGCTTCGGCAGGCGCATCTGTCGCACCAAGAACCGCAATCTCCGCTCCCGGCAGCGCAGGCGCAATCGCCTCGGCAAAGATCGTCGCGATCCGGTAGCCGAAGCGCGCAGCCAGCCGCGTCGGTGAGGGCGTTGACGGCGCGGGCTCACTCCCGTCACCGCCATAGGCCTGTTCGACCAGCGCATGGAGCACCGCATCGGGAACGCCGATCAGCCCATGCGTGCCACCGACCGAAACGACGATATAGCGCGACACAGGCCCCATCGACGCAAGACAATCAGCAAATTCTGCCTCGACACACCCGCCGAGCGTGATCGATAATGAAGCACCGAGTGCATCTTCGGGCGTAGCACGCAAGGCGCGTTCGAACCGCGTGACGAACCCCGCCGACGGGCGGTCCGTCGCGGGAAAAACAACAGGGGCAAGCGGTGCGCCAAACATCATTGCACCACGAAACTGGTAAAATAAACGGTGTCGATCCCGGCAATCTCGCCGCGCTCCTTGAGCGTCTTGTTGAGGCGATCCTTGAGCAGCGCCGCGAGCTTCTGCTTACCGTCAATCGTCGCCACGGCGTCATAATTCTGGTCAGCGACGGTTAGCAAGGTCGTTGAGCGCAGCGCCATTTCATGCGTTTTCAACGCCTCGACGAACTTCTCATCGTAAAATGTACCCAGCGAAATCGACAGCTGAACAAACTGCGTCGAATCTTTCAGGTTCGACGTAAACGGTTGCTGCAAAGCAAAATAGCTCGCAGCGTAGGCCCCTTCAGCACCCCCTTCGCGCTTCACCTTTTTGGGCGCATCGGGATCTTCTTTTGGCCCCTCGGCATGTTTTGCTGCGAAGACCTCGGGCTTCATCGCATAAAGCCCTCCGCCAACACCCGCACCGCCGACAATCAACCCGATCAGGATCGGCATCAGCTTGCCGATGATACCCTTTTTCTTGATTGGCTTATCGGCCTTTGCTTCATCACTCATCACTCAACTCCTTTAAGCGTAGCGACCGGTTGCGACACGCGCGTGCTCGGTCAGAATTTCTTGGGTCTGGTCATTGGCGCGACGCTGCGGGACAACCCCACGGGTCTGGCGGCTGCGTTGATCAGGAGCATTCAGATCGACAGAGACCTGCACAAAGGAAACTTGTCCGCGCGCGTCATGGAGCATAGGTTCGGCGTGCTTTACGGCCTGAACGGCGGCCTGATTCTCGACACCAAGCCGGAGGCTCGACCCGGCGTCGGTGCGCTCGATTGTAACCGCCACCGGCCCCAGTACATCGGGCCGAACATTGAAACGAACGTCCTGCTCGCTTGCCACGACCAGAAAGTCGCGCGCGATCCGGATAATCTGCGGCGCGAATGCTGGGCCGCGCTCAAACGCAAAGGGCTGCACCCTTTCCGTGGATTGCACCGGCGCAATTGGTCCGCGCGTTTCGGGCGGCGGGGCAGTTGAGACGTCAACGCGGTCGAGGACTGACAAGGGCTTCTGCACAGTGATTTCGGTGGCAACGGGCAGCGCAGCGGACGCAATTTGTGTTGTCAACGCTGGCGAAACCGGCGCGGGCAAAGGACGATCGGCAATGGGAACAGTGGGCGAGAATTGAGGCTCAGGCAGCAAGGCGGCACCTGACACCATAGTCTCAACGACCTGATCTGTTTCAGGTCGTGGGGGCAATGATTCACCAAGCATCACGACGCCGTCGATTTCGAGCCGCGTATTCGCTGGTTTAGCAACCTGATCGCGCGGCTGTGGCGCATGAACTTTTGTCGCTGGCGCAAAGGCGATGAGCAATTCACCGCCCGGCGTCGCGATTTCATGAGCGCCATCTGACGAAACGCCGACTTGGGCAGGCAAAGGTGTCTCGACTTTGCTCGACGTGAACGGAGTAAGGACTGGTTCCGGGGGAACTGCATCGGTAACTGTCGCGGAATGTGCCATTGGCGCCGTTGAAACCGGCGTCACCGCCGCGATCACCGCTGCGAAACCGGTCGTTTCGCCTTTGAGCGGCACGACCGATGGCAGCGTCAACTCAGACAGCGGCGCGCTCCCGACTGCGGAGGCGGCAATCATTTCCGGTCCTTGATGACACAAGGCATGACCATCGCCTCGCGACGTTGGAGCCGCGCGCGATCCCCGGCGCGGCGGATGTCAATAGCGGCGTCTAGCGCGCGGATTGCGGCTTTGCGGGCCACGGCGGCTTCACTGCGTTCGGCATCTGCGGCATCGGCGCGATCACGAGCGACTTGTCGTGCCGCGCGCATCCGGCCCGCCAGTTCCAATTGGGCGCCGATCATCTGACCGGCAGCGATACCAGACTGTGGCGACAACGCGCGCGACGCCGAATTCAGTCGGTCAACGAGCGACATTTGCTGCAATGCCCGGCCCGCACTTTCGGCGAACGCGCCCGATGCCATGCGGCTTGCGACGCGGCGGACCTTGATGAGTTTGTCGAGCCGCGACGTCATGTGACAAACTCCATGACGAGCCGCGCGACGGCGCTCGCGGCGGCCTCATGCGAACTCACCGACTGCGATAGGAAGTCGAGAATCATCGGTCTCGCTTCAAGCGCTTCGTCGATCATCGGATCAGTCCCGGCGCGATAGGCACCCATCAGAACAAGATCGCGGTTTTCCTCCGCCACCGCCCACAATCGCCGCACCCGCGCCGCTGCAGATTTGTGATCGGGCGAAGTAATGTCCGCCATCACCCGGCTCAGCGAACGGCCAACATCAATTGCCGGAAACACGCCCTGCTCGGCAAGCGACCGCGACAATATGATATGCCCATCAGCAATCGCCCGAGCCGCATCGACGACGGGATCATCAACGTCATCGCCATCGGCCAGCACCGTATACAGCGCGGTAATCGATCCGCCTGACGCCGCGTCATTGCCGCAGCGTTCGAGCAACGCCGGGATCATCGCCAATGCCGAAGGCGGATAACCCTTCATCGTCGGCGTCTCGCCCGTGCCCAAACCAAGCTCACGCTGGGCGTGGGCAACACGCGTCAGGCTGTCGATGATGAGGAGAACATTTTTGCCCTGGTCGCGGAAATATTCGGCAATCGCGGTGGCCCGTTGCGCGGCACGGATGCGCAGGAGTGGCGAGCGATCCCCCGGCACGGCGACCGTCACCGTATGGAGATGGGCCTTGCTCGCGCGCGTCGCCGCTACAAAATCCACAATTTCGCGGTTGCGCTCGCCGATCAGACCCATGATCACCACATCGGCTTCGGCCCCATCGATCATCTGGCGGATCAGCATCGACTTGCCGACCCCTGATCCGGCCGCAAGAATTACGCGCTGACCCCGCCCTAATGTCATCAGCGCATCAATCGCCCGAACGCCAGTCCCGAAAGCCTTACGGACAGCACCACGACCAAGTGGATTACCGACAACCCCGCGCACATCGCGTGTCGCGTCAGCGAATATCGGCCCCATCCCGTCAAGTGGATGGCCTGTTGCATCAATCACCCGTCCAAGCAGCGCATCGCCAACCCGCGCGCTCAACGACGATGGCCGCATGACAACCCGCGCGCCATGCTGCGGCGAGGCATCAGCCTGAAGCGCGATCAAAATCGCTTCATCGCCGTCGAAACCAACAACTTCTGCTGCAATCCGGCCATCAACTTCGGCTCCAGTACCAATCGCGCAGCAAAAGCCGCTTACGATCAGGAAGGGCCCGCGCACGCCGGTCAACCGCCCCACTACCGTCGAAGCAAGCCGCGCCGGGCGAAGCTCATCCAGCGTCCGTTCGGCAAGCGCGATCATGCCGCGATCCCCAGCCGTGCAATCTCACTGCGCAACCTATCAAGTGCGGGCACCACACCGTCTTCATAGGTGCCGCTGTGTGTCCGCGCCTGCACTGTGCCACGCGGGAGCATCGGGTCAGCAACAACAGCGATGGCGCTTTCCAACAACACCGCATCGTCAGGATGAAGCGCGAGCACGGCCCCGAACTCACCCGCCAGCAGCACCGATAATGCATCCGCCCGCTCGCGCAGCAACGCGGCATCAACAGGCGCATTCCCCGCGATGTCCGCGACGAGCCGTTCGACCGCTTCGACAATCAGCGCGGCAATTAATCCTGGTGACGGCGGCTGGAACACTTCCAGCGATTCAACCAGTTGCAACAACGCCTCGCGCTCGCCGGCGAGTTCAGCGTCGACCGTCCGCCGCCCTTCGGCAACACCACGCGCAAAGTCGTCGGCAACCGGCTGCCCCGCCCGCTCGGCAGGCCAGAAGTCGGCGCGTTCCCACATTTTAGACATAGGCTGCGTTCCCGCCGATCTGCAGCGAGCCGTCATTTTCCATTTGGCGGACAATGCCGACAATGGCTTTCTGGGCGGATTCGACTTCGGCAAGCGCAACTGGTGCAGCCTCGGCGAGTTCGTCGCGGATCGTGTCCGCGGCGCGCGCCGACAGCCCGGCGAGCATCTTCTCGCGCTCGGCCTCGCTCATCGTGCGCATCGCCAGCACCAGCACGGTTGCGTCGACGGCACGGACAACCGCACTCAAATTCTTCGCATCGAGCTTCAGGACATCGGCGAAGATGAACATCTCGTCGGCAATGTCCTGTGCCAGCACCTTGTCCCGCTTGCCGATGGCGCGGAGCAGCGCCTGATCGGTTGGCTTGGGCATCTTGCTGAGGATCGCCGCAGCTGCGGTAACCCGCGCCGAGCGTTCGACCGGCACAGGCGCGGGCTTGGACGCCCCATCGCCCAGAAAGCGCGCCAGTTCCTCGATGGCAATCGGCCCGATATTGCCGAGCCGAGTCATTCGGCGCACCAGGTCCTCTTGTCGTGCGGGGGACAATCCCTGTATTAGTAATGCGCCGCGTTCAGGATCAACATCGGCAAGGATAGCTGCGCCGACTTGCGGGTGTTCGATCTCGATAACCGCAATGATTTCCTCGTCGCGCATCCATTTCAGGGGTGTCAGCTGCGCGGTCGGCGCAGGCGCGAGTTTGGCCATCACCGCGTCACCGCGATCGTCGCCCAATGCCTTGGTCAAAACCGAGCGCGCTCGTTCGGTCCCATCAACGCGCATTGAGCTATGAGACTGTGCCGAGGCCACAAACCGGTTGAGCGCTGCTTCGGCGGCGTCCGATCCGACTTCGCTGAGGCCAACCATCGCCTTGCCGAGCAGTTCGATTTCGCGCGGGGACAGTTCCTCGACGATCTGCGCGGCTTGGTCATCGGCGAGCAGCATCAACAAGATCGCGGCATCGGGATTGATCTCAGCCATCGGCTTTTTCCGGCTCGAGCAGACTGCGCATGACGGCGGCGGCGCGCTTGGGATCTTGGCTCACGAAATCACGGACGAGCGCGGCGCGGTCGGCATAGCTCGGTGCCGAAGAAATCATGTCGAGCGTGATCGGCGCATCGCGTCGTTGCCGCGCCATTTCGTCCGCCAACATCGGCGAGAGTTCGGCCTTGCGCTCGGCAGCAGCCTTCGCACGCGATTTCAGGAAGGGCCGACCGATTCCGAATACGACGAGCGCGACGGCCAGCACAGCGGCTACAATCCGCCCGATGGCCATGAAATCTATACCGTCCATCCAGCTTGTCTCGACGGGTGTGGCTTCGGCAAAAGGCCGCGCCGAGACGACAACATCGTCCCCCCGCGCTGCATCAAAGCCGACCGCGCGTTTCACGAGGCCGTCGATGGCCGTGATGTCCACCGTATTCCGAGCTTTCGCGCCTTTGACATCGCGCAACGCGACGGCGACGGTCAGGCGCTTCACGGTGCCCACCGGGTTCTTGATCACCGCAACTTCGCGGCCCAGCTCGTAACTGCGGGTCATATCCTGCGATGTACGGCCCGGCGGTGTCGCGCCCGGCTGTGTCGCTGTTGGCGCAGTGGTGGAAACAGTTGAAGCCGGCGGTGCCTGATTGGAAAGCGTACCAGGAATGCCGACGGCTGCCTGTTCCCCCGCCGCCGAGGTCCAGCGCGTTTCCTCGCGCGCGATGGCTCGTTGTTCCTGCGGAAATGTTTCGCGCGTTGATTGCTGTTCGGCGAAATCGAGATCGGCATGGACTTCGGCGGTAAACCCGTCCGCGCCAACCAGTGGAGTCAGCAATTGCGCGAGCGACGCACGATACCGCTCCTCGACCCGCGCCTGCACGTCGATCTGGCGCGTCGCTTCGGCACCAATGCCGTCGCGCAAGCCGTTGGTCAGCATCCGCCCGGACTGGTCAGTCAGCGACACATCTTCGGTCTGCAATCCCGATACCGAGGACGCGACAAGGTGAAGGATGGCCTGCACCTGCTCCTCGGTCAGCGAACGTCCGCCGCGCATTGTCAGCATCACCGATGCCGACGGTTTGACCTCATCGCGCAGGAACGGCGAGGCATTTCCAGTGGCGAGATGCACGCGCGCTTTCTCAACGGGGTCCATCGCTTCAATGGTTCTCGCCAAATCACTTTCGCGCCCGCCGCGCAGACGCTCGGTTTCGACAGCATGGCTCGAACCCATCGGCATCGTGGCGAGCGTCGATGCGGCGGTTGGTGCGGCTTTGGGCAGGCCCTGTGCCGCGAGAAGCATCCGCGCTTTATGATAGTCACTTGTGGAAACCTTGACCGCGCCAGTCGCGCCATCAAGCGTATAGGGCACCGCTGCCGTATCAAGCGCTGTCGCCACCGCAGCCTTGTCACTTTCGGAAAGGCCGCCCAGGAGGTCACGCTGTGGCGATCCGCTGATTGTGCTCCATGCCAGTGCGGCTGCGCCGACAATGCCGAGCACGCCGAGCAGTGGAAGACTACGCTGCACCGCTGGTTGCGCGATCATCCGCTGCAACTGCGCCGTTGGCTTTGGGTCAATGATGAGGGCCCCGTCCGCCATATCAGACCGGCATGTTCATGATGTCGCGATACGCTGACAGCAGCTTGTTGCGCACTTGCAGGGTGGCTTCGAAAGCGATGCTCGATTTCTGCCGCGCGAGCATGACGCCCGCAATGTCGCTGGTGTCGCCGCGTTCGTACGCCGCCGATGCCGCCCCTGCTTCGTTCTGTGCGGCGTTAACCGCACCGAGCAGCTTGCCAAAATCAGCCTGTTGAACCGTTTCGGGCCGCACGGCATTTTTCAACGCGTCACTGCGTTGGATGACCGCACTGCGCAAGTTCATCACTGAAGTTGCGTCGATACTCATGCGGCAATCCGCATTTCAGCAAGACGGTAACGCAACGTGCGTTCGGACACGCCCAGCCGCGCCGCCGCCTTGGCACGGTGCCCGCCGACTTCATCCAAGGCCGACTGGATTGCCGAAACCTGCGATTGTCGTCCGACCGATTTCAGATCGCGGTCATAAACGCTCGCACGCCGCTCGATGGACAGGTCATCGACCTCGATCACGCCACCTTCACAAGCCATCAGTGCGCGCTGCAAAACACTGTCCAGCTCGCGGACATTGCCGGGCCAATCATGCGCCATCAGAGCGTCAAGCGCATGCGCCGTCGGCCATGCAAAATCATAGCCTGCCCGCGCATGGCGGATCAGAAGGGCGGCGGTAATCGCCCGAACATCCTGTCGCCGCGCGCGAAGGGGCGCGATCTTCAGCGCCATGACGTTCAACCGCCAGTAAAGGTCTGAACGAAAACGGCCCGCTTCAACCTCGCCCGCCAAATCACGGTTGCCCGCCGCGATTATGCGAACATCGACCTTAACCGGCTTCGTCGCGCCAACCGGCAAAACCTCGCCTTCCTGCAACGCCCGCAGCAACTTCGCCTGTAACGCCAGCGGCAAATCCGCGACTTCATCGAGCATCAGCGTCCCGCCTTCCGCCGCGCGGAACAGGCCTTCGTTGTCGCCGACAGCACCGGTAAACGCGCCCTTGGTATGACCAAACAGCATCGCTTCGGCCATCGTTTCGGGCAGCGCGGCACAGTTGATTGCAACAAACGGACCCGCCGCGCGTGCCGACTGCCCATGCACAAAGCGCGCAAGTCCTTCCTTGCCGGTGCCGGTTTGGCCTTCGATCAAGACAGCTGCCGCAGTCTTCGCAATACGCGCCGCCTGCGCCAACAGCTTGGCCGTCACCGGTTCGCCAAAGGCCATTATCGGGTTGGCGCGGACCAGCTCGGCAATCAGGGCATGGCCAAAAGCCATGTCCTGAAAGCCAAAGCCGATCCGCGCCGGGTGACCGTCCCTGAGAGAGACCAGGAAGGGAACGGTCGTGGGGGGCGTGGACTCGATGATGACATCGCCCGCTTTTGCGGACGCCGCCTCATCGGAGGAATAAATTGTGGACGGACCGTTGCCTGCAACAATCCCGGCCCCATCGAGAAACGGCACAAGCGTCGGCCATTGGGCCTTGGCAACATCGGTGATCGTAACAAGCGTCATAGGGTCCCCACCACTGCCAGCGAGCAGTTGTGGTTAACCATGCAATGACCATGCCAATTCTGTTTTCGCTCTAACGGCGCTCAAAATCGTCATCATGCCGTCGCGTCAGGCGTCAGATTTATGACGCCTTTTTCTATTTGGGATGCTGCCAGCGGTTCCGCCGCCAATTATCAACACGGCTCTTTGTGATCCGCCACCACGGGGCGTTGCCGTCCCATGGCTTTATGCGATTCTTCACAAAATCCCACCCGTCCCAAAGCACCATACCATCCGCATAGCGCGCCACTGTGTCGATCTGAACGGTCCAAAACTGCACTGGAACCGGCATGTTCTTAAACGGCGACCCCTCATGAAATTCGGGCCAGAGGAAGGGATAGACCGGCTTTTTAGAAAGTCGTCGCGCCTCACAGATTGTTGCGCGGGCTTGCTTTGTCCAGCCCGCTGGATTGTCGAGAAGGGTATAAAGTGACGGTGCCAGGAAATCGACTTCGGCTAGCAAGCGGCGCATTGCGTCGTTCTGGCGCTGCCAGATGCTAGTCGCTGCGACGTCGCCAGCTTCGATTTCGCGGCCATAGCCACCGAGCGGAAAAAAGCCATAATAACCGATTGGACGACCGGGTGCAGCCATTTTGAAAGCGCGAATAATTTCAATAAGTTCTCGTGTTTCGCTTTCGGTAATTTGAGGATTAGTGCGCAGATCAAAATGTTCGATGTCGAGAATTATCGGCGTATTATCGTGGGGGATTGCCGCCACAACTTGCTGAACGCGGACGGGATCAACGCCGCGCTGCGCCTTCATATCGGCCCAAAAATCGCGATCAACAAGATGAACCGGCGTCATGCCAATAGTACGCAGATCAGGCTTTCCGGTATGCGCGAGGCTATCAAATACGCGAAACGCCGACCGCGCGGGCTTGAGGCAGTCAGTTGCCAAACGCCGGGGTGCGGCTTGAATAGCCGACGTCGGCATGGCCGTGGTCAAAATCAAGGCTATCCAGCACAACCGCTTCACATACTGACCCCAAAAAAACCTAGCCGTCTGCTATGCTGTGTCGGGTGACGGTTCAAGCATACACCGACGACGCGCCCCATCGGCACGTTGACTGACCATCATAAATCCTTAATGCACCGCAGCCTGAACCCGTCCACCGAGACAGCGTTTAACCGGATTGGCCGCGAGGTAATTTTGAAACTCCAGTGGATTGATTGGACCAGAGGCAAAATGCCGTTCTGGCTGATGCTGACTTTCCTTGTGATCGTTTTTCTGATGGGCGGCGGCTCGCGTGCAGATATTCAGTCGCTTGTCATCTTGCGCCCGGTTGCGGTCATTTTTCTGACGATTGCTATCCTAGGCTTGAGTCAAACCAACATCCGGGAAAACCGCTTCCTGTTTTGGGTCGCAAGCGCAACTGTTGTGCTTGTCGGCGTTCAGCTCGTGCCGCTCCCGCCATCGATATGGCAGTCGTTCCCGGGTCGCGGTATCGTGATCGAGGCGGACCGTGCAGCCAGCCTCGGGCCGATCTGGAGGCCGATCAGCCTGGTGCCCGATGGGACTTGGAACGCGCTTTATTCCCTCGTCGTGCCGCTTACGGCCCTGGCCTTTATGGCACAGATGGATCGTGATTCGCGCTTTCGCATGCTACCCTATTTGATTGGCGTCGGGCTCATCAGTGGTTTGGTCGGCGTACTCCAAGCCATTGGCCCTCGGGACGGCATGCTCTATCTTTATGAGGTCACAACAAATGGTTCGGCAGTTGGCCTGTTCGCCAACCGCAATCACCAAGCCGTTTTCCTTGCAACCCTTTTTCCGATGCTGGCCGTCTACGCTTCTAATGGCGTCAGATCGCAAGAAGAAAGCCGGGTGCGCCTTTGGCTTTCGGTTTGTGCGGCATTGGTCATCGTTCCGCTGTTATTGGTTACCGGTTCGCGCGCCGGGATCATCGCAGGCGCGATTGGCCTTGCGTCCGTTCCTGTACTTTATCGCAAGCCGAACGTCGCCCTCCCCCGCAAACGCAAGGTTGGGCGGCTTGATCCAACATATCTGATCGCGACAATCGGGGTGTTACTCATTGGTGCGTTCACTTGGCTTGCTGCGCGTGCGCAGGCATTTGAGCGATTGCTTTCAAGCGACAATCTGGAGGAACTTCGCTTTCGCATTCTGGGAACGCTCGTGACCATAACCGGGAAATACTTCCCGGTTGGATCCGGATTTGGATCGTTTGTCGAAGTTTATCAAATCGACGAGCCCGACCAGCTATTGGATATGGTTTATGTCAACCATGCCCATAATGACTGGCTGGAAACCATCCTGACAGGCGGCCTTTTTGGCGCGCTCCTGCTCGCCGTGGTCGCGATAGCATGGATCCGAATGAGCCTTCGTGTATTCCGAATGCCCCTTAACGAGCAACGCGACCCTGCCTTTGCGCGATTGGGCCTCGTAATAGTTCTTATGATGGGGCTAGCCAGCCTGGCGGACTATCCGCTGCGCGTTCCTTCGCTTGCCTTCATTTTTGTGATTGCCGCGTTTTGGGCATCGGTCCCAGATACCCTGCGGTCGAAAAACGCTGGAACTGTCTGACATCCTCGTTTAGCGGGCGTCCATCATTATCGTTAAGGGTTCGAGATGCTTCAACGGCTGTCTCTGTTTTTTTTGCTACTGGCGCTTGGCGCGTGTGCCGGGACCGGCCCCAAGAAGCTCGGCGGCGATCCCTCGATTAGAGTGGTTCAGGGCGATTCGATGCCCGCCCCCGACCGAAGCGACCTCATTGGGAACGACCGCCCCTATCTTATTGGCCCGTTCGATAAGTTGATTATTGATGTCTTCGGCATTGAGGAATTGAGCAAAAAGGAAGTTCAGACAGATGCGAGCGGTCGCATCTCCTTCCCTCTCGCCGGCGTGGTCGAAGCTGCGGGGAAAACACCAGGCGAAGTCGAGCAAATGCTCGAGTCTTTGCTGAGCTCGCGCTATGTCCGCGACCCGCAAGTTACGGTAAACCTCAAAGAAACTGTCAGCCAAGTGATTACAGTCGATGGTCAGGTTCAGGAACCGGGCCTTTATCCTGTGATCGGACGGATGACACTGATGCGCGCGGTCGCAACGGCAAAAGGGACATCGGAGTTCGCAAAACTTGATGATGTGGTAATTTTCAGGACGGTTAAAGGTCAGCAAATGGCTGCACTTTATAATCTGCGCGCAATCCGCAATGGCGCTTATAGCGATCCTGAGGTTTTCGCGAACGACGTCGTTGTTGTTGGTGACTCGAAAGCACGACGGATGTTTAAGGATGCGCTCCAGATCCTGCCGACGCTTACCTCGCCACTTATCCTGTTGTTACAGGGACGAATTTAGGCGGATCAATCGCCGCGTTGCTTAATTCAGGACTCAGGGACGTTCATGTTGGAATCAAAGTATCAGAATGCCGAGCCGCTGAGAGGCGGTGCCTTTTCGGGCATGGACGCAAACCAAGGCACGCAGGGGCTGATGCCGCCCGTACTCTTGCAGTATTGGCATGTGATCCTGCGCTGGAAGTGGGTCATACTCGGGATCTTGGTTGCCGCACTGGGGGCAGGTTTGATCGCGACATTGCTGACAACGCCGAAATACACAGCCAAGGCGCGCATCGAAATCAGCCGCGATCAGAAAAACTTCACAAAGGTCGAAGGCCTCGAATCTGCGGAAGCCGGGCGCGACCTTGAGTTTTATCAAACCCAATATTCGCTGTTGTCCGCTCGCTCGCTCGCCGAGCGCGTTGCGCGGCAGATGAAACTCGCGAGCAACAATGCGTTTTTTGAAGCCCATGGTGTGACCGGAAGCGACAGCTCAACGTTTTTTGATCGGAAGTCTGCGGTCATTTCGAGCGAGGAGCTCGCAATTCGCGAAAAACGCGCGATTGGTATTTTGCTCGATAATATCGCCATTTCGCCGATCCGTGGTTCTCGGTTGATTGACGTTGCCTATACCAGCGCGTCGCCCAAATTATCGTCCGACATATCCAATGTCTGGACCCAACAGTTTATTGTCGCGAGCATGGACCGTCGATTTGCATCGACTGCTGATGCGCGAAAGTTTCTCGAAAGTCGCCTCGCCGAACTTAGAACTCGGCTGGAACAGTCCGAACGTGATCTGGTGAGCTATGCGTCGGCGAAGGATATTGTCACTCTAAGCCGAACCCAAGGCGCCGATGGCAAGACACAATCAGAACGCACACTGGTCGCAAGTGATCTTGAATTGTTGAACGATGCATTGTCCAAGGCCACAGCAGATCGCGTTGCGGCGGAAAGCCGCGCGCGGCAGGGCAATGTCAGCTCGAATTCCGAAGCGTTATCGAACGGGGCGATTACGATGCTTCGGCAACGTCGCGCAGAAATTGGTGCTGAATATGCCAAAATGATGGTTCAGTTTGAGCCCGGCTATCCCGCTGCGCGTGCACTCGCCGAGCAAATACGGGCCCTCGATGCGAGCATTGGACGAGAAGAAGGACGTATATCGTCCACGCAATCATCGGCCCGTGTGTCGGAATACCGACAATCACTTCAGCGCGAACAGCAGCTTGCGTCGCGCGTTGATGGACTGAAGCGACGCTTTGATCGCCAGCAAAGTGACAGCATTCAGTATAATATCTATCAGCGCGAGGCCGACACCAATCGCCAACTGTATGACGCCCTGCTTCAGCGCTATAAGGAAATCGGTGTCGCCGGCGTCGGCGCGAACAACATTGCGATCGTTGACACAGCGAAAGTGCCAGACAGCCCTTCGGCACCCCGTCTTTCGATAAATATGGCCCTTGCTTTGCTGGCGGGTCTCGCGCTCGCGGCTGCTGCGACGTTTGCGCTTGATCAAATTGACGAAGGGCTCCGCGATCCAAGCCAAGTCAACCGGCTTTTGCACCTTCCCCTGCTCGGCAGCGTGCCCGACATCGAAGAGGCCGATACGCTCGCGATGCTGGCGGATGCAAAGTCAATTGTTTCCGAAGCTTACCTCAGCATTCGTTCAAATCTGGCGTTTTCGACCGACCATGGCGTGCCTGCGACGCTGATGGTTACGAGCACCCGCGCTGCCGAAGGGAAAAGCACAACGAGCCTCGCATTGGCGACTGTACTTGGTCGCACTGGCAAGCGCGTGCTGCTTATTGACGGCGACATGCGCTCGCCGTCAATCGACAGTTTCGTGGGCGTTTCAAACGCGCGTGGATTGAGCAATTTCCTTGCGGGTGAAAATGACTGGAATAGCCTCGTCTCCAATGTTGATGAGCGGTTCAAGGGCCTGAGCGTCATGGCGGCTGGTCCAATGCCACCCAGTGCTGCCGAGTTGCTGAGCAGTGATCGTATGGTCAATTTGATGCGCCAGCTTGTCGACAAAAACAGCGACGGGCGATTGGTGTTTGACCATGTCATTATTGACGCGCCACCGATACTTGGGCTTGCGGACGCCCCCCTCCTGTCGCGAGCGGTCGAAGGGTGCATCTTTGTGATCGAAGCAGAGGGCGTCGCCGTTCGTGGGGTCAAGGCGTCGCTGGGACGTTTGCAGGCAGTTCACGCCCACGTTTTCGGTGCGATCATAACCAAATTGAAACAGCGCCAGGCCGGCTATGGATACGGCTATGGATATGGCTATGGTTATGGCGGTTCCGATGCGACAAAAAGCTAAAAGCCCGTGACGCTTGTCGGCCCAGCCGCGCGCAAGCCGTTGGTTTTTCGTGCCGCCATCATCATTGCTGGCGCGCTTCTGATGTGGTCATCATTTCAGTTTGCCAACGGTCAGATACGTGCGGACACTGATTCAGTATCCGCACTCGGTTTCTCTCCCACCAATGCGGTGGCGAACGCATTTCATGCTGACCAGTTGCTGATGGCCCCGGGTGACAAAAAACCTTTGGGCACGATTGCAGCAAAGGCACGATTGGCAGTTACCGGACAGCCCCTGAACCCTAGGGCATTGCGCGTCCTCGGCTATGTCGCGATGGCGACAAACGCGGAAAAGAACGGTGCCGCCTTGATATCAGTCGCAGCCCGCCAGTCGCGTCGCGATTTTGGAACGCAACTTTGGTACATCGAAGACGCGGTCAGCAAAGACGATGTTGCGGGCGCACTTAAGCATTACGACATCGCGTTGCGCACGTCACAGCGCGGCCGTGATGTGCTGTTTCCAATTCTATTGGGTGCGCTTGAAGACGCGGAAGTGCAACGTGGCTTCGTGCGCTATGTCAAAGCAAAGCCGATCTGGCTGCATCCATTCATGAGCTATGCAATTGGCGAAAACAGCCAACCCGCCGCGCTCGCATCGCTGGTCAAACAGGCCGGAGGCTTGCCGCCCGGTGCGGTCTATCGCACGTTTGAATTTCAGTTGTTGGGGAGCCTTGCGACAAAGGGCACAGCTGATCAGATTATTGAATATTTTTCGATGTTGCCCGGTGCAAATGCGGCGGTTTTAACGTCGGCAGCGCTTAACGTGCAGACGACTGATGCCCGCTTCGCTCCTGTGACTTGGGAGCTGTTGGTTACACCTGAAGTCGGCGCGCAGGTGCGCAATGACGTTCCCAATGGCGAGGTCGCGCTGCAAATCATTGCCCAACCGGGTCAGAGTGCGGTCGTCGCAAACAAGTTGATGTTCCTGCGGCCCGGGCAATACGTATTAAAAACACGGCATCGCTTTTCGGAGCTTGACGCGCAGTCGGCGCTGTCATTCGAAGTGCGCTGTCGCGGCGATCGGACAGGGACAGTTATTGGCCAGCTAATAGCAAATTCGAAAATGAACACCACCTCAGGGTCGGCGACATTTTCGGTCGGTGACGATTGTCAGGCACAGGCCCTTTCAATAAGGGCCGTCGGGGGTCAGAGCCAGCAGGATGCCGAAATATCAGTTACACAAATTCTGATGTCGCCGCTCAACGGCGCGTGACCGGCGGTCGTCAAGATCTCAGGCGCGACACACACCAAGATCAAGCAAGGGAAGTTTATGTCGTGTGATCAAAAGGTTGCTCTCATCACGGGGGTGACGGGGCAGGATGGGTCCTATCTTGCTGAATTTCTTTTGGAAAAGGGGTATATAGTCCACGGCATCAAACGTCGTGCAAGTTCATTCAACACGCAGCGCGTCGATCATATCTACCAAGATCCACATGTAGAAAACGCCCGCTTTACCATGCATTATGGCGATTTGTCGGACTCGACCAATCTGATCCGTATCGTGCAGGACACCCAGCCTGACGAAATCTATAATCTTGGCGCGCAAAGCCATGTGGCCGTCAGTTTCGAAAGCCCCGAATATACGGCCGACGTAGATGCCTTGGGCACATTGCGATTGCTTGAGGCGATCCGCATTCTTGGTCTGGAAAAAAAGACGCGCTTTTATCAGGCGAGTACCAGCGAACTTTACGGCTTGGTTCAGGAAACTCCGCAGCGGGAAACAACGCCATTTTATCCCCGCAGCCCCTACGCCGTCGCCAAACTTTACGCCTATTGGATTTGCGTCAATTTTCGTGAATCCTACGGGATGTATGCGTGCAACGGCATTTTGTTCAATCACGAAAGCCCGCGACGCGGTGAGACGTTTGTCACCCGCAAAATTACCCGAGGACTTGCCAACATTGCCTGCGGGCTGGAACCCTGCCTGTACATGGGCAATATCGACGCACTGCGCGATTGGGGCCATGCCAAAGACTATGTCCGGATGCAGTGGTTGATGCTGCAGCAGGACAAAGCCGAAGATTATGTGATCGCGACTGGGCAGCAAATCAGCGTGCGCGCATTTATCGAGCGGGCCGCGACCCAGCTCGGCATAACAATCGAATGGTCCGGCACCGGCGTCGAGGAGACGGGCACCATTTCGGCCGTCAGCGCCAATACAGACATCACTGCCAAAGTCGGCGACGTAATCGTGCGAATTGACCCACGGTATTTTCGTCCGGCCGAAGTTGAAACGCTTCTTGGCGATGCCACTAAAGCGAAAACACAGCTCGGCTGGATTCCAGAAATCTCGCTCGGCATGATGATTGAAGAGATGGTGGCACATGATCTTGCCAAGGCACGCCAGCATACGCTGCTAAGGGATCATGGCTATCAAGTCGCCGTAAGCACCGAGCAATGAGCCGCATTTTCGTCGCCGGACATCGGGGGATGGTTGGCAGCGCAATTGTGCGCGCGCTGACCGGCGCTGGCGGCGATGAGATCTTAACAGCGGGCCGCGATACGCTCGACCTCCGCAATCAGGCCGCCGTTCGTGCATTTTTCGCGGCGAACGCCATCGATCAAGTTTATCTTGCCGCGGCGCGCGTTGGCGGCATCCATGCGAATGATACTTATCCGGCCGATTTCATTTATGACAACCTCATCATCCAGACGAATGTCATTCATGAGGCCTATGCAGCGGGTGTCCGGCGACTGCTATTCCTCGGTTCGAGTTGCATCTATCCCAAGGATGCTGCGCAACCGATGCGCGAGGATGCGCTACTCACCGGGCCACTCGAGCCAACTAACGAGCCCTACGCCATTGCAAAGATTGCCGGGATCAAACTTTGCGAGAGCTACAATCGCCAATATGGCGCGAGCGATGGTGTCGATTTCCGAAGTGTCATGCCGACGAACCTTTATGGCGAAGGCGACAACTATCATCCCGAAAACAGTCATGTCGTCCCCGCGCTGATCCGTCGATTTTGCGCCGCCGCTGACGCTGGGGCGGAAAGTGTGACGATATGGGGCACAGGTTCCCCACGGCGGGAGTTTCTCCATGTTGATGATATGGCGGCCGCATCCGTCCATGTGATGACGCTCGACAAGTCAGTTTATGACCAGCAAACTTTACCGATGCAAAGCCACATCAATGTCGGCTTTGGCGATGACGTGACCATCCTGGAGCTGGCGCATCTGGTGGCATCGGTCGTGGGCTATGGCGGGGCCATTCTGACCGACCCGTCAAAGCCCGATGGCACGATGCGAAAGCTGATGGACAGCACCCGACTGGGCACGCTCGGTTGGGAACCCAAGATCGCACTTGAACAGGGCCTTCGCCGGGCAGTGGCGGATTTCCGGGCGCGCCATGCAAATTGATCATATCAAACCGCATCTCGGAGCAAAGCCATGCTGCCGTTTTGCCGACAGGGACATCGTTACATCATGCTGAAATTTGGACTGCTCGGCTGCGGCAGGATCGCAAAGCGCCATTCGGAACTGCTTGGCAATCACTTGATTGCGGGTGCCGAACTCGCGGCGGTATGCGATATACAAGCCGACCGTGCCGATGAAATGGCGGCGCGATTTGGCGTGACTGCCTATCATGATCCCGCCGCAATGCTGGCATCGGCCGACATCGACGTGGTTTGCATACTCACGCCCAGCGGCATGCACGCCGACCATGCCATCAGCGCCGCGCGCGCGGGAAAACATGTCGTGGTTGAAAAGCCGATGGCATTACGCCTTCAAGATGCCGATGCGATGATCCGTGCGTGTGATGAAGCCGGCGTAAAACTCTTTGTGGTTAAACAGAACCGATTCAACGTCCCCGTTGTCAAAGCACGTGAGGCGCTTGACCAGGGGCGCTTTGGTAAACTCGTGCTCGGCACCGTTCGGGTCCGCTGGTGCCGCGACCAGAATTATTATAACCAAGACTCATGGCGCGGAACCTGGGCTCAAGACGGGGGTGTCTTGTCAAATCAGGCAAGCCATCATGTCGATTTGCTTGAATGGTTCATGGGTGATGTCGAAAGCGTGCATGCCCGCGCGATGACAGCGCTGGTCGACATCGAGGCGGAGGATACCGCCATTGCGACGCTCAAGTTCACCAATGGCGCGCTCGGCATTATCGAAGCGACAAATGCCGTGCGTCCCAAAGACCTCGAAGGATCATTGTCGGTGCTTGGTTCAACCGGCACCGTGGTGATCGGTGGCTTTGCGGTAAACAAAATTGAAACATGGAATTTCACAACGCCCGAGGCGATTGATGATCAGATCAGCGAGAAGTTTTCGGTGAACCCGCCCAACGTCTATGGCTATGGGCACCAGGCATATTACGAACATGTCGTCGACTGCCTGACCAACAATCGCTCGGCATTGGTTGACGGGCTCGAGGGTCGGCGAAGCCTTGAGCTGATCAACGCCCTCTACGAGTCAATTGAGACTGGCCGCGAAGTCAATCTAAGGTACGCGCCACAATATTCGCGCCTCGGCAAGAAGGCTGGTTGAACGTGGCCAGCGCACCGAGCCGCCTATTCCAGTCGAGCATCCGTGATGTGGATTTTGGCGACAACGTCACCGTTGTGGGCCCCTCAAATATATACGAATGCTCAATCGGTGCCGACTGTTTCGTTGGCCCATTCTGCGAAATTCAGAAGGGCGTTGCTATTGGACCGCGTACCCGCGTGCAGAGCCACAGCTTCATTTGCGAGCTGGTGACGATTGGAAGTGACTGTTTTGTTGGACACGGTGTGATGTTCGTGAATGATCGGTTTGCAACCGGCGGACCGGCGCGAGGAAATATCGACCTCTGGGAATCGACTCACGTCGGCGATCATGTCTCGATCGGTTCAAACGCAACGATTATGCCCGTGCGTATTTGCGACAATGTCGTTATTGCCGCTGGGGCCGTCGTCACACGCGACATCACCGAGGCGGGGATTTATAGCGGCGTCCCTGCGCGATTGATGCGCGCCATTCCCCAATAAATCGCTTTCTCATTTCAATAAGCAGGATTCCAAGATGCAGGTGCCATTTGCAGACCTCCACCAGCAATATCTTTCGATAAAACCAGAGATTGATGCCGCGATTGCTGACGTTATCGCGAAATCGTCATTTGTGCGCGGACCGCATGTTGAAAAGTTCGAAGCCGACTATGCGACGTTGATGGAAGCCAAACACTGCGTTTCGTGTGCGGACGGTACTGCAGCACTCTACATTGCCATGACGGCGCTCGGTGTGAAATCCGGCGATGAGATTATCACGACAGCACATAGCTGGATTTCGACATCGGAGACGATCACGCAAGCGGGCGGGAGCGTCATATTTGCTGACACGAACCGCGACAGTTTCACGATTGATCCCGCGGACATCGAAGCCAAAATCACGTCCCGCACGGTGGGGATCATCCCTGTCCACCTCTATGGCCAGCCAGCGGACATGGACGCGATCATGGCGATTGCACGCAAGCATGGTCTCTGGGTCATCGAAGATTGCGCCCAAGCCCATCTTGCAACTTACAAGGACAAAAAAGTCGGACAATTCGGAAATGTCGCGACGTGGTCATTCTATCCCGGCAAGAATCTCGGTGCCATGGGTGATGGAGGCGCGATCACGACCAACGACGCCGCACTCGCCCGCCATATGGGGTGCTTTGCGCGGCATGGTGGTCTCGTCAAAGGGACACATGAGATCGAAGGCATCAACAGCCGCCTTGATGGCCTACAGGCGGCAGTTCTTAACGTGAAACTGCCACACCTTGCCGGATGGACGCGCGAGCGCCAGCGGGTCGCAGCACATTATGACAAGCGCTTGAGCACCGTAGCCGGGATCGAAACGCCGAACGTGGCGGCAGGCGTCGGACATGTGTATCACTTGTACGTCATTCGCAGCGAAAACCGGGATGCGCTCGCATCTGCGCTGAAGGAAAAAGGTATCGCCAGCGTGATCAACTATCCGGTCGCCCTCCCCTTTCTGGATGCCTATGCGCGGCTCAAAAAATCGCCGACCGATTATCCGAACGCTTTTCACAACCAGTCGCGCATTCTTTCACTACCGGTTTTTTCCGAGATGACAGGCGCTCAAATCGACTATGTATGTGAGACAATCGCTGCGTTCGATGCAAACGTCTGACGGTCGGATGCTGCGCAGAGACGTCTCTTGAGTGGCCAACTCTATGGCTATCCCGAGCTCGGGCGCTACGGGCTTGCGCATGGCATATTGGCGTGGGCCCGTTGCGTCATCTGGTGTGAAGAAACCGGCGCAAAAATGATCGCGCCCGTTTGGCTGCGTCCACGGATTGGCCCCTATCTCCGTCGCGAGCGCGATAAGCGAAATTACTTCCTGCTGTTCAAAGATCGCCGTGCAATTACAGGCATGGCGCGCGCGTTTTTGTTGATGACCGGTGCCCGACGCGAAGCAGGCACAATCTGGCCCGATGCTCATGCCCCGAAATCAGGGCGAGAAATCGTTGTGTTTCGAAATGCACTGGCTAGCAATGAGGCGAAGTTTTTCCACCAAATCGTCGGCCACGGCGCCTTGCTGCGCACACGACTGATCGAAATGACGCGGCCTCGCTATCGCCCCAAAGTGACCAAAACCCCACATATTGCTATTCACGTTCGCTTGGGTGATTTCGTCAGAAAACCAACCGCCGACACACTGTCGTCGGGCATCCACAACGTGCAATTGCCGATCCATTGGTATGCCGACCGCCTGATTGCCCTGCGCGATGCCCTTGGGTCTGCCGTTCCGGCAATCATTTACTCCGATGGCGCCGATGACGATCTGTTACCGCTCACGGCAATTGCAAATGTTTCTCGCGCCATACGACAGCAATCGGTAACCGACCTTCTCGCCATGGGAGACGGCATTGCGGTCATTTCCTCAGGCTCGGGTTTCAGCCTGTGGGGCGCCTTTCTGGGTGGCGCACCGCGCTTGTGTCATCCAGGTCAGATGATTGTACCCGCCTATAATGACCCGGCGCTCGAGATTGAATCAGGCTTGGCGTCGCCCCTGCCCGATCCGTTCGTGCGATCTGTTCGTGCCCGGTTCGAAGGGTAGGTTGGTCATGCTTCGCTCGGTCGGCACTGTGCTGCGGGGTTCGCTTTTTGCCCAAGCTATAGGCTTTGCCATCCTTCCCCTTCTGACCCGGCTGTATTCGCCTTCTGATTTCGGGGCATTGCAGCTATACCAGTCAATCTTGGCAATATTGCTCGTCTTTGCAACCATGCGGTACGAGATTGCCATACTTCGAGCCAATTCCGCAGTCGAGTTGAAGAACTTGCTGGTCCTGTGCATCGTCGTCAATATCACGATCAGCATGATTTTGACGTTCGCCTGTGCTGTGCTTGTTCTCTCGGCGCCCGCATCGCTCAAGGCTCACATATCTTTTGTGATCTGGCTTTTACCGCTTTCGTTTATGATCAGCGGCATCGCGCAAGCGACCAGCTATTGGCTGACCCGTGAAAGCGCATTTTCGACGGGCGCAAATGCCAAGATTGCCCAGTCGGTGGGCTATTGCAGCAGCAGCACCGCAATCGGCGTCGCCGCCCCTGGACCCTCGGGAATGATCGTCGCAGACATTGCCGGTAAACTATTCTCGCTCGCTTGGATTGCCCGTTTTGCGAAACACCAATGGCAACAGGCACATGCCCCGATCACGCGAGTCAACATGAAGACCGCAGCCCGCCGCTATCGGGAATTTCCGCTCGTTGCGGTTCCCGGCGGGCTCGTCAATGCCCTGGGTGGTGTGATGACACCGATCATGATCTACGCAACATTTAGCGCGTCAGTATCGGGACAATTTGGATTGGTGGAACGGAGTCTCACGCTCCCAGTTGGCCTGATTATTACTGCTGTGTCGCAAGTTTTTTCCGCGCAGATTTCGGCGGGCTTGCGCGACGGTAGCCAGACAGCACGACAAATCTTTCACCGTTATGTGGCACTACTTTTCGCTGTCGGAATCGTGCCGGTGATCATAATTATGGCCGCTGCGCCGCGCTTGTTTGTGGTCTTTTTCGGCCCCGAGTGGGCACAAGCAGGGCAATTTGCCCGATTGATGGCTCCGGCCTATCTGCTGATGCTTGTGACGGGCGGCACCAATATGATCCTCATGCTGATTGGGATGCAAAAAACGCAGATGGTTTGGGAAATCGGCAGGCTGCTGGCCATGATTGCGCTTTGGACGATCGCCAGAAATGCCGACTGGCCAGCGAGTCAGATCATCGTCGGGCATGCTTGCGTGATTTCTTTGACGTGCATCATCTTCTTGTTGATGGCGGAACTCGGCCTACGCAAGCATCGTGATTTGCAAACCACTGCGACCGTCATCAATCTCGGGGAAACTAGTTAATGGTCGCAGGCCAATGGAAAATTTGGATTCGGTCGGTCGTCCGTAAAATGGGCTATCAGATTTCCCGGTTGGAACCGGGCGTTGACGCCAACAACGCCACGACCGAACAGCAGCGATTGCTCGGCAATGACGTCTCGATCATTTTCGAAGTCGGGGCGGCCGATGGCAGGGATTGCCTCGATTATGCGCAGCGCTATCCCAACGCAAAAGTCCATGCATTCGAACCGATGCCCGGAAATTTTGCAAAACTTGCACAGAAATCTCATGAAAATACTCGAATAACTGCCCATCAAATGGCGCTATCCGATGAGGTTGGCACGACTGACTTTTTCGTTGCCGAATGGGATGACGCAAGTTCTCTGCTCAAGTCCGAAAACACCGGATCGACCTTCGATGCTTACCATAAAACCAAGCAACGCATATCAGTATCGGTCAACACTATTGATAACATTTGTCAGCAGCATTCTATAGATCTTATCGATTTGCTAAAAATTGATGCACAAGGTGCTGAGCTAAAGATAATTACCGGTGCGCATAATATTTTAAGTCGAAGTGCTGTTCGAGTGATTTACTGTGAGATTCAGTTTATCAGACTGTATCAAAATGCCGCAAGATTTGACGAAATATGGTCATTGCTTTCAAGCTACGGCTACAGGCTGCATAATATTTATGATCTGGTTTATAACCATCGTGGAGAAATTTGCTGGGGAGATGCCATTTTTGTTCGCGAATCTGATTTTCCGTCAAATTTTCCGGAACCCGGCACCCAATGATCACGATCGTTGATTATGGCGTGGGCAACATCGCATCACTGGTCAACATGTTTGACCATCTTGGTTATGCAGCAACTGTATCGAGCGATCCTCGTGCTATTTCGCGGTCTCCGAAACTAATCCTGCCCGGGATCGGCGCGTTTGACAAGGCCATGGCGACGCTGGCGCAATGCGACCTGGTCAAGCCAATTCAGGATGCAACAAGTAACAAAACGATGCTGCTGGGCATATGTCTGGGCATGCAGCTGCTCGGCAATCGCAGCGACGAAGGGGCGTTGGACGGGCTCGGACTCATTGACGCGAATGTCGTTCGTATCGAGCTGCCGTCACAAAGCCCCCGCAAGGTGCCGCACATGGGCTGGGCGGAAATATCGGTCGCCCGCCCAAGTCCCATTTTCCCCGACATGTCAGTCCACGAACGATATTATTTCGCCCATAGCTATTACATGAAATGCAATAATCGCGAGGACATAACTGCGACCATCAATTATGATGCCGCACTCTGCGTTGCGGTGTCGCATGGCAATGTTCACGGTGCGCAGTTTCACCCCGAAAAGAGCCACCGGTTCGGCATGCGCCTGCTCTCGACATTTGCGGAGCTATAGCGCGTGCGGTCAAGACTGATCCCTGTCCTGCTGCTCGACCGCAATCGACGCCTGGTGAAAACCGTTCAGTTTGGAGAGCGCACGTATATCGGCGACCCCTTCAACGTCGTCAGGCTCTTCAATGAAAAGGAGGTCGATGAGATTGTCATTCTTGACATCGACGCAACCGTCGACGGCCGCAACGCAGATACCGGATTCATCGCCGAACTTGCCTCGGAATGTTTCATGCCGTTGAGCTTTGGCGGCGGATTGGTTTCAATGGACCAATGCGCCCCGCTTGCACGGGCGGGTGTCGAAAAGTTCATTCTCGGAAGCTCGATGGCGGACCACAGTTTTGTCACTAACATGACGTCTTCGTTCGGTGGCCAAGCCGTTGTCGCCTGCATTGATTACCGGCAAAAGCCGAATGACGCAGTCTATTGTCGAAGCGGCAAAAATGGGCTGTCCGTTCCTGTCGTTGAATACGCAAAATCCGTTGAAGATATGGGTGTCGGCGAAATCCTGCTCCAGTCAATCGAGCGGGATGGCATGCGGGGCGGCATGGACCTTTCAACAATTCAGCGAGTCAGTGCGGCGACCCGTATACCGGTGGTCGCGGTCGGTGGCGCGGGGGAACTTGCTCACCTTGGCGCCGCACTGAACGCAGGTGCCTCCGCGGCGGCATCGGGAAGCGCATTCGCGTTCATCGGTCGCTTGCGGGCGGTTCTGATTACCTATCCCGAAGGTGATACACTTCAGGGCTTTACGCAATGATAACCGCATCAGATGTCCAGGTCTGCCGCTATTGCGTCATGGATTCGACCGACCCCGCTGTGACATTCGATGACAGCGGCCAATGCAATTGCTGCAAGGATGCGATTGCCCAATGGCCCCATGTCTGGTGGCCTGATCAAACCGGCGATGCGAAAATGGCGGCACTTGTCGCGCGACTGAAAATCGAGGGGCAAGGCAAGCCGTACGACGCGATGGTTGGGCTGTCCGGCGGCATAGACAGTGCTTATCTCGCGCATCTGATGGCCGCAGAACATGGGCTTCGGTTGCTCGCGGTCCATGTTGACGGCGGTTGGAACAGCGCGCCCGCTGTCCGCAATATCGAAACACTCGTGCGCGCTCTGAACATCGATCTTCACACAAAAGTGATCGAATGGAGCGAGATGCGCGATTTACAGCTGTCTTTCCTTCGCGCCGGCGTGCTCAATCAGGATTTTCCCCAAGACCACGCCTTCTTCGCAACCCTTTTCGCCACCGCGCGGCGATTCAAAATCAACAGCTTCCTCAGTGGCGTCAATTTTTCTTCTGAAGGGGTGGGAACCCCGGGAGCCCCCAATCCGCCATCGGTTGACGGGCGTCATCTGCGGGCGATCCACCACCAGTTCGGTGGTGCGCCGTTGCGCGAGTATCCGGTGATGACACTGCTCAACTACATCTGGCAAACACGGGTGCTGAAGCGCCCAGTTATCGAGAAGCCGTTAAACTTCGTGGATTATGACAAGGAGAAGGCAAAGGACGTGCTTCGCGCCGAATATGGCTGGCGCGAATATGGCACCAAGCACAGCGAGTCGCGCTTCACCAAATTCTATCAAGACATCTATCTCCCGCGCAAACATGGCTATGACAAGCGCAAGCTCCATTATTCGAGCCTGATCGTGTCGGGACAAATCACGCGTGACGCAGCGCTGCTTGAACTCGGCAAGCCCGTCATCGCTGACCGCGACATTGATCGCGATCTCAAATTCATCTCGAAAAAGCTGGGGATAACACGCGGTGAACTCGAACGCCTCATCGACGATCCGCCAATCGCGCACAACGCCTACGCCAGCGATCTCGCCATGCACCAGCGCCTTACGCAGTGGCGCAAAAAGATCAGGAGAATAGCTGGTTCGGCAACCTAAGCACGCCGATGTCGAGGCCCCATTATGATTGATACCGACAATGGCCATCGGACAGTTCGCGCTGGATAGCAGGCTGTTTTGCTTTTAAGGGGCCGCATAATGATATTTTTCGCCAGCCTCGCCCAACGTTTCTTTGGCCTTTTTGGCTTTCATGTTTCACGGCGCGCTCGTGGCGTTCAGCTCGATTCGGCGCTCGAAGAGCAGTTGCGCCTCGCGGGAACTAATATTCGGACGATATTCGAAGTTGGTGCAGCGGATGGCCGCGACGCTGCAGTTTATGCAGCGAGATGTCCCGACGCCGATGTTCACGCTTTTGAGCCGCTACCGGCAAACTTTGAAAAACTGGCACAGCGTGCGGCAGCCGAACCCCGGATCAAGGCCATTAACAAAGCCGCTTCGGATACGAATGATATCGCAAAGTTTCACATCACGGCGCTGGATGATGCCAGCTCGCTTCTGATGCCAACATCAACAGGCGCCACTTTCGATAAATATATCAAGCAGGTCGGAATTATCGAAATTGAAACGATCACTTTGGACAGCTACTGCAAAGCCAATAGCATAAATAAAATTGAAATCCTTAAAATGGATGCGCAAGGTGCTGAACTAAAAATATTGACCGGTGCATCAGAGTTACTGGACAAACATTTGATCGAGGTGATCTATACAGAAGTGAATTTTGCAGAAATATATGTAGGTATTGCATTTTATCATGATATTGCACATTTCTTATATACTAAGAATTATGTTTTGCATTCTCTTTATGATCTAAATCATGATCAGAATGGAAGACTAACGTGGGGTGATGCAATTTTTATTCCAAAATCCAAAGAGCCAATAAATGCTGAAATATAAGCTATCTCGATTTGTAAAAAACAACAAAGCGGTTTTCCAATCTTACATATTTCTGCGGGATGCTCGGTCTTATTTTCATTACAAGTCGAAGGGCGAGTTTTCACAACATGGTGAAGACGTATTTTTGGCGAAGTATTTCGCTTCACAGCCAAAGGGTTTTTATGTCGACATCGGGTCGTCGCATCCTTTTCGGATAAGCAACACATATAGCCTATATCGTCGCGGTTGGTCTGGTATTGCCGTCGATGCTATTCCGACCTTTGCATGGCTGTATCGGCTCTGGCGGCCTCGCGATGTTTTCGTCAATGTCGGCATCGGGGCTGACGCCGGTCGCATGATCTACAACGAACTCACGCCCTCGGTATTATCGTCTTTCGATGAAGGCTATGTAAAGCGCTTTGTTGAATCAGGGGAAGCAGCGATCCATCGGCGTTACGAGGTCGATGTCATTACCCCCAACACGCTGCTGGAACGCTATTGCAGCGACCGAAAGATTGACTTCCTGTCCATTGATGTCGAGGGTTTCGACTACGCCATTCTGTCTGCGATCAATTTCACGAGGTTCCGCCCGTCGCTCATCAGTGTCGAGTTCAATACCGAGGGCGACCGGCAAGCAATGCTCACGTTGTTCACGAGTATGCGATACGAGCCAGTAACGGAGATCGGTTGTAACCTGTTTGTTGCCGATGTGAGCGGAGGCGACCCGAACTACTGCGCCGAAGTCTCAGCGGATATCATCCACATTACGTCGCGATAAGGAATCAAGAGCCATGCGATTTTACGATACGACACTCAATGCACTAAAAAAGTCCGGGAAAATTGGCAAAAGTGATACAATTCTAGTCGTATGCGGCGGTAAGTATGACGCAATTTGCCTCGCGGCTGCCGGCATGGAGTCTGCGATTATCAGTAATCTCGATGACCAGTATGACGGACAGTGCGCGCCATATGATTGGAAATACTTAGACGCCGAAAACCTCGATGTTCCTAATGAATCATATGATTGGGTCATAGAACACGCTGGCTTGCACCACTGCGCGTCGCCACATCGCGGGATGCTTGAGATGTACCGTGTTGCGCGAAAGGGTATATTGGTCATCGAGGCGCGCGATTCGGCGCTGATGCGTCTTGCAGTAAAGACAAAATTTGCGCCGGAATATGAACTTGAATCAGTTGCGCTCAGCCCGGACTGGCGCGGCGGCCTTCGCCACAGCGGCAATCCAAACTTCATCTACCGCTGGACCGAACGCGAAGTGCACAAGACGATTGAGACTGCTCATCCTGATCGCGAGCATGTCATCGAATATCATTACGGGCTCGGGTTGCCCACCGAACGGTTGACGATGGTCAACCCTGCAGTTCGCGTAGTCGCAAATGTTGCTGGCCTTTTTGTTAAGGGACTGTTTCGATTGATTCCCTCGCAGGGAAATCATTTTGCCTTCACGATTGAAAAGAATGACCGCGTGAAGCCGTGGATTGCGAAAACGGCCGAAGGCAACATCCTCGACAGGAACTACAAAACCTCGTTTGATCCCGAGAAATATCAAAGAGAAGATTTCTAGTTTGTTGAAATGCTGATCACGTGCAACTTGGACAACCTCCGGCAATGACAGCAGGCGTGTTTACGGATCCGCCGATGCGGACGATCGCTCAACCGGTATCGCCAGCATCTGCGATTGCCCGCCTCCGGCAGCGCGCGGCGCTACTGCTGCTCGTGGCAGTATCGTTCGGATTTCCGATTACGGCGCTGATTGTGACATTTCTGAGCCTCGATTCGCAATCGCTGACGGTACCCTACCGTATTGCCATCGCGGCGCTCTCGGTGGTCATCATCTTGCTCGGCCTGTTCACGCGGACGCGAGGGCGGCTCGATCCGTGGCTTACGCTGTTTCTCGTCATGTATCTCGCACGGCTGATTTACGATTATTCGACGAATTCGATCATCGGCAATTTGGAAGCGATCCAGTTCTACGTTGCCGTCGTCCTGCTCCCCCTGCTCGCGATAAACCTTGGTGGTGGGGCAGACCATGACGACGCTGTGTTCGCCAAGCTGATGGTTGTCGTAGGGCTTGCTGCAGCCTCTATGGCACTCATCGCGCAGTCACTCGGCCTCGGCTATAATCCGTGGGAAATCTATGGAACGACCGACGTCCGGCTCGGCTTTCAGGCGCTCAATTCGATTTCACTCGGTCACGCTTCCACGACGACAGCGCTAACCAGCCTGTTCATTTTGCTTGGCACGAATCTGCATGCGCGTTGGAAGTTGATTGCCTTGGCAGCGCTGGCCATCAGTGGCACGTTGCTGATCACGGCAGGGTCGCGCGGCGCGTTGATCGCATTCGTCGTCAGCATCTGCTGGTTCGGACTGACAAAATTCAAGCGGCTCGTGGTGCTCGGGCCGTTCCTGACTCTCGCGCTCATTTTTGGCGTGTCGCAGTCAAAAGTGTTCCAGTCGACGGTGGCCTCGGCGACCGGCGGCCTGGCGAGCGACGCGTCCGGGCTCGTACGCCTCACCGCTCAACAGATCGCTATCGAAGACTTCATAGACTCGCCGGTGCTGGGAAAGCATTACTTCAACCCCAGTCTCGATGCCGGAGAATATCCTCATAACCTCTTTATAGAAAGTGCAATGGCGCTCGGCATATTCGGTCTCGTGCTCTTTCTGATTGCCAACCTCCGCGCGTTGCGTGCAATTTTCGGCCGGTTCGGATACGAACGGCCACTCCTGTCGCTGATATTTGTCCAGTATCTGGTCGGCTCGTTTATTTCGGGTTCGCTGTGGGCCGCTGATCTGTTGTCGATTTATCTGATGATCATTCTCACGTCGGGCAAGTCGGCGGACGCCAGGTTCATCAACACGGCACATGCGGGCCGGTGATGCGCCTGTTCCAGAACAGCGGGATTTATGCCAGCTATCGCCCGCGTCTCGACGTGCTGCTGGGCGACACAGATGACTTTGCGGGCCAGCGCGCTATATTTCTCGCTGATCGGTTCGGCGCTTTGCACTTCCTGAAGCCCGTTCTCGATAACGATCCCGACGCCTTCTTCACAAATGGCGACGACGAACGGCTGCAACGTGCATGGGCGCGCGAAAACGGGATGCAGACGGCGGCGTCGATGGCGGATATCTTGCTCGCCCAGATTGAGGCGCACCGCACAGAAGTTTTCTATAACCTTGACCCGATGCGTTACGGCAATGCCTTCCTCGCGCGGCTGCCCGGTTGTGTCAAAAAGACGATTGCCTGGCGCGCAGCGCCATCGGGCGGCGGCGATTTTCACAAGCATGACCTTATCGTCAACAATTTCCCGACCCTGCTTCAGGGCTATCGCGACAATGGCATGAAAGCGGCCTATTTCTCGCCGGGTCACGATCCTGAAATGGACAGCTATGCTGCAAATACCGACAGGCCCGTCGATGTCCTGTTCGTCGGCGGCTACTCGCGGCATCATCAGAAGCGCGCAGCGATGCTCGAAGCGGTCGCCGCCCTGCGCCACAAGTATCGAGTCGTGTTTCACTTGGACCGCTCGCGGATGACACGCCTTGCCGAAACGCCGGCGGGCTGGGCCGGCCCCTTGAGCAAGCACCGCCGCCCACGCGACGTCCGCGCGGTTTCGGCACCACCCGTATTCGGACGTGAACTGTATGCGGCGATCAGCCGCGCAAAGATCGTTGTCAACGGCGCGGTTGACATGGCCGGCCCCGACCGTGGCAACATGCGCTGCTGGGAAACCATGGGCTGCGGGGCCTTGTTACTGAGTGACGAGGGGCGTTATCCTGAGGGCATGGTTGGTGGGCAGACGATCGCGACTTACGCTCCGGGGATTTCAATCGCAAAGACGTTAGACTCCCTTTTGGCGATCAACCAGTCTGGATTGAAAATCGCGCAAAACGGAGTGACGACAGTGCGGGAACGCCACGCAAAATCTGCCCAGTGGACAGCCTTTGAAGCGATTGTATCAGACCTGTGAACCGCATTATATTTATACTGCTCGGTTGGCTCGCGGCAATTTTGCAACGCGGCAAGCTGAACCTGACAAGGGGTCCAGCAAGCACAGTGCGGCGCCATAAGATTAGGCCAATTGCGGCGAATGAGTTGGTCATTGGCACAAACTCGATTGTTAATTGCGAGATCGCCTTTGACCGTCCTTCGGCAAAAGTTGTTATTGGGGCACGTTGTTACATAGGATCGAGCCTGCTCGTTTGTGCCGAACACATCAAATTAGCGGACGACGTTGTAATTTCGTGGGGCGTCACGATTGTCGATCATGATTCGCATGCCGTCGATTGGACAAACCGATCTCGTGACATCCTCGAATGGAGGGAGGGGCGAAAGGACTGGAGCGATGTCGCCATCGCACCCGTCACGATCCAAAAACGCGTTTGGATCGGCTTCAACGCCATCATCCTCAAAGGCGTGACCATCGGCGAAGGCGCCGTCGTCGCGGCGGGATCAGTTGTGACCAAAGACGTGCCTCCTTATTGTGTCGTCGCGGGCAACCCCGCCCGTGTTGTGAAAGAGTTAGAGCGCCCCGATGGCTGACAAAGCCGAACCCGACCTCAAATCATGGGAAGCCGCTGTCCAGTGGCTGCGCGACCAGCCTGACCGGCAGGCATTGGTTCATGACGCCTATTATGACGATCCACTCATCGCTTCGTGTGAGCGTTACTACCGCGGCAACGAGTGGCAAGCGGTCCAGGCACTCCTTGCTGGACGATCCGGTGCTGCACTTGATGTCGGAGCCGGACGCGGAATCGCGAGCTATGCGCTGGCCAAGGATGGCTTTGCGGTTACAGCGCTTGAGCCCGATCCCAGCGCACTCGTTGGTGCCACTGCGATCCGCTCAATGGCGGATCAATCCAAACTGTCGATCAGCGTAACCGAAGAATTTTCGGAAACACTGCCGTTTATCGACGCAAGTTTCGATGTCGTTTTCGCGCGTGCTGTGCTCCACCATACGCGCGATTTGACGGCGGCAATCCGGGAGTTTGCGCGTGTTTTGAAACCGGGCGGCTTATTTGTCGCCCTTCGTGAACATGTTATATCGCGTGACGAGGATTTGCCAGCGTTCCTAACCGCCCACCCGCTACATTCGCTCTATGGTGGAGAGAATGCCTTTCGTCTCGATACATATTTGAAGGCGATCCACGACGGCGGCCTTGATTTGACCAAACTACTCCGTCCGCTCGAAAGTGCCGTCAATTATGCTCCTCTTGAGGCAGGTGATGTGCGTGCTGAAATGGTGGGACGAATGCCAGCGCTGCCCGGATTGAGACCAGCGTTCCGTGCGGTTTTGTCAATGCCTGTGGTTGGTCCAGCCTTGGTCCGGCTTGCCGAACGCTTCGACCATCGACCCGGACGCCATTATTCATTTGTGGCAGTTCGTCGCTAATGCCTGATGTCACTTGGATCACGGGCGCGCACGGGTTCATCGGGCGTCACCTCTGGAATGCCGTCACACACAACGACGAAATTATCATCGCGCTCGGTCATGCGCCATCCTCACGCTTGTCAGCACCTTCATCTGTAACGATCAACGGTCCCCTCGCCCCCGGCATGTTTGACCGCGCTTTCGATCTGCATGGCGCGCCCGACCGGATTTATCACCTCGCCGGGGGCTCCTCGGTCGGGGCGTCGCTGGCAGACCCCGACGCCGACAAAGCGCGGACCGTCGGCGGCACGGCAGCACTCCTCGACTGGCTGCACCATCGCAGCATACAGGCGCACCTCGTCGTCGCCTCATCCGCTGCGGTCTACGGCGCAGGGCATGACAAACCCGTCGCCGAACAGGCAGAGGCGCGGCCCTTTTCCCCCTATGGCGCGCATAAATTCATGATGGAAAACCATTGCCGGGACGCTGCGGGCGATGCGTTTGGCATTACGATCGTCCGTCTGTTTTCAGTGTACGGTCCGGGCTTGCGAAAGCAGCTATTATGGGATTTGTGTAAACGCGCTGTGTCGGGAGAAAACCCGGTGACCCTCGGCGGCACAGGAAACGAACAGCGCGACTGGACCCATGTCAGCGACGTTGTCCGGCTGCTCATTCATCTGGGCGGTCGACCAGCATCGGGCTGCGCCGTCATCAATGGCGCAACTGGAATTGGGACATCCGTCGGCTCGATAGCGGAACTGGTCTCAAAGGCGTGGGGCGTCGATGGGCCCGCAATCAACTTTTCGGGGGTAAGTCGCCCCGGGGATCCCCAACACCTCGTGGCGGATGCAACAGCTCTCGCCGGCGAAGGCTTCGAATGGACAGTTCCGGTGTCGAGCGGTATCGCCGACTATGTTAACTGGTTTCGCAACGAACATTGATGATCCGCATTGCAGTCCCCTCGATCGGTGGCCCAAGCTGGATGGGTGGGCGCAATTACTTGCTCAATCTGCTTCGATCCGTGAACGAATTGGGCAGCGGCACCGTCGAACCCGTCCTGTGCCTTGGGTCGGACAGCGACGATGATCTCGCGCAGGCAGCCACAGCAATTGACGGCCTGTCGATCCTTCGCAATCCACTGCTGAACACGGCCAACAATGGCGCGCGCCTTCGCCGGGCCCTGTTGACCGGAACAGATGACGCCGCGGCATCGCTGTTCCGTGCCAACGCCATTGATTGTGTGTTCGAACCCGCGCGCTATTATGGCTGGCGCTTCCCGCTGCCCGCGCTTGCCTGGGTCCCTGATTTTCAGCACCGTTACATGCCCGACCTGTTCTCGCGCGCCGGATGGTGGAAGCGCGATCTCGGGTTCCGCGCACAGGTTGCCAGTGGACGGCGTTTCATGCTGAGTAGCGAAGACGCGCGGAACGATTGCGAACGCTTTTATCCGGCCACCAAGGGACGTACGTCGGTGGTCCCGTTCGCCGTTCCAATTCCCGACGTGGTGGATCCAATCACTCTCCGGTTCATCCGGGATCGATACAAACTACCCGAGACGTACGTCTTCCTTCCCAACCAATTCTGGCGCCATAAAAATCATGCGGTGGTGATCGAAGCGCTCGCCTTACTGAAATCGCGCGGCACGGTCGTTTGCGTTGTCGCAACGGGCCACACGGCGGACCCACGCGACCCCGGTCACTTTGACCGCCTGTCGGCACGGATCGCAGACGCCGGGGTCACCGACCAATTTCGCGTCCTGGGCAGCATCCCCTACGCTGATGTCAGTGCCTTGATGCAGGGTTGCGCCGCGCTGATCAATCCATCAAAATTCGAGGGCTGGAGTACGACGGTCGAAGAAGCCAAAGCACTCGGCGTTCGCATGATCCTCTCAGACCTGCGCGTCCACCGCGAGCAAGCGTCGGGCATGGCCGACTATTTTTCACCGGATGATGCAGCGGCGCTCGCTGGCATTCTGACCGATCTAAATGACGATGTCCGCCCCTCACGGAACGCACTCGTTCAACAGGCACAGGACCGAAGACAGGCGTTTGTGCAGGCGTTTGAGGCAGGGGTTTGTCAAACTTTGAGGAACGCGGCGCGCTAACGCGCTCGAATGTCCGGTGACAGCTTCTGATAGATCGGATAAGCGACCGCATCTCTCCATCGACAGAACGAGCAAGCCAAGTGAATGATGTGGTCAACGCCGAGTGCATCGGCGTCATCGGCGGGAGCGGATTCGTCGGCAGGGAAGTTCTCAGGCAACTTGCAGAAGCCAACCGTATAGCGGTCAATATTGATCGCGATGCGCCCTCAAATCCCGGGCTTGCTGAATGGCGAAAGGCCGATTTGAGCGACACGACCCAGTTGCAGTTTGCTTTGAAGGGTTGCACGCACATCATACTGCTTGCGGCGGAATGGCGCGACGACATCCGCCCTGTTGCGCGCTATTATGATGTCAATGTTGGCGGGACTGCCAACGTCATTGCAGCCGCAAAGTCACTTGGCATCAGCCAGCTGATCTTCACAAGCAGCGTATCAATTTATGGCCATACAACCTTTGAGGTCGAGGAGGATTATCCGCCCCAACCCATCAACGACTATGGCAAATCAAAGCTGCTTGCCGAGCGCGAGCTGTTGAATTGGGCGTCGGACACGAATAATCTCGCGCTAACGATTGTACGCCCGACAGTCATTTTTGGCCCGGGCAATCGCGGAAACGTGTGGAATCTGCTGCGCCAAATGTCACAGGGGCCATTTGTGATGATCGGCGACGGCCAAAACCGCAAATCAGTCGCCTATGTTGAAAACGTATCAGCATTTCTGATCCAGTGTCTGACCGCCAAGATCGGCACCCATGTTTTCAACTATGCGGACAAGCCCGACCTTTCGATGACTGAACTGACTCAGCTGGTCACTGAGCAGATGAACAGAAAAGCTGGGTCTGGCTCGGTCAGAATCCCTAAATTGATCGCAATGCCGAGCGCAAAATTGTTCGACCTCGCGAGCGCATTGCTGAAGCGACCATTCGGCATCACAAGCGAGCGGGTCATGAAGTTTTGTGCGAATACCCAATATTCAGCGGCGGCAGTCGCAGCGACTGGGTTCATTCCGCCCGTGACCATTCGAGATGCCTTGGCGCATACCATCAGCACCGAGTTTGCCCCGGGAGCGAAATGAGTCACGAGAAGCAAAGACTCTGGGTCTGCTCGGATATGTACTTCCCCGAAGACGTGTCGACCGGATTTTACATGACCCGGATCGCCGAAGGTTTGGCTGGAAAATTTGACGTGTTCGTTCTCTGTGGTCAACCGAGTTACGCCCATCAGGGGACAAAAGCGCCTGAGACTGAAGTCCGAAATAGCACCAACATCAAGCGCGTTCGCGCAACCAGTTTCAGCAAGGACAGCTTGGGGCTGAGGCTGCTCAATGTTGTGACATTTCTCGTGAGCATGTCGTTTGCCGCGCTCACCCGATTCAGGCGAGGCGACGTTGTCTTATGCGTCACAAACCCCCCGGTTCTTCCGCCACTGCTGTCGCTGATTTGTAGCATAAAAGGCTGCCGATTTATTCTGCTTGTGCATGATGTGTTTCCCGAAACGCTGACGGCAGTTGCGGGATTTTCTGAAAATGGGCTGACCTTCCGCGCCCTGAAGCATTTTTCCAACATCGCTTACCGAAATGCCGATGTGGTTTTGGCGCTTGGCCGCGACATGGCAAAGCTCGCCACAAAAAAGGGTGGCAAGACCGTAAAAATCATCGAAAACTGGGCTGATCTCGACGAGATTTTTCCGATCAAGCGCGCTGACAATCAACTGATCAAGGACTTGGGGTTAGAAGGGAAGAAAATCCTTCAATATTCGGGAAACATCGGACGAACCCACGACATTGACCAGATACTAGAACTGGCAAAGTCCTTGGAAAAGTTCCCGGATTGGGTGGTTTTGTTTGCGGGGTTTGGCGGCAGGAAGTCGCTTGTCGACGAGGCCGCAAAACGGCCCGGAAGCAACATCGTCGTCATCCCGCGGCAACCGCGCGAACGATTGAACGAATTGCTTAACGCCGCCGACCTTTTCGCGATCGCTTTTGTGCCCGGCATGCTCGGTTTGTCAGTGCCAAGCCGCATGTATAACATCATGGCGGCGGGCAGACCGATTTTGGCGCTGTGTGATGCCCAGTCGGAACTTGCGCTGGTCGTCAGCGAGAATGATATGGGATGGCATGTTGATCTGGAAACGGACATCGACTTTGATCATCTGGTTATCGCGATAAACGACGAACCGGAGCTTTTGAGAAAAGGAAATAATGCACGTTCAACTGCCCAATCAAAATATCCGTATGAAACCATCATCGAAAAATATCTGGCAGTCTTGTCGTAAATTTTTCTAGTCAGCGCGAGGCCTCAAGATGAAACCGAAAAAATTGATATTGGTTGAACTCAACGAGATCAATTTTGACTTCGTCCGTGCCTATGTCGCGCAGGGAAAACTGCCGACGCTCGGCGCAATGATCGCCCGGCATGGCATAACGGAAACGACGTCAGAACAAGAATACGACCATCTCGAACCTTGGATTCAATGGATTACTGCGCACACCGGCAAGAGCTACGCCGAACATGGCGTCCTTCGGCTTGGCGACATCGTCGATCATGAAATCGAACAAATCTGGGAATTTCTTGAGGACAACGGTGTCTCGGTGGGCGCGATAAGCCCGATGAACGCGAACAACCGAACAAAGAATGCTGCATTTTTTGTCCCGGATCCATGGACGAAGACAAAGGTCAGTGGCGGTCTGCTTCTTGAGAAATTATCAGGAGCGATTTCGGAAGCCGTAAACGAAAATGCAAAGGCACGTATTGGGTTTGCATCGTTGCTATGGTTGGGGCTCGCCGCGCTGCGCTATGCGGGGGTCGCAAACTATCCTCGCTATATCAGCCATGTCCGCCGTTCGCTTGCGGGGAAAAGCTGGGCAAAAGCGCAAATTCTTGAAGAATTGCTTGCGGATGTGACCATCGCCGAGACAAAAGCCAAGGCACCGCAGTTCGTGAGCCTCTTTCTCAACGCCGGCGCGCATATCCAGCATCATTATATGTTCAATGCCGCCGTCTATACCGGCGAGCAGCGCAACCCCGAATGGCTGGTTGCTCAAAGCGACGACCCAATCCTCGACATCTATTCACAATATGACCGCATCATCGGAGCCATTCAGACCAAGCTCCCCGCTTATCGGATCATGATTGCCACGGGCCTTCATCAAGACCCCTATCCCGAAACCAAATATTATTGGCGCTTGCAGGATCATGCTGCATTCCTGGCCATGATCGGGGCACCGTTCGCATCGGTGGAACCGCGAATGTCGCGGGACTTTTTGGTGCAATGTGTATCCGATGGACAAGCGAATGCGGCTCAGGCGATCTTGGAAAGTGCCACATCGATTGATGGCACGCGTTTGTTCGAAGTCGACAACCGCGGCGACAGTCTGTTTGTCATGCTGGTCTATCCCCACGACATTCCAGCGGGCATGCAAATCCGCGTCGGACAAGGCATCTTTTCCGATTTCAGAAAGTCCGTCGCGTTCGTTGCAATCAAGAACGGCGAGCATAACGGCGTCGGTTATCTCATCGATACGGGACTCGAAAATGCTGGCGGGCAGACAATTGCTCTTTCAGGTCTGCCGTCAAGAATTGCCACCACTTTCGGGTTGCAGTGGCCCAAAAACGCGGCGGCTTAGGCGACCCGCGACTGCCGCCCCACCCGCGAAACCGAAATCGCCACCACGACGGCATATGTGATCACGACAACTGCCAGCATGTAGGCGGTGGGCATAATTTGTAGCAACCCTATTGCTGCCGGAATTAAGGCAATCCCAAGATAGACAATCAAGCCACCCGGCCACCCGAGCCAGTTTTGCAGATAATGGTGGAAATGGCTTCGGTCCGCCGTCATCGGTGATTGCCGACGGCGAATTCTTGAATAGGTCAGCCGAAATGAATCCAGCACTGGCACGGCGAAAATGAGCAGAATATCCTCACTGAAAATTGAGCGTGCGGCGTCGGCCCCCCGTGAATTGTAAGACGCGATGGTGAGCAGACCAATCATACAGCCCAAGCCATAAGCACCACCGTCTCCCAGAAATATCCGACCCTGCAGATTGAACACAAGAAGAACCGACAGCACGGCGAGCAAGACGAATACAAGGGGCAGCAAGGGTGCCGGACAGCGATATGCGAGCATTGCCAACCACCCGATCGAAAGGCCGATGACAAGGCCGTTTTTACCATCCGCCATGTTGATCGCGTTAATCAGCCCTACACAACAAACTGTTGTAAAGATTATCGAAATCGCCTTTGTCGCCATGCCGAGTTCAAACTTGGGAAAGTCAAAATTCAAGACACGGACGTTAAAAACAGGCTCAGCGACAGCGAGCGTCGCAAACACTAGGAACGAAAACAGCAACCGATCGCGCGCGGCAAGTGAATGGCGGTCATCGGCAATGCCCGTCAATGTCATCGCGATGACCGCAACAGCAAGGAGAGTCAGCCGAAACTGCCACTGCGGCGGCGTGCCGAAGGCGACGATCAACGCGCAAATCGGCAACGCCACAAACATCATCGCGAGTCCACCGATCAGCGGCGTGATAGCGCGATGCTGTTTGCGTTCATCCGGTACATCCATGAGCCCAAACTGGATGCAAATCGACTTGGCCCACCAGCACAGGCAAAATGTTGCAATGGCTGACGCCATGCAGGCCATGAGGACAAAAGGGCTTGGCATATTGGGGTTAAAAGGCCTGCTCGGTCATTGAGTACCAGCACCATTCCGGAAACTGCGGCCTGCCCTCTATGTTTCAGCGCGCGCTTGGTCCAGATTTTTTTGCAGAAGCGCCAGATCAAAACGCAACAAAACTTGCGAACATCTAAATCCTGCCGATCCTCCGCCGTTACTGACCTCGTGGCGGCGCTGGACCTTTCCGGACCGCCCGCCAACGGAAAGGGAATTTGAGTTATGACATATATCGGAACAAACGTCGCCGCGATCCGCTCGCAGAACGGCATCAACAAGGCCACGATGGGCCTCAACACCGCGATGGAACGCCTGTCGACCGGCAAACGGATCAACTCGGCAAAGGACGACGCCGCCGGCCTCGCCATCGCCAGCCGCATGACCTCGCAGGTTCGCGGCCTGTCTGCGGCCATGCGCAACGCCAATGACGGCATCTCGCTTGCGCAGACCGCTGAAGGCGCGATGGGCGAAGTCGGCAACATGCTCCAGCGTGTCCGCGAACTCGCCGTCCAGTCAGCAAACGGTACCAATGCGGCGAGCGACCGCACGGCGATCCAGGCTGAAGTCACGCAGCTGCTCGGTCAGATCAACGACATTGCCAACACGACAACATTTAACGGCACAAAGCTGGTCGATGGCACAGCAAGCGCGCTTGCGATCCAGACCGGGATCAATTCGGGCGATACGGTAACGCTCGCGATTGCCTCGATGAAAGCGACTGATCTTGGCGTCGGTGCGATCTCGCTGGCAACACAGGCTGGGGCATCGGCTGCTCTGGCACTTGTTGACACGGCTATCGACACAGTCAACTCGAGCCGTGCGGGCCTCGGTGCGGTCCAGAACCGCTTTGAAGCGACGGTGAGCAACCTGACGTCGACTGTTACCAACTTGACCGAAGCGCGCAGCCGCATCGAAGATGCTGATTTCTCGGCCGAAACAACCCAGCTTGCCAAGTCACAGATCCTCAATCAGGCGTCGACTGCGATGCTGGCGCAGGCGAACCAGTCGCAGCAGGGCGTTCTGAGCCTGATCCGCGGCTAAGCCTGAACGAGTTTGGGGCCGTCGTGGGTTTGGTCCCCCTCTGACGGTCCCGAAAAATGGGAACCTCCGGCGCACCCCACTGCGTCGGGGGTTCTTATTCTTCCGAGATCAGGGCGCGAACCTTGTCGAGCGCGCTCTTTTTGATCTGGCATACCCGCGCGGCGCCGACGCCCAACGTCTCGCCGATTTCATCGAGGTTCATTTCCTCAACGAAATAGAGTTGCAAAACCATCGCTTCGCGTTCGGGCAATGAACGGATCGCACCTGCGACAATGCCCTGAAGCTGCAAGCGTTCGAGAACATCATCGGCGCGGTCCTCGACATCGGCAAACCACATCGAATGATCCGAATAAAGGTCATCGATGGATTCATGCCGCACCCCGCGCGCTGCTTCGGCATCGGTTTGGTAGGTCCCGAGGTCAACGCCGAGCGCTTCCGCCATTTCGGCGTCAACCGGGGTGCGCCCATATGTCTGTTCGAACTTCGTCTGCGCCGCGACAATCGCACGCCGCTTGCCCATGGCCGCGCGACCCTGGGCAGCACCGCGCCGCAGCGCATCGATCATGCTCCCGCGAATGCGCATCGTTGCATAGGTCGAGAACGCATGGCCGCGATCTTCATAGGACCGTGCTGCCTCAATCAGCGCCACCATCCCGGTCTGGATCAAGTCCTCGACATCGATGGCGGACGACACCCGCCCGTGAACATGCCACGCGACCTTCCGAACCAGCGGCATATGATCACGGACCAGCACATCGGCGGGGCTCTTCCCGCGCCGGTCATACAGCGCAATTTGCGGATCGTTCAGCGCCATCAGGCCGCTCCTTCAGGTAAATGAGGCAAGGCTTCGGTGCGGCCAACGACAGCAACGACATCGACCGCCTTCGCGTCGGGGATTTCGAGGAACGACAGCACCGGCGTTTCCGGCAAGTGCGGGCGCAGCAGGCGCGCGAGTGCGGTCCGTGCCGATGGCGATGTCACAATGGCAAACCCCGAAGCCGTCGCCAGCATCGGCGCTGCGGCTTCGCAAATCGCTTGCGTCACCCGCGCGGACAGCCCCGGCTCGAACGGATGCGCCGCTTCGGGTGCAATCCGCACGGCGTCGGCGAGCAAGCCTTCGAGATCGGACGCCAGCGTGATCGCAGGCAGCGGCATTTGCGACGGCACAATTGTCTGCACGATCAGCGCGCCGATCCGCGCTCGCACGGCTTCGAGCAACGCACGCGGGTTCGCGGCATGGCCGGCGCTCTCGATCATCGCTTCCGCTATCCGGCGGAAGTCTTTCAGTGGCACGCCCTCGGCGAGCAACCCGCGACACAATCCAGCAGTAGCTGCCAGCGTGAATGGTGCTGGGGTCAGCCCCTTTACCAGTTCGGGCGATGTTTCCTTCAGGCTGTCGAGCAGCTTTTGCGCTTCATCGATCCCGAACAGGTCCGCCGCTCCGCCCACGATCATCCGGTTGAGATGCGTCGCGATCACGGTCGGCGCGTCGACCACGGTATAGCCCGCAACAATTGCGTCCGAGCGCAGCGCCGTCGAAATCCACAACGCGTCCAACCCAAAGGTCGGATCCTTAACCGCACGGCCCTCGATCACGCCTTCTATGTCACCTGAATCAAGCGCCAGCAGGTCATCGGGAAAAATATCATCTTCGCCGACGATGATCCCCGACAAGGTAATCCGGTAACGGTTGGGTGAAAGCGACAACTCATCGCGCACGCGCACCAAGGGCACAACGAAACCAAGCTCGCGCGACAATTGCCGGCGTATCCCGGTAATCCGTGCCATCAACGGCGCGCCCTTGCGCTCATCGACAAGGCCGACCAGCGCATAGCCGATATCGAGACTCAGCGCCGCGCTATCATGGACATCACTCCATTCGATTGCGCTTGATGGAGCGACCTGCGGTAACGCAATTTCAATAACATCAGGCTTTTTGTTCAACTGCCATGCAAGCAAACCTGCGCCTGCCGCCGCAGGCAAAATGACGAAATGCGGCATGCCCGGCAGCAGTCCGAGCACCCCGAGGATTGCCGCCACCGGCGCCCAAGTCGCTGCACCAGCAAACTGGCTCGTCACCTGCCGCGCAAGGTCGAGCGTCGAGCTCACCCGCGTCACAATCGCTGCGGCGGCAATCGACAAAAGTAACGCGGGCACCTGCGCAACCAAAGCATCGCCAATGGCAAGCAGCACATAAGTCTTGGCGGCTTCGCCCGCGCTCAGGTCGTGCGAGAGGATGCCCAGCACCATCCCGCCGGCAATGTTAATGACGAGAATGAGAACCCCCGCTACGGCATCGCCCTTCACGAATTTCGACGCGCCATCCATCGAGCCATAGAAATCGGCCTCGGTCGCGACTTCCTGACGACGGACCTTGGCTTCGTCGGCGGTCATGAGACCGGCGTTGAGATCGGCATCAATCGCCATCTGCTTGCCAGGCAACGCATCGAGCGTGAAGCGCGCCGACACTTCGGACACGCGCCCCGCGCCCTTGGTGATGACAACCAGATTGATGATCATCAGGATCAGGAAAACGAAAATCCCGACCGCCCAGTCGCCGCCGATGAGGAACTTGCCGAACGCCTCGATAACATGCCCCGCTGCGCCCGGCCCTTCATGGCCGCTGACCAAAACCACGCGTGTCGATGCGACATTGAGGGCGAGGCGGAGCAGCGTGGCAAACAGCAGAACAGTGGGAAAGGATGAGAAATCAAGCGGTCGCGCCGCGTTGAGCGCGATCATCAGAACCGCGAGACTGAGCGCGATGTTCGCGATAAATCCGACATCGAGCACAATGCTCGGCACCGGCACAATCATCAAAACAACAATCGCGAATGTCGCCAGCGGCAGGATTGCGCTACCGCTGGCATCGAGCCAGATGCGGCGTTGCGTTGCGGTCGGGATCATGCCGAGACGCCCAGTGATGCAAGCATTAGGTAAGCGAGGCGGGCTCTTGCGCCCATCTCCGCTCGCCCTGAGCTTGTCGAAGCCTGTCCTGAGCGGCTGCCAAAGGCGGCTAGCCGAAGGGGGCTGTCCTTTCTTGAGCCGATGCTCGAGGAAAAGGGCAAGGCTTCGACAAGCTCAGCCCGAACGGGATTGGAGGCTCCAGTGTTGCCATCAAACTTCGCCGCAAACCGCGTCCGCACATCCGCCAACGACCGCGCCGATCCGT
The DNA here is from genome assembly GCA_031362355.1 of Sphingomonas sp. GTDB lineage: Bacteria > Pseudomonadota > Alphaproteobacteria > Sphingomonadales > Sphingomonadaceae > Sphingomonas_O. Next base: position 88,642 of record JANLSJ010000007.1, read on the forward strand.
CGCGATTATAGAAAACCCCGCGGTTGCTCCGCGCCGCCGCCGGAAAGATCGCTGCTGCCGATGCGTCCGGGTTCGCCTCATAGTTGCGGAGGAACTTCGTTGCCCCGCCCGCTCCCAGAAAATGCGCGAGGTAGAGATCGACCGATTCAACCTGATGCCCCAGCCGACGTTCGAGATGATCGCGGTTATCGGATGCAAACTCCGCCGCCATCGCCGCCGATGCCTCCGGATCACGCCGCAGATCGAGGATCGCGCTCCGCATCGCCGGATCGGCCACGCGATAGTGCCCGTCGCTCCCGCGTGTGATCGCCGACGCTGCCCAGCCGAGTCCATGCTCGTCACCATGCTTCGCAACGACGCCGAGCCAGCTTTGTTCGATAAATTGATACAAGCCCGTTGCGCTTGAGGTCCGCGCCTTGGCATCGGGGTTCAGGTTGCTTTCGACGCGCGCCTGGTTGAAAAGATAGTTGAAGTCCATGCCCGTCGCGGCGGATGCACTGTAGATGGCCTGATGGACCGCACCTGCTTTACCGGATGCTCCGATTGTCGAAACCATGACGTTTCCCCATTGATCATGGGGATGTTCAGCAAGCGTCGTGCCAAGCGCCTAGCGCGCCGCCGATCCGCTGCGGTCATAGAGGCGCAGACCCAATGTGCCGCGCGAAGCCTCCAGCGCCGCGATCCGTTCTCGGGTGTCGCGCGTCAGATTTTTGACGCGCTGCTGGGCGAGTTCGACACGGCCCAGCATGTCCGCCGCTTTGCGCGCAAGCTGAGGATCGGCACGCCAAGCGCCAACAGCGCGAACTTCGAAAATCGCGGCGCGAAACCGCTCGCATGCGGCCTCGATGGCACGCGTATCCGTGCCATCAAGCGCGAGATCGAGTGCGGCCTGCGCACCCGTAAACGCATCAAGTGCGGCTTGGCTCACGCGTCGCGTACCGGCAAATCAAGCGCGAGCATGGCCTCGGCCAGTCGGTCGGCATCGACGGTGTAGCTGCCATTCGCGATAGCGGCGCGGACTTCGTTGACGCGCGTGACGTCAATCGGTGGCCCGAGCTTGGCATAGCGCGCGGCAGGCGTGGTGCTTGGCTCAACCTTCGCATCGCGCCTGTCCTCAACCGCAACCGGCGGCAGCGTTACAAAAGGCTGCTTTTCAACTTTACTTGGTCCCGGATTCGAAATCGGCGTTACCATCGTCGTCACTCCTTCAACCACCATAACGGCAGCGCCTTCGATTACTTTAATGCGCCCACGCGAACGATGCCTGCGTCCACTGCCTCACCCATCACGGGATTGGCTTTCTGCTCGACGCGGACACGCACGCGCTCGCCGACCCGCGCTTCACTTTCGGCAATGCCGCTGGTCGTGACGGAAAATCCTTCTGCCACGAAATTGACGCTGACCGGGTCGCCGCGTTTGATAATGATTGGCGCGCTTACGGCCGCAACCTTGTTGCCCTCAACATTGACACGAACGCGCCAGCCAAGTGAGACGCAGCGAACTGTGACCGCCCCGAGCGCAGGTGCATCAGCTTGCAGTGCTGCCGGGCAAGTCGCCAGCTTTAGCCGCCGATCGACGGGGCGGACACTGGCCCGCGCCGCCTGAGCCGCCAGCGCGTCAATTGCGTCCAGATTCTGGAAATCGCCCGCAAAAGCGCTCGAGGATGTGAGCAGCGAAAGCAGAGCAGCGTGTCGGAAAATCGTCGTCATGGGTCGTCTCCTGCATGAATGACGACAGTGCAGCACATATCGTGCCAGCTCATTCAAACCGGCAATATCTTGCCGGTGAGCGGCAATTACTTGCCGCTCACCGACCGGCCCCCACGGCAGAAACGCCCGAAATCCGCCATATGCGAAACTGGCACGGCCATTGCTGAACCGACCCCGGGACCACGCCAATAATAACGGCAGGGCACCACGAAACTTTAGGGCTGACGATAAAATGGCTGACGATCTTTTCGGGATACATGGACAAGCGTTGGCGATCCGGTCGCAGCGGCTGTCGATGCTTGCTTCGAACATCGCCAACGCGGCGACGCCAAACTACAAGGCGCGCGACATCGATTTCGCCGCGGCCTTGCGTGGCGAGGCGGATGTGGTTCGCTACCGTGTGCCCGTTCAGCCTTCGCTTGATGGCAACACAGTCGAACTGCCGACCGAGCAGACCGCCTTTGCCGAAAATGCCGTCCAGTATCGCACAACGCTCGCTTTCCTCGAAGGCCGCGTCGCCACGATCACGCGCGCATTGAAAGGCGAATGAGCATGAGCGGCATGAACGTCTTTGACATCGCCGGTCGCGCCATGTCGGCGCAGCTCGTCCGGCTGAACACGACCGCATCGAACATGGCGAACGCCGGATCGATCTCGGGCAGCGAAAAAGACGCTTTCCGGGCGTTGAAACCCGTCTTCCGCGCCATCGGAAACGAAGCAGGTATCGCCACCGTGCAAGTCGACCGCGTCATTGCGTCCGGCACATCGCCAAAGATGCGCCACGAGCCCAACCATCCGCTCGCCGACCCGCAAGGCAACGTCTGGGAAGCTGGCGTCGATAGCAATGCCGAGATGGTCGAGATGATCGAAGCTGCGCGGCAATATCAGAACAATGTGCAGGTCTTGGAGACCGCCAAATCCCTCATTCTGGACACCATAAGGATCGGACGATGAACATCGATACCAATAGCATCGCGGCGCTCAACGCCACGACCAAAGCCACCGGCAAGGGAACGCTCGGCCAGGCCGATTTCCTGAAACTGATGACGACGCAATTGAACGCACAAGACCCCCTCAACCCCATGGATAATCAAGCAATGGTCACACAACTTTCCCAGTTTTCGAGCACGGCAGGCATCGCCGAAATCAATGCATCGCTGAAGGCGATCTCGGCCAAGCTGGAGGGCAGCCGCATCGGCGACGCCGCCACGTGGATCGGCCATGACGCGCTGGTCGCGGGCGATTTCGTCAACCGCGACATGGCTGGAAATTATGCGGGCCAAGTCAATCTCGATAGCCCTGCCGATGTTGTGATGATCGACCTGCTCGATGCCAACGGCTTGATCGTGAGCAGCCAGACGAACACGAATGCTGGTGCTGGCCCGGTCACTTTCAAATGGGACGGCATCGGCGAAACCGCCACGGCCTCAGGCCAGCTCCGTGTCCGCGTTACGGCACGCAATGCCGATGGCGGCACGGTGCCCACCACGACCAACGTCTGGACGCCCGTCACCGCCGTCCAATCCCCCGCCGGGGGCAGCGCTGCCCGCCTCGTCACCCCCAACGGCCTCATCGCCCCCGAGGCCGTGATCCGTCTCGGCTAACAGGAGAAAACCCATGTCATTCTATACATCACTCTCGGGCCTCAAGGCCGCACAGACCGACCTTGCAACGATCTCGAACAATGTCGCCAACGTCGGCTCGGCAGGCTTCAAGAAAAGCCGCGCGATCTTCGGTGACCTCTTCGCATCGGCCCCTACGCAAACGACCAAGATGATCGCCGGCCAGGGCACGCGCCTCAACGGGATCACGCAGCAGTTTACGCAGGGGACGCTGGAGGCAACCGACAAGACGCTCGACCTCGCGATTGCGGGCGAAGGGATGTTCGTCGTCCGTGGTGATCCGCCACGCAGCGAAGTCAGCTACACCCGCAACGGTGCGTTTCAGGTCGACGTGAACCGCCGCGTGGTTGATACGATTGGTGCTTCACTCCAGCTTTTGCCGGTCGATGCGGCCGGGAATGTGACAGGCACCAATCTGGCGGATTGCTTCGATCTCGTCCTGCCCAGCACAAAGCCCGGCGCGCCGACGGTCAGCCTTGCCAATATTTCGATTGGCGACGACGGTCTGGTGACCGCCACCTATGGCGACGGCACCAATGAAATGCTCGGCAAGGTCGCGATGGCGAGTTTCACCGCGCAGGAAGGCTTGCGCCCTATCGGCGACGCACACTGGCAATCCACCGGTGACAGCGGCGCGCCTGCGATCAACGCCGCAACGAACGGGCCGCTTGGCACAATCCGCTCGGGCGCCATCGAGCGGGCGAATGTCGATATTACCGAAGAACTCGTCGCCCTGATCGGTGCCCAGCGCAACTTTCAGGCGAACGCCAAAGCCATCGAAACCGCCAGCGCGATGACGCAGGCGATCATCAACCTGAGGACTTGATATGATGATTTTCACAAATACCGTTCGCCCTGAGCCTGTCGAAGGGCTGTCCTTCTGTGGTGCCGTGGCAAAGAACAAGGACAAGGCTTCGACAAGCTCAGCCCAAACGGTGGGGGTTTGACACATGGATAGGTTGATCCACACCAGCCTGTCCGCGATGCGTGCGAATATGGCGCGTCAGGCAGTCACGGCGAACAATCTGGCAAACGCCGCGACCACCGGCTTTCGCGCCGAAATGTCGAGCGCGCAGCCGTTGTGGATCAAGGGACCGGGGCTGCCCGACCGTGCGGTGGCGTCCGAAGAAGTGCTGGCGGCAGACATGCGCGGTGCGGCCACCGTATCGACCGGACGCCCGCTCGACATCGCCCTGAACGGTGATGCAATGCTGACGGTTCAGGCCGAAAATGGTGACGAGGCCTACACAAGACGCGGAGACCTCATGATCTCGGCGTCGGGATTGCTGACCACGGGCGACGGCCATCCCGTCCTTGGCGAAGGCGGCCCCGTGACCATCCCCCCGTCAGACCAAATCCGGATCGATGATGATTGCACGCTCTGGGTCGTTCCTGCGGGCGGCGATCCCAATGCGCCGCAGAAAATTGATCGGCTAAAACTGGCAAGTCCCACAGGCTCGATCATTGCCAAGCACATCGACGGCCTCTTCCGCGTCCGCGATGGCGGTGCCCTTCCAACTGATCCGACCGGCACGGTCACCGCAGGCGCGCTCGAAGGATCGAACGTCAACCCGACGACCGCGCTCGTCGAGATGATCGAAGCCGCGCGCAGCTGGGACACGCAGATCAAACTGCTGACCACCGCGCGCGATCTCGACACCGAGACCGCCAGTTTGATGCGATTGCCGAGCTGATGCCGTCCGCTTCCCTGAGCCTGTCGAAGGGCTGCCCTTTCTTGGGCACTGAGGCTGACGAAGGACAACCCTTCGACAAGCTCAGGGATACGGTTTTGATAATGCCCCGCCATCAAAGGAAAAACTGATGTCCAACACTGCTCTCCACGTCGCCCGCACGGGCCTCGATGCCCAGAACCAGCGGATGCGCGTCATCGCGAACAATCTCGCCAACGTGAACACAACCGGGTTCAAGCGCGACCGCGCAACATTCGAAACGCTGGCTTACCAGAACATCACGACCCCCGGCGCACCGTCGTCCGAAGCGAATAAATATGCCGTCGGCCTGTCGCTCGGATCGGGCGTACAGATGACCGGCACGGCGCGGATCGACACGCAGGGATCGTTCACGACGACCAGCAATGCGCTTGATCTCGCGATCGAAGGCAATGGTTATTTCCAGGTGCTGATGCCCGACGGCCGCACCGGATACACCCGCGCGGGCGATTTCAGCCTCTCGGCCGAAGGCAAGCTCGTCACCGGCACCGGCATGCCCGTCCAGCCCGAAATCCAGATTCCTGACGGCGCGCAGTCGGTCAGCATCGGCGCAGACGGCACGGTCTCCGCGACCGTCGCGGGCACGAGCACCGAACTCGGCAAGGTTGAAACAGCGCGCTTCGTGAATGCAGCGGGGCTGGAAAACATCGGCGACAACCTCCTCGTCGAAACCGCTGCCAGCGGAACGCCGCAAGTCGGTGCGCCGGGCAGTGAAGGACGCGGCGCACTTCGCTCCGGTGCGCTCGAAGCCTCGAACGTCAATGTCGTTGAGGAACTTGTCGACATGATCGAGACGCAGCGCGCCTATGAAGTGAATTCGAAAATGATCTCCGCCACCGATGAAATGCTGAAATATGTCAATCAGCAGCTTTAAGATCGCAGGCGTAGCGGCGCTTCTCCTGCTGACTGCCGGCAAAGCACCCAAGCCCGACTATGCGCCAACGCTTGCGCCACCCACCGTCGAGTGGCGCGCGAACGGCGCGATTTTTCAGGCAAGCGCTGGCTATGCCCCGCTCACCAGCGGTGCACGCGCGTCGATGGTCGGCGATGTGCTGACGATTGCCTTGGTGGAACGCACCGCCGCCACCAAATCGACGTCGCAAACCACCGACAGGGGCGGTTCGATTGGGCTGACGCCCCCTGCGACCGGCCTGTTCAACCTGTTCGCCCCAAGCGACATTGCCGCATCGGGCACCAACGCTTTCAAGGGGCAAGGCCAAACGGCGCAATCCAACGCCTTGTCAGGCGAAATCACGGTTACCATCGCCGCAGTCTATCCCAACGGGACGATGCTGGTGCGCGGACAAAAACTCGTCACGCTCAACCGCGGCGACGAATATGTGCAGGTTTCAGGTATAGTCCGCGAAGCCGACATCGGCAGCGACAACCGCGTCCTCTCCACGCGCATTGCGGACGCCAGGATCACTTACACCGGCAAAGGCGAAATGGCCCGCGCATCGCAGCAAGGCTGGCTGCAACGCTTTTTCAGCAAAGTGAGTCCCTTCTGATGCCGCTGTTCATTCCAAAACCGTTTATGCTGAGCTTGTCGAAGCATTGTCCTTCTTCAGCGCCCATTGGACAAAGAAGGGCAACCCTTCGACAAGCTCAGGGCAAACGGATTTTGTGGGCACTGTTGCTTGCGTTGATCGCAACCCCCGCCCACGCCGACCGCATCAAGGATCTCGGCACGTTTCAGGGGCTGCGCATCAACCAACTGACGGGCTATGGCGTTGTCGTCGGTCTCGCAGGAACCGGCGACGACAGCCTCGATTATTCCACGCAAGGCGTCAAAGGCGTCGTCAGCCGCTTCGGCCTTACGCTGCCCCCCGGCATCAATCCCAGTCTGAAGAACGCCGCCGCTGTCATCATCACCGCCGAACTTCCCGCTTTCGCCAAGCCAGGCCAGCGTCTCGACATCACCGTGTCGGCGCTCGGCAAAGCGAAATCACTCAGAGGAGGCACCCTCGTCATGGTGCCCTTGCGTGGTGCCGACGGCCAGATTTACGCAATGGCACAGGGCAATCTTGCGGTTGGCGGCCTCGGCATCGACGCAGCCGATGGCTCGAAACTGACGGTCAACGTGCCGAGCGCTGGACGGATTCCCGGTGGCGCGACTATCGAACGCGCAGTGGCTTCGGGCTTTGCCGATAGCCCTGTCGTTACGTTTAACCTCGCCGAAGCCGACCTGACCACCGCCCAGCGCGTTGCCTCCGCAGTCAATCGTCTGATGGGCGACGGAAAAGCCCGCGCGATCGACGCCGTCTCGGTCGCCATCGAAGCACCGCCCGGTGCCGAAAGCCGCTCAATGTTGATGTCGCTGATCGAGAATATCGACGTCAATCCTGCCGGCGCCCCCGCCCGCGTCATCGTCAATGCACGCACCGGCACTGTCGTCATCAACGGCGCGGTCCGCATTTCGCCTGCGGCCGTCAGCCACGGGAAGCTCACCGTCCGCGTCGAGGAAAACCCGCGGATCTCGCAACCCGCACCGTTTTCGCAAGGGCAGACCGCACTCGAACCAAGCAGCGACATCAAAATCGAAGAGACGCGCAACCCGATGTTTAAGCTCGAGGCGGGCGCGTCGTTATCGGACATTGTGGCGGCAGTGAACCGCATTGGTGCCTCGTCGGGCGATCTTGTCGAGATATTGCAGGCGCTGAAACAGGCGGGCGCCATGAAAGCGGAGTTGATTGTGTTATGATCTCATCCACAAAACATATCGTTCGCCCTGAGCCTGTCGAAGGGCTGCCCTTGTTTTCAACCAGCTCGGCCAAAGAAGGACAAGGCTTCGACAAGCTCAGCCCAAATGGTGTTGCACAGGTGGCCCAACAATTCGAAGCCATCTTCCTCCGCCAGATGATCGCATCGATGCGCAGCCCCTCGCTCGGCGATGACCTGTTCGGGTCGGATGCCTCAAACCAGTTTCGCGATATGTCCGATGCGCGGCTTGCGGACAGCATGGCGGGCCAGTTCGGCATTGCCCAGCTCCTTGAAAAGCAGCTCATGAAATGAGCAGCGACCTCCTCAATATCGGTGCTTCGGGACTCCGGGCGTACCGCGCATCGCTCGCGGTGACGGGAGATAACATCGCCAACGCACAAACGGCGGGATATGCGCGCCGTTCGTTGCGTCTGTCCGAAGTCTCAATCGGTGGTGCCCCCGATTTCCGCTATCGCAACCGAACACGGTTCGACGGAGTCGACATCAGCGCCACCCTCCGCGCAAGCGACACATGGCGGACCAGCGACGCGCGCCTCGCCGCGTCGGCCCACGGTAAATCGGAAACCATCGCCACTTGGATGACAGCCACAGAAACCGGCCTGTCAGACAGCGAAACCGGCACCGGTGCCGCGCTCGCCCGCATGTTCGCGAGCGCGAGCGCGCTAGCCGCCGACCCGCTCAGTCGTGCCCCGCGCAGTGCTTTCCTCGCGAGCATCGACGAGACAGCGTCCTCGATCCGCACGAACGCCGCTGAACTGTCGCGCGTCGCAACCGGCATCGCGGAAGGCGCGCAGGCATCGGTTGATAGCCTGAATACCAACCTGTCCGCACTGGCGGAACTCAATCTCGCCATCCGCCGCACACCCGCCGGTAGCACTGCCAATGCCGAACTTTCGGACCAGCGCGACCGGTTGATCGACAGCATCGCCGCACAGACTGACGTAACCGTGGACATCGCAGCGGACGGAACGGCAAAGCTGACCCGAACCGGACAAACCATTGTCGATGGGGTCAAAGCGGCAACGCTGGCGCTGACAGTCGCAGGCGATGGCCGCTTGTCGTTCACGCAAACCTACGATGCAGTAACCACTGCCTTTACGCCGGGCGGCGGTGCCCTCGGCGGCCTGACCACATCAGCAAACATCGTCGCCGGCCGCCGCGGCACACTCGACACGCTGGCTACTGATTTCGCAGTCGCGCTCAACACTTGGCACGCGAGCGGGCGCACCCCCGCCAATACCAGCGGCACGGCTCTGCTCGACGCAACAGGCGGGGCCATCGCCCTTGCTGCAATCCTGACTGACCCCACCCAAGTCGCTGCCGCCGACACAGGCGGCGTCACCAATGGCAACATGCTCGCGCTATCCGGCGTCCGCACCACCAGCGGCATTGAAAACCAATGGGCCGCGCTCGTCGCCAATCAGGCGCAAACAACCGCCTCGGCCCGCGCGGACGAAGCCCGCACTTCGGCCCGAAAGGACACTGCCGATGCCGCGCGCGATGCTGTCGAAGGCGTCGATCTCGACCGCGAAGCCGCCGACCTGTTGCGTTTCCAGCAAGCCTATGAAGCGTCGGCGCGCATCATCCAGATGGCGAAGGAAACCGTCGATACCATCTTGAGGTTGTTCTGATGACCGGCATCCGTTTCCGCATCGACACGGACATTGCGCGACAGGCGCAGCTTGCCGCACGGATTGCGCGCGGGCAGGCCGACATATCTTCGGGCAAGCGCATCCAAGCAGCTTCGGATGACCCCGCCGCAGCCGTCCGCATATTGCAACTTCGCCGGACGCAGGCCAACGAAACCGCGTGGCGTACCAATGTCGACAATGGCATATCGCTCGCCGCCCGCGCCGATGCTTCGCTGAGCGGCGTCGCCACCTTGCTCGACCGCGCCCGCGAACTTGCGACCAGTGGCGCGAACGAAACGCTGAGCGACAAGGACCGTGCCACAATTGCACTCGAACTGCGCAGCATTGCCGACGAAATCGACAGCGTGAGTCAGGCGACCGATGCAACGGGACAGCCCGTTTTCCCGTCCAACCCGCTGCGCTTTCCCGTTGGTGACAGCCTAACTCTGACCGCGACGACATCGCGTGCCGACGCATTCATTGTCGGCGCCCGCGACATCGCCACAATGCTTCGCGACGCCGCGACCGGGATCACCACCAGCACCGCCGGGCGCGCCGCCGCACTAGCCGATGTTACAGCCGCCACGGATCACATCGCCACCGTGCGCGGCGAACAAGGTTCCCGCGCCGCGCGCTTTGATGCCTTGCGGGACCACCTCATCGATTCAGCCACGGCCATCGCCGAAGAACGCAGCAGTATCGAAGATACCGACCTTGCGGCCACGATCGCCCGCGTCCAAGCTGATCAGCTCGCGCTTGACGCCGCGCAAGGGCTGTTCGCCCGCATCAACCGCCGGACATTGTTCGACCTGCTCGGCTAAACTTACCCATATTTTCACCGTTAACCCTGATGAACCGCCCGCTTCCGGGCGCAACCGGGGACCACCGCCACTATGTTTCCAGCCATTGGCCTTGTCGTTCTGATCGTAATGGTGTTCGGCGGGTTCGCGCTGACCGGCGGGCATCTCGAGCCTGTTCTCCACGCGCTGCCCCACGAAATGCTCATCATTGGCGGGGCAGCTATCGGCGCGCTGATCATCGGCAATTCAGGCGCGCAGTTGAAAGCGCTTGGCGGTGGTCTCGTCAAAGTCTTCAAGGGACCAAGCTGGAAGAAACAGGACTTCCTCGACACGATTTTCCTTGTTTCCAAACTCATGAAAATGCTTCGTATCGAGGGGCCGGTCGCGGTCGAGCCGCACATCGAAGACCCTAAGGCGTCCACCATATTTGCTGACTATCCGCGCCTCTTGAAAGACACTGCGCTGATCCACCTGATTTGCGACACTCTACGCCTTGTCGTCGTATCTTCTGGCAATCTTGATCCCCACGCCGTCGAAGACGTCATGGATCACGCGATCAAGACGCATCATCACGAAGCCATCGGCCCCGCCGACAATCTCCAGACGCTGGCGGATGCGCTACCCGCGCTGGGCATCGTTGCGGCAGTCCTCGGTGTGGTAAAAACGATGGGCTCGATTGACCAGCCGCCCGCTGTGCTCGGCGCAATGATCGGCTCCGCGCTGGTCGGGACTTTCCTTGGCGTGCTGCTCGCTTACGGGATGGTCGGACCGTTCGCTGCGAAAGCCAAATCGATCATCGAATCCGACGCGGCGATCTATTCTGTCGTCAAACAGATCATCATCGCGACGCTCCACGGCCATCCGCAGCCGCTGGTCATCGAAGCCGCGCGCGCGGGCCTGGCCCATGGGGTGCAGCCGAGCTTTGCCGAAGTCTTCGACGGCATGCGGGGTAAATAACATGGCAACCACCGCCCCCAAACGCGGCAAGAACGAACCACCGCCGCGCCCGATCATCGTCAAGAAAATTTACGAAGCCCCGCACGCCGGCCATCACGGCGGTGCATGGAAAGTGGCTTATGCTGACTTCGTTACGGCGATGATGGCGTTTTTTCTTCTCATGTGGCTGCTGGGTGCCACGACCGAGAAGCAGCGCAAGTCCATCGCCGATTATTTCGCGCCGACGCTGATTACCAAGAAGGAAGGTGCGGCGGGCGGCCAAGGGTTGCTCCAGGGCGATTCAATCATGGCAAAGGACAATCTCGCCACTTCGGTTGCTGGCACCGGCACCCGCGCCATCCCGGTCTCGCGCGAGCAGGACCGCAATAATTTCAAGGACATCGCCCGCGCTTTGAAAGTCCGCATGGAGAGCAGCGACGTCCTCAAGCGGCTCATGAAGAACATCCGCTTCACCGAAACGCGCGAAGGGCTGCGCATCGATATTGTCGACGAAGCAGACTTTTCGATGTTCGGCAGCGCGACCGACCGGCTTCTCCCCCAAGCGCGCGGCCTGATCGGCGAAGTCGCCCACGTCGCGCGCGATTTGCCCAATGACCTGATCGTCCGCGGCCATACCGACGCGCTGCCCTATGCCAGTGGAAAAGGCATGAACAACTGGATGCTGTCGACCGCACGAGCCGAAGCGACACGGCAGGCATTGGTCATGTCCGGCATCATGCCAGGTCGCTTCGCCCGCATCGAAGGCGTCGCCGACCGCGAACCTTATGCGCCCGAGAACCGCTTCGATCCGAAGAACCGGCGGATGAGTATTACGCTCGCATGGTCGGGGTCGGGCGGTTAGGCCGCAACCTTCAGGAAATCGCCGCCATCTGATACAGGAAATCGGCATAGCCCATCGTTGCCTGCGGCAGGCTTGCAACCCTGGGATTGCTCGATTCGATCACATAATATTCGTCGGGCGCATGTGCTCCCGACCCGTGGCCAAGACCGAAATGACCCGCCGGAATTGACACCGGTGACGATGTAAAAACGGCACCCGGCCATGACCCCGCCAGCCGCGGGTTGAGCGTCGCCGTGATCCCCGCGCGCTTGTAAGTCGCCAGTTCGGCGCGGATCACACGGCTGTCCTCCGCCGTCTCGGTCGGGTCATAACCGCCCGAAACATTGACCTCGATGTCGGTAAAACCACGCTTGTCGAGATGCGCGCGCAACTTGGTTGTTGCCTCTGCGCGAGTCTGGTTCGGTACCAATCGACAGTCGATCTTAGCTACAGCGCGCGCAGGCAGCACGGTCTTGCCGCCCATGCCGGTGTAGCCCGCGACCAGCCCCTCGATATTCACGGTCGGCTGCGATGCAAGGCGCTCGAGGGCCTGCGCAAACGGCAGGTCATCAATCCACACCGGCACGCCCATGCTCGCTTTCATTTCAGCTTCGTTCGAGCGCCGTGCATTTTCGGCGATCAGCGCTTTTTCGCGCGACGAAAGCGGACGCACATTGTCGAACCAGCCGTCAATCGTCGGCGTGTTGCCATCCGGACTGACCAGCGTCTGCAACGCCTGCACCAGCCGCCACGATGGCGAATCGACCATCGCTTTGTAGCTCGAGTGCAGGTCCTTCGCCGGCCCGCGCTTCCACCGCGTACCGCTGGCAATCAACTCAAGCTCGATAATCCCCTTTGACCCCAAGTTGACCTCGACGTTGCCCTGCTTGTCCTGCCAGCTTGCCGGAATGATGATGCCTTCGCACTTACGCAGTGCAGACAGGATGGCAGGCTTTGTCGCTATTTCCTTGAAATTGGGTGATCCGATCTCTTCCTCGCCCTCGGCAATCAGGACGAGGTTGACCGGCAGCTTCACGCCAGACGCGCGAAAGGCGTGCAACGCGGCCAGGAAAGTCGCCTCTGGCCCCTTCTGGTTCACCGCTCCGCGCCCCACGATGGCTTTGCCCCATCCGGGCTTGCCCACAATCCGCGCTTCCAGCGGCGGCGACGACCATTCGGCAGGATCATATTGCTTCACGTCGTACATGAAATAAATGCCTATCGTCCGCTTCGCGCCTGCGTCGAGCGTTGCGAATACGCCGGGATGACCCGACGTCTGAACAACGTCGGCTTTCTGGAAACCTGCGTCACGAGCAAGCGCCGCCATATAATCCGCGCCTTTTTGCATGTTCAGATTTTCGGCAGCGATGGACGCATTACCGATCCATTCCTGAATGCGCTTGATCGAAACATCGTTGGCCGCTTCGATAGCCTTCATCAGCTTGGCATTGTCGCCCGATGCAGCGAGGGCGGCACTCGGCGCGGCAAGGAGCCCTGCACCGATGATTCCATGCGCTAGAACGTCTCTACGGCTCGCTTCCATGCCACCCTCCGCTCGCACGACGCCTAATGCGCCAGCGCCTTGTTGATATCCTCGACCATCTTCTTCGCATCGGCGAGGAGCATCATCGTCTGGTCCATGTAGAACACGGCATTGTCGACGCCCGCATAGCCCACGCCGCCCATGCTGCGCTTGATGAAGAACACCGTCTTTGCCTTCTCCACATCGAACACCGGCATGCCATAAATAGGTGAGGTCTTGTCGGTCTTGGCGGACGGATTCACGACATCGTTCGCGCCGATGATGAAGGCGACATCAGCCTGCGCGAATTCGCTGTTGATGTCCTCGAGCTCGAACACTTCGTCATAGGGGACGTTGGCTTCGGCAAGCAGGACGTTCATGTGCCCTGGCATGCGACCCGCGACGGGGTGGATCGCATATTTCACGCTCACGCCGTCTTTCTTGAGCAAGTCGCCCATTTCACGCAGGGCATGCTGAGCCTGCGCGACTGCCATACCATATCCGGGCACGATGATGACGCTTTCGGCTTGTGCCATCATATAGGCCGCGTCCTCGGCCGACCCGCGTTTCCACGGACGGTCGGTCTTGGCCTCACCGCCAGCGCTCGCGACCGCGCCGAAGCCGCCCGCGATGACGCTGATAAAGCTGCGGTTCATCGCCTTGCACATGATATAGGATAGGATCGCACCCGACGAGCCCACCAGCGCACCAGTAATGATCATCGCCGTATTGTGCAGCGTGAACCCCATCGCGGCGGCTGCCCAGCCCGAATAACTGTTGAGCATCGACACGACGACTGGCATGTCCGCGCCGCCGATCGGGATGATCAGCAGGAAGCCGATGACGAAGGCGAGCGCAGTCAGCGTCCAAAACATCCAGTCGGGTGCCGGATTGGTATGCGCAAACATCGCAATCAGGATAAGGATCGCCGCCAGCGTCGCGAGATTGAGAATGTGCCGCCCCGGCAGCAGGATTGGCTTACCGCCCATGTTGCCGTTCAATTTCAGGAAGGCGATGACCGATCCGCTGAACGTGATCGCGCCGATAGCGATGCCGAGCCCCATCTCGACGCGGCTGACCGGATCGATATTACCCGCGCTGTCGAGAATACCGAAAGCTTGCGGGTTCAGATAGGCGGCCGCCGCAACCAGCACCGCGGCCATGCCAACGAGCGAGTGAAAAGCCGCCACCAATTGGGGCATATCGGTCATCGCAATCTTGCGCGCGGTGACGATGCCGACGGCCGCGCCGATGGCAATAGCAATCGCGATTTCGGGGAGCGAGGCAACGTCATGGACCAGCAATGTCGTCGCGACCGCAATCGCCATCCCGATCATGCCATAACGATTGCCCGCCTGACTGGTCGACGGCGACGACAACCCGCGCAGGGCAAGGATGAAACACACGCCCGCGATCAGGTAGGCCAGGCCAACCCACGGGTTCTGAACGGCATGCTCCACGTTATTTGTCCCCCGCTGATGAAGCAGCGGCTGGCCGTTCCTTCTTCTTATACATGGCCAGCATTCGCGCCGTCACCGCGAACCCGCCAAAGATATTGACGCTGGCCAGCACGACCGCGAGCAGCCCGAGATATTTGGACACGTCCGACCCCGGTGCCGCGCTTGCAATCAGCGCGCCGACAATGATCACCGACGAAATCGCATTGGTCACCGCCATCAACGGCGTGTGCAGCGCGGGCGTGACCGACCAGACGACATAATAGCCGACGAAACAGGCCATCACGAAGATGGAAAGGATGCTGATGAAGTCCATTTTTCTTCCTAATCCCCATCCCGCAAGTGAGGCGCGGTCACCTGAGCGCAAATCTCAATCTTGTAACGTAATTTCATTGGCAGCTATTGGCCGATCGACGTGCAATAAGCCGCTATGTCTGCTGCGAGTTTGAACTCTCCACTCACCGCAGCGTATTTTTGAGCATCGCGACATTGTCCTGCCCCAACCATCGCTCTTGCATTATCAGCAACGGCGCGGCTGTTCGCCGCCATATGACGCTCTTCTTGGTCGCGCTGATCCATTTCTCGCTGTCGCCGCATAGCTACACCGTCTTGATAGCCACGCATAAAGCTATCGCCTGCCGACGGTTGTTGAGGTGCCCTATTCAGTATTCCCCAGTCGACACCAGGGGATTGGGGAGGTGTGTTACATGTCCAAACGGTGCCAACCCATTTGCACGACGTAGTTTGCGCGAAAGCCGAGGGCGTGAGGCACATAGTCGCCGCAACAATCACAATTGATCGCATTGAACATCTCCCTGATTCAAACGCGAAAACATCACCCCAACAGCCGCTCATGCACGACCTTGCCGCCCTGCGTCAGGCGGATCGCGTTGCCGATTTCCTCGTCGAGCACCGGCTTGCCCGCTTCCTTGTCCCAGAACGCCTGGATGAAGATGAACAGGTTGCGCGCGAACAGGGCGCTGGCGTCAGTGGCGAGACGCGACGGCACATTTTTGTGCCCGACGATTTTGACACCATGAACCTCGACCACCGAACCGGCAACCGCGCCTTCGACGTTGCCACCGCTTTCGACGGCCAAATCAACAATCACGGACCCAGGCTTCATGCTCGCGATCTGGACGTCCGACACCAGGCGCGGCGCGGGCCGTCCCGGGATCAGTGCCGTCGTGATGACAATGTCCTGCTTGGCAATGTGTGACGAGACCAGTGCCGCCTGTGCCGCCTTATATTCGTCGGACATTTCAGTGGCATAGCCGCCTGACCCTTCGCCCTCGATTCCCTTCACATCCTCGACAAAGATCGCTTTCGCACCAAGCGATTCAATCTGTTCTTTGGTCGCCGAGCGCACATCGGTCGCGGACACCTGAGCGCCAAGCCTCCGCGCGGTTGCAATCGCTTGCAAACCCGCCACACCGACGCCCATCACGAAAACCCGCGCCGCGCTGATCGTGCCCGCCGCTGTCATCATCATGGGAAACGCGCGGCCATATTCGCCCGCTGCATCAAGCACGGCCTTGTAGCCCGACAGATTCGATTGCGACGAGAGAATATCCATTCCCTGAGCGCGCGTAATCCGTGGCATCCATTCCATCGCCAGCGCCTCGACGCCAAGCAGCGCATATTCATCAACCCGTGCACGATCGCCGAACGGGTTCAATCCTGCGACCAACCACGCGCCCTTCTTGACGCCCTTTAGTGACGCCAGTGTCGGCCCCGCCACGCCCAGCAATATGTCGGCGTCATTGATGGTTTCCGCCCGCGTGCTGACCGTTGCGCCTGCCGCTGTCAGATCTGTATCGGCCACGGAAGCATGGACGCCCGCCCCGCGTTCGACGGACACCGTCGCTCCGAGTCCGATGAATTTCTTCACCGTTTCCGCACTCACCGCGACGCGCCGCTCGCCGTCGGCGGTTTCTTTCAAGACCGCAATTTTCACCGGGTGATCAGGAAAATGACTAGCGCCGTGATTAGGGCCGTCGCGATCGATCCGAACTTCAGCCACCAGATAAATCGCACATAGGAATCGGTGTGTGCGTTTAGATCACCGTTGGTTTCGCCATTCCCCGCCATTTTCGCCCTCATAAGTTGATCCCTTGCCTATTGCCTTAACCGCGACCGGCGCTCCCCTCAAGCCCAAGCTGATGCCTCCCGCTTTCTCGCCCATGAACAACCACTTCAGCATTTCGACAACTGATCATCCCTAACGGCGATTCATCGGAACTTTACCGTTGGGGGTTAAGACATGTCCTTGATTGGGACAGAATTGGGGATGCAATTGGCGCCAAATGGCACTCGCATGTTGATGATCGTCGATGACGAACCGGCTCAGGTTCGGCTGGTTTCGGCGCTTGCCTCGCGCGCCGGATGGCGGACGATTGCCATTTCAGACAATGAAACCGCGATTGCGACGCTGGGCACGCGCGACGGCATGATGCTTGACGCCGTCCTCATTGATCGCTGGGACGAACATGTTGCGGACCTGATTTCAGAACTTCGCGTGCGTCGCCCGATGTTGCCCATTTTGATGGTGACAGCGACGGATTCAGTGGCGGTGGCTGTCGAAGCCATGCGAGCCGGGGCTTCAGACTTTCTCGTTAAACCCATTGCCCCCGACCGGCTGCTTGCCGCGCTTGAAGCGGCGATGGCCGAAGGGTGCAGCAGTGGCGAGCTTCGCCCGCTGTCCGAAAAAATCTCCGCGCCGCTGGGTTTCGACGAGATCGTCGGTTCCGCCCCCAAATTCCGCGCTGCGCTGGCCATTGCGGCCAAGGCGGCGCGCGCCCGTGTGCCGATGCTCATTGAAGGCGAATCAGGCGTCGGCAAGGAAGTCGTCGCTGAAGCCATCCATGCCGCCAGCCCCCGCGCCAAAAAGCCACTGGTCGCGGTCAATTGCGGCGCGATCCCCGCCAATCTCGTTGAGTCCGAACTCTTCGGCCATGAAAAAGGAGCGTTTACCGGCGCCTTCGCACGCCAAGTCGGCAAGTTCTGCGATGCCGATGGCGGCACGCTTTTCCTTGATGAAGTCGGCGACCTACCGCTCGACGCCCAGGTCAAGTTGCTCCGCGTCCTCCAGTCGGGCGAAGTGTGCCCTATCGGCGGCCGTCCGCGCGAGGTCGATGTCCGTATCGTCGCTGCAACCAACCGCACGTTGATTGACGAAGTTGCCGCCGGGCGCTTCCGCGAAGACCTTTATTATCGCCTCGCCGTTGTTCAGGTCACGATCCCACCCCTGCGCGACCGCAGTGGCGACGTCCCCGCTCTTGCTCGTCACTTGCTCGCGCGCATCGCCAAGCAGCCCGGTCTGCGCGAACTCGGCATTACCGACGAAGCGATGTCGCTGCTCGGCGGCTATGCGTGGCCGGGCAATGTCCGCCAGCTTCAGAATGCCCTCTTCCGCGCTGCCGTCCTTTGCGACGGCGATGCCCTGACCGCCACTGATTTTCCGCATATTGCCAGTTTGCTCGTTGCGGGTGCACCCGTTGCCGATCATGGCCCGCAAGCCGCGGGTGTCACGCTCTTCAATTCGGATGGCAACATGCGCGCGTTGGACGCCATCGAAGCTGACGTTATCCGTCTCGCCATCGGCCATTACCGCGGTCGCATGACCGAAGTGGCGCGCCGCCTTGGCATTGGCCGTTCGACTCTCTATCGCAAACTCGCTGAATTGGGGATTAGCGACGCGGCGTGACCGGCGATTTGATTGACAAATCGGCCAATCCGCCCTAGCTAACAGTTGTAGGAGTAATGATCATGCGCAACGAAGGTCTTCGCGACTAACATCTTGCTCGATTTGCTGACCCTTCTCGCTTTGGGCGGCACATCCTCTGTATTTGATACGATCCCAAATCAGCCGCATTGGTCAGTCTTTATTGCGCCTGTCATCGCTTCGGTCGCGGCTTTCGTCGCATGGCGCGCATTTCGCGGGGCGCGCCTGATTGCCAAACAAAAGGCAACGCTCGACCTGATCGAAAAGCGCGAGTCGACCGAGCATTATCGCCAGATCATCGACCGTTTCTCAACCTTGCGAAAGAATCGCGGGTTCGATCATCTAAATGCCCCCGTTCATACCGATGTGGCGGACCGACGCATGCTGATCGATTATCTCAACCATTATGAGTTGGTCTCGATCGGTATCCGTCAGGACATACTCGACTCAAAAATCTATCGCGCGTGGATCGAAGGATCATTCGTGCGCGACTGGAATGCCGTAGCCGACT
This sequence comes from Sphingomonas sp., assembly GCA_031362355.1. Classification (GTDB taxonomy): domain Bacteria; phylum Pseudomonadota; class Alphaproteobacteria; order Sphingomonadales; family Sphingomonadaceae; genus Sphingomonas_O. Next base: position 107,846 of record JANLSJ010000007.1, read on the forward strand.
GGGTTCAGCGCGAACGGTGGAAACAGGATGATGACGGCCACTGGCGCTATCGCGGTTCGATCTACGCCAATTATCAGCATATCGCCTGCCTTTGGTCGCCCGAAGCCGTGCGACTGACCGCAGACTCATCGCCCCCGCCCGATACCGCTGGTGGCCCTGGCGATGATCCTTTTCCGGACCCTGTCGATGCGGTTGAACTGAAAAATTGAGATCAGCGACGCGACGGGGGCACCCGCCACGCCGCCGATTTCGTTACTGCGCGCCGAATGGGATGCGCATCCCGAGCGACACGACCGACGCCTTGTTCTGGACATCGAACGACGCCGGGACAATTGTCAGCGGCACGTTCACCTTGTCCGATGCGCGGTAGTTATACTGACCGAACAGTTCGAAACTCGGGCTGATTTTGTACGTCAGGCCCGCCATCAACTGATAGGCAAATTTAGCTTTCTTGCCATTGGCGACGGGCACGTCGGATGGCTCGTAACGAACCTTCACTTCCTGAACGCCGACACCCGCACCGATATAGGGCTGGAGCGCACCGCCACGATTGAAGTCATAATAAGCGTTACCAAAGACCGACAGATTGCGCAGGCGACCCTTGCCGCCATTACTGATCACGGCGCCAACCGTCGGGTTGGTTGCGGCGGGCACGCCCCGCGTGAGCACAGCCACATCGAGGGCATCAATCACCGCCCCGCCCGCAGTCAAATTATTATGCCGCTTCACGTCATTTTCGCTGTAGCCAACTTCGGCATCGACACGAAAACCATTGTCGAACTTATACCCGGCATAGCCCGATACGTTGAACCCGGTTTTGAACCGTGTTTCGAGCGTCAGCGGCGTTCCGCTGGGGATCGCCGGAAACGCCGCCGTGGCCGGAACGGTTGCGTTAAACGTGCCACGATCATTTGATTTTTGCGGCAATGTCGCGCCGACCGACAGGCCAACATACGGCTCTCCTGCCAAAACCGGTGCCGTTGTTGCCATCAGGCCGGATGCCGCGAGCATTGAGATTGTTCGAACGGTAAGCATTATTATCCCCTAACATGGAGGTAAGCACCACGCGGAAATGCGCGGCACGCCCCAACTGGGGATGCCAAGATGAACGCCAGCTAACAGCCGCGACGGGTCGTTGGATTGGCGGGGCGGCTGGAAGAAATTGCCTGAAATCTGGCAAAAATTAGGCAGCTGCAATCGATTTCAGCCGCTCAGCCCCTGATCACGCAGCCCGCGCCAGACGCGCAGTGCCTGCACGGTTTCGGGGACATCGTGGACGCGAATGATCTGTGCCCCTTGTTCGGCGGCTTTCATCGCAACCGCAATTGATCCGCCGAGGCGCCCCTCGACCGGGGCTTCGTTTGAAAGCGCACCGATGAACCGCTTGCGGCTCGCCCCGAGCAGGATCGGGCAGCCGAGACCGTGGAAAAGCGACAGGCCGTTCAGGATCGCGAGATTGGCCGCGACGCTTTTGCCGAAACCGATGCCCGGATCGATAATTATGCGTGCGCGGTCGATCCCCATGTCCGCCAGCGCGTCGATACGCGCCTCCAGCCAGTCATAAGTTTCGATCAGCGGATCGTCTGCCGTTGGGCCGTCATGGAGCGTCTTCGCTGCATCGGGCGAGTGCATAATGATCACGGGGCAGGTCGCGCGCGACATCAATGCCTGCGCCTGCGAGTCAAAGCACAATGCCGAGACATCGTTGACGATCACTGCGCCCGCCGACAGCGCCGCTTCCATCACGCTCGCCTTGCGGCTGTCGATCGAGACTGTCGCGCCGCCACGCACCAGCCGCTCGATCACCGGCTGCGTTCGTTTGATTTCGTCGCCTTCCCAGACGGGTTTGGCATTGGGCCGCGTTGATTCGCCGCCAACGTCGAGGATCGCTGCCCCTGCGGCCTCCATTGCGAAGCCAACTGCAGCGGCGGCTTCAACATCCCCGTCATGCTTGCCGCCATCCGAAAAACTGTCGGGCGTCATGTTGAGGATGCCCATCACTTGTGGCTGATCAAGCCGGATCGTCCGCGCACTGAGCACCAGCGGCGGGCGCGGTGCGGCGATGCGGGCGATGGCGGGATGGTCGTCAATCTGACCCACGGGAACGAGCTTGGACGAAACGCGCTTGCCGCTCTCGACCGTAATGGCTTCATACGCCGAAAAGAACGACATACCCCCCGCCAGCCGCGTGACCTGCCCGTCAAAGCCGACGGGCGTGTCAACGAATGCGGTGGGGCGGAGATAGATCTTCACGCACCAACCCGGGCAAACACCGCGCGCAAGGCATCGGGCGAGGCCTGAAACAAGGCGCCATTCGCGACCGCTTCGGGCGGCCACAGCCACGACTGTGCCGGATCATCGCGCATCGCCCAATCGGGGAACATCCGCGTCGTCACCGTCTCACGGCTCAACTGCATCACTTCGAGGTGGCGATCATCCGCCTTGATGCGCCCGTATAGCGCATCGATGGCCTCGGCTGGCCCTTCGAGCAGTTGCAGATAAAGGTCATGGCGACAGATCAGACAGCCAGTAATGTCGAACTGCGGATTGTTGCGCCGCGCCTGCACCAATATGCCATTGAGCATCGCGTCGTCGAACCCGAACGGCTGCGACGTGTAGATAAGTTGGGTCAGCAACATTAGAATAATTCCATTCGGGCTGAGCTTGTCGCAGCCTTGTCCTTTCTTTGCCCCGATAGCGCGAAGAAAGACAGCCCTTCGACAGGCTCAGGGCGAACGGTTTCTGTTATGGCTCGGTCGCGAGGATATAGGTCTGGCGGAGCGTGTCGATAGGCTTTGCGACACCACCAACATCGTGATGCCAGAAGGTCCAGCCATTGCACGACGGTGCACCCTGAACTTGCGCCCCGAGTTTGTGGATCGAGGCCGCGTCCGTGCCCAAGCCGAGCGAACCATCCGCGCGCACGGTGGCGACCCAGCGACGTTTGGCATCGAAAACTTTGGTGCCGGGCGCGATGTAGCCGGTTTCGACCAGTGTCCCGAACGCCACCTTGGGCTGTGACTTTGGTGACATCATCGTCGTCACTGCGCTTTCGTCGAGCGGCAGCGCCGCCGCGATCCGCTCCTGTGCGACATCAACATAGGTCGCGTCACGTTCAATGCCGATCCAGTGCCGCCCCAATCGCCGCGCGACCGCACCCGTCGTCCCGGTACCGAAGAACGGATCGAGCACGACATCGCCTTTCTGGGTGCAGGCAAGCAGGATACGATAAAGCAACGCTTCGGGCTTTTGCGTCGGATGTGCTTTGGTGCCGCCGCGCTTGATGCGTTCCTGCCCGCCGCAGATCGGAAAGCTCCAGTCCGAACGCATCTGCAGTTCGTCGTTGAGCGATTTCATCGCGCGATAATTGAACGTGTATTTCGACCCCTCGTCACGCGAGGCCCAGATCAGGGTTTCATGCGCGTTGGTGAAGCGCGTGCCCTTGAAATTGGGCATCGGATTGGTCTTGCACCAGACGACATCGTTCAAAATCCAGAAACCCGCATCCTGCAAGCGCGAGCCGACGCGGAAGATATTGTGATAACTGCCGATCACCCAGAGTGTGCCATTCGGTTTCAATATCCGCCGTGCTTCGGCCAGCCAAGCCGCAGTGAACGTGTCGTACGCAGCGAACGTATCGAACTTGTCCCAGTCATTGTCGACGGCATCGACGCGCCCGCCTTCTGGCCGGAACAGATCACCACCAAGCTGGAGGTTATAGGGTGGGTCGGCGAAGACCATGTCAACACAGGCGTCGGGCAACGACGCCATCGCCGCGATGCAATCATCCATGATGATCCGGTCAATAGGGAGCGTCACGGCAGGCAGTGCCGCCTTCAGCTTTTCCATCACGCCCATGAAACCGTCCCCTTTTCAGCTGGATATGGTGAGTCCGTCAGACTCCCACGTCAAGCGCATAGTTAACAAAGAGTCTTAACAAACTCCTTAAGATATTGAGAACGAAACGAGTCTCCCACGATATGTTGGGCCGTTGGCTGCCGCGGGACTCAACCGATGGTGTGTGGCGCGAAAGACTCAACTCGTCGCAAAAATGCTTTCACGGACGGGTTTGAAGCTGGTCCGGTGCATCGGCGTTGGCCCCAAATTGCGCAACGCGGCCATGTGCACTGCCGCGCCATAACCCTTGTTTGACGCCCAGCCATAGCCGGGAAAGTCCCGGTCTGCGGCGACCATGATGCGGTCGCGGTGTTCCTTGGCAATGATGCTTGCCGCCGAAATGCACGGGTGAATCGCGTCGCCGCCAATGACGGCTTCAGCACGGTATCTCCATTTGGGCAGGCGGTTGCCATCGACCATGATGTGCGCAGGTTCGACGCCCAGCGCTTCGACAGCGCGGGTCATCGCCAACATTGTCGCTTGCAAAATGTTGATCCGGTCGATCTCCTCGACACTCGCCATCCCGATACCGACGGTGCAGCGCGCCATGATCAACGCCTCCAGTTCGCCGCGCCGCTTGGCCGAGAGCTTCTTGCTGTCGTCCAGCCCTTCGATGCCCTCGGCGCACAGCACCACCGCCGCCGCAACCACAGGCCCCGCGAGCGGCCCCCTGCCCGCTTCGTCCACGCCCGCGATCACTTCACCCGCCACGGTGGATAACGGCGGTTCTCACCCGCGCTGTAAAGCAGAATGCGGTTGCCGAACGGATCGAACAGTTCGGCCTCGCGCCACAGCCAGCTCTGATCCACGGGATCGCTCGCAAATGTCAGCCCTGCCGCCTTTAGCGCCGTAACCCGCGCATCGAGATCAGGGCATTCGAAATACACCGTCGTCCCGCCAACGCCGTGCCCAGCGTCGCGGTGGATCGACAGCGTCGCGCCATTGGGCGCTTCAAATCGCGCATAGCCATTGTCGAGGCTATCGACAATCTGGCGCAGCCCCAGCGTCTTATAAAATGCGACTGACGCTGCGTAGTCGCTCGAATTCACGGTCACTTGATTGAGCGAAAGATTGGGCAGAAAATCCTCTTCATCCCAGACGTCGCGCACGGCCTGTTGTCCCAACGGACCATGCCCTGCGCCAAGGCCCGGCGCTTCGATGATCGCGATCCGCACAAAGCGAACCGCCAGCCCGAACGCCTCGTAAAGGTTGACACCCGCGCCCAGCCCATAAGCCAGCGCACTGGCAAGCGTGCAGCCCGTGCCATGGGTATCGGTCGTGTCGAAGCGCTTGCCGTGAAGTTCGCGCACCAGCCCATTCGGTGACCATAGCTCGTCGATAACGACCCGCCCTTCGCCATGCCCGCCCTTGATCAGCACATGGCAGCCGTGGCGCAGCACAGCGTCCTTGCCGCCCAAGGCCTCGAGCTCGGGCAAATTGGGCGTAACAACCGACGCAAGCCCCATCAGCCGATGAAACGCCGCAATCGTCGGCGCATCCGCCAACACCGATCCGCTGGTCGCCACCATCACCGGGTCGAACACAATCGGCACGGTCAGCCGCGTCAGATAATCCGCGACCGCCTCCGCGGTTTCCGCCGAACCGATCATCCCGATCTTGACCGCATCAACGCCAATGTCGCGCACCACCGCATCAATCTGGGCAATCACGATATCGGTCGGGACCAGGTGGACTGCATCGACGCCCAGCGTATTTTGCGCCGTCACTGCCGTCACAGCCGTCATCGCATGGCCACCAAGCATCGTCACGGTCTTGATATCCGCCTGAATGCCCGCGCCGCCACCGCTGTCGGAGCCCGCAATAATGAGGATACGCGCGGTCACCCCTTGAACTTCCGCTCCGTCGAGGCCGGGTATTTGGCCAGCAATGCCGAGGCTCGCGTTGGCCGGTCGAGCAGTTCACCGCCACAGTTCGGGCAATGCTCGTCCAGCGCATGTGCGCAGTCTGCGCAAAAGGTGCATTCAAACGAACAAATAAATGCGCCGCCAGCAGTCGCGGGCAAGTACGCGCCGCACTTTTCGCAATCGGGGCGCATGTCGAGCATCAGGCCGCTTCCTTCACCGCATCGCAGATCATGTCGACCAGCCGCGTGACTTGTCCGGCATCATCACCTTCGGCCATCACGCGGATCAGCGGTTCGGTGCCCGAGGGGCGGATGACAAGGCGGCCCGATCCATTGAGTTCGGATTCCGCCTCCGCAATCGCCGCCTTTACATGCGGCGCGTCGAGCGGCTTGCCGCCCGTAAAGCGGACGTTTTTCAGCAATTGCGGCACGGGATCGAAGAGGCGGAGCAATTCGCTCGCCGGTTTTCCCGTCGAGACCAGTTCCGCCAATACCTGCAAGGCCGCAATCAACCCATCGCCTGTCGTCGCATAGTCCGACAGGATGATATGCCCCGATTGCTCACCGCCAACATTGAACCCGCCGCTGCGCATCTTTTCAAGGACATAGCGGTCACCGACTTTGGTGCGCTCCAGCGTCAGCCCCTCGCTCTTCATATAGCGTTCAAGGCCGAGATTGGACATCACGGTCGCGACCACACCGCCACCCCTCAGCATCCCCTTGCGCGCCCAGCTAACGCCGATCAGCGCCATCAACTGGTCGCCATCGACCACCCGGCCTGCTTCATCGACAATGATCAGCCGATCGGCGTCGCCATCGAGTGCAATGCCGATATGCGCGCCGCTGGCAACGACAGTTTCCTGCAACAGGCCGGGCGATGTCGATCCACACTTGTCGTTGATGTTCTTGCCGTTGGGATTGATCCCAACAGCGATCACTTCGGCGCCGAGTTCCCACAATGCCGATGGTGCCACCTGATAGGCCGCACCGTTGGCACAATCGAGCGCGATTTTCAGGCCGTCGAGGCGGAGCTGCTCGGGAAAGGTTGACTTCGCAAAATGGATATAGCGCCCGCGCGCATCCTCCACTCTGCGGGCGCGCCCGATATGTTCGGCGGCGACCAGCTTCACGTCGCCGGCGAGCAACGCTTCGATCTCAGCCTCGGCGGCATCGGACAGCTTATACCCGTCGGGGCCGAACAATTTGATGCCATTGTCATAATATGGGTTGTGGCTCGCCGAAATCATCACACCCAAGTCGGCACGCATTGATTGGGTCAACATGGCTACCGCTGGCGTCGGCAACGGCCCGAACTGGACAACATCCATGCCTACACTTGTGAACCCGGCGACCAGCGCGTTTTCGACCATATAGCCCGACAGCCGCGTATCCTTACCGATGACGACACGATGCCGGTGATCGCCGCGCATGAAATAAGTGCCCGCCGCCATGCCGACTTTCATCGCGATTTCGGCGGTCATCGGCGCAACATTGGTGCGACCGCGGATACCGTCAGTGCCAAAGAATTTACGTGTCATCGCTGGTCAATCCCCGTGCACCAAAACGCTTAAGCGCAAACGCTCATGAATTTCCAGCTTTCGCTGATCAGCCTGCCGTGCCAAGTCCACGCGCTATGTCAAACGCGTCCCGGATTCTCCTCGCTCTTGTCCTTGGTCTTGTCATCGGAATTGCCGGGGCGAGCTTTAGCCCCGCGCTGGCCAATCAGGCGGCGGACATCGCCGATCCCGTTGGCGCGCTGTGGCTCAACGGCCTGCGCATGACGATTGTGCCGCTGGTGGTCGCGCTGCTTATAACCGGCATCGCCCAGACCGCAGAGGCCGCACGCGCGGGGCGGCTGGCAGGATTGTCGCTGGCGTGGATTGTGACGCTGATGACACTGTCGGCAGTCATGGGCGCAATCCTGATGCCAATGTTTCTCGCGCTGTTTCCGATGCCAACGGAGTCAGCAGATGCGCTAAAAGCCGCACTGACCACGGCGCCGTCGGTTGCTGCGGTGCCACCATTCGGTGATTTCGTCCGCGCCATCGTGCCGACCAATCCGATTGCGGCGGCGTCGAATGATGCGATCCTGCCGCTCCTTATCTTTACGCTGGTCTTCGCCTTTGCACTGACCAAACTGCCGCCCGAGCCGCGCAGCCGCCTGACCGGATTCTTCAGTGCGCTGGCTGATGCCATGGTCATTGTCGTCGAATGGGTGATAAGGCTCGCGCCGATTGGCGTGTTCGCGTTGGCGCTGGTCGTCGGTGCCCGGTCGGGCGCGGCGGCATTTGGCGCGCTGCTGCACTATATTGCGGTGGTCTCGGCGGTCGGCATTGTCATTTCGCTGCTTGCTTACCCCTTTGCGATGTTCGGCGCGGGATGGAAGTTGCGACACTATGCCTCGGCAATTGCGCCCGTCCAAGCACTCGCGATCAGCACCCAGTCGTCGCTGGCCTGCCTGCCGCTGATGCTGCGCAAGTCCGAAGACCTTGGCTTACCCGAATCGAGTGCGGGCGTGACGCTGCCGATGGCAGTCGCATTGCTCCGCGCTACCGGCCCCGCCATGAATCTCGCCGTCGCGCTTTATATCGCCAACTGGTTCGGCGTCGAACTGGGCCCGGCGCAATATGGTGTCGCAATTTTTGCGGCGGTCCTGACGTCCATGGGTGCAGTCAGCTTGCCGGGCACGGTGAGCTTCATCACATCCTGCGCGCCAATCTGTATTGCGATTGGTGCGCCCGTCGAGCCGCTGGCGTTGCTCATTGCCGTCGAGACATTGCCCGATATTTTCCGCACGGTTGGCAATGTGATGCACGACGTCGTGGTGACAGGAACGGTTTCGAGGCAGACCGGCACGCCCGAGAAATCAGCTTAAAGCCACAACCAGAGACCGGCGGTCGGCGCGCCCGCCAGCGGGTGCGCCCATGTTGCCGCGAGCCAGATCAATGTGCCGCCAATCAAGGCCACGCGGCCTGGCCACGCCGGTTTTGGCACGAACGATGTGCGCGAAACCCATCCCTGCCAGCTATCGCCCATCAGCTTTGCTTTTTTGGCATCCTGACCCGCTGAACCACCCAGCGCAAGCAATGCAATAAATCCCGACAGGACCAGAACGGCCGGACGCGGGCTGACCAGCACATGCGCGAGGCTCCACAGCGCAAAGGACCACATCATCGGATGGCGCGTGATCGCAAAGACGCCCGACGGTTGTTGCATCGCTAATTTGTCGGCACCTGGCTGCGGCAGCGCGGGGTTTCCGATGAACGACCCAGCCAGCAGCACACTTGCGACAAACATGACGGCGGTCGCGGCTATATTCAGGCCATCACCTGCGACCCAGAGCGGTGTCCCGACCGGTGCCTCGCGAAACGTATACGCCGCCCAGCCCAGCGTAGCGAGCGATACCAGCGAATAGACGCCCTGAAATCCCGTGGGCCCCAACTGCGCCACCATCGGCGCGCGCAATGGGTGCGACATCAGAAAGTGGGTGCCGACAAACGCGATCAAGGCGATTGTCAGAATAATCACCGGTCATACGCCTTGGGCAACGCGCCTTCCTGTGGTTTCAGATAGCGGTCGCGCAGGCGGGTTTGGCGGGTGCTCAGGTCTTGCGCCACCCCGTCGATCCACACTTTCTCGACTGCACTCGCGAGTTCGAGCGGATCGCCCGACCAGATCACGACATCGGCACGCCGTCCGGCGCGGAGCGAGCCGATTTCTGCACCAAGACCCGCAATTTCGGCGGGTTTCGACGTGATCGCTGCAAAAGCATCGGCCCAGCTGAGCCCTGTCGCACCCGGCACCCGCGTCAACGCAACGAGGTTTCCCGCCATTTGCGATGATTGCTGGGCTTGCCGCGTGTCGTTGTCATCGATCATGCCAATCGCGAGCATTACGCCTGCCGCTTTCATGCGCCCCACGTTCGATTGCGTCGCCGCCAGTTGTTCGAAGGACGCGGGTAGATCATTAAGCGCCGAGGCAATAACGGGAACCCCCGCCGCGGCGATCTCACGCGCGACAGTCCAGCCCTCGGCCACGCCGACCAGCACGAGCTGCAGCGCCGGATAATCGCGCTTCATCGCCAGCATCGACAAAATATCTGGTCCACTTTCGACATGGACATAGAGCGGCTTCTTGCCCAGCATCACCGGTACAAGCGCAGCGACATCGCGCCGCATCAGGATCGAATCCTTGCTACGCCCGTCATAGCCATTCGGATTGCGTGCATAGTCGCGCGCTTCGTCGAGCGCATTGCGGAAGAAGGCTTGCGACGCGACCCGGCTGCCGCCCGAACGCCCCGCGCCCGACTCGCCAAATTCGACAAATTGGAACGCGCGTGCCCTTGTCACGGCGTCGCTATCATTGCCGGTGTCGATCACGGCCCCTTCACCAACGAACATCGTGCCACCGCCGTCGGGCGCCACAATCGCGCGCGTGACACCCGCCGCACGGCTGACAGCGATGGCAGGAACGCGGGGGTTGATGGCATCAGCGACGCTGATCGATGCCGAGAAGACCGACTTGCCAGCGCCCGCATCATTGGTTTCGTCAACCGCATCAACGCCAACAAGGCCAAGGCGCGAAAAGCCCGCCACAATCCCGGTGGAAACCCATTTGCCGGTTGCATCAATCATGCTTGCGCCGACGGGCACAGCAACGGACGGCCCCGCCGCGACGATGCGCCCATCGCGCATGACGACTGTCCCGCGCTCGGGAACGCTGCCGTCCCCGATGGCGACCATACCGCCGGTGATCGCAATGGTTTGGGCAGTGGCGGGGGTGGCAAAAATTGCGGCGGAGAGGAGGAGGAGAGCCTTCACTTCACATCTCCTTCACCGGTCTGTCCAAGCTCGAAATCACTCACCGGACGCCGTTTCGGATCGTTCGCATCATACATCATCGCGCCATCGATCCAGACGCGTTCGGGCCGCGTGTAGACGCTGAACGGATTGCCGTTCCACAGGACGACATCGGCCATCTTGCCGGGCTTCAAGCTGCCGGTCTTGTCGCCAACGCCCATCGCTTTGGCAGGATTATAGCTGAGCCAAGTCCACGCGACTTCATCGGGCACATTGATGCCCACGCGGCGACCGTCGGCCAACGCTTTGGCCGCTTCCTGATTCAGCCGCTGGATACCGTTCGCATCATCCGAATGGACAATCGCACAGGCACCGGCATTGTGGACGAGCGGAATATTCTCGTTGATCGCATCATAGGATTCCATCTTGAACCCCCACCAGTCGGCCCACATGGCCGAGCAGACGCCGTTCGCTTTCAACAGGTCGGCAATTTTGTAGCTTTCGACGGCATGGTGGAACGTGCTGACTTTGTAGCCAAATTCCTTCGCCATATCGATGACGACCGCCATTTCATCCGCACGGTAGCAGTGATTGTGGACGAGGATGTCGCCCGCGAGCACGCCTGCCAACGTATCCATCGCAATATCGCGCGTTACGTCGCCACCTTTGTCGAGCTTGCGCTTATATTCGACGGCTTTCGCCCATGTCGCGCGGTTGACGGCAACATTGCCCATGCGGGTCGCGGGCGGCTGGTTACGGCTGCCATAAACGCGTTTCGGGTTTTCACCGCACGCCATTTTTAGCCCGTATGGCGCGCCGGGGAATTTCATCCCCTGCATCGTCCGTGCATAGACATTTTTGAGCGTCACCGAGCGCCCACCGAACAAATTGGCCGAGCCGGGCAGAATCTGGAGCGATGTCACGCCACCGTTCGCCAAGGCGCGGCTAAACCCCGGATCCTGCGGCCAGACGCTATGCTCGGCCCACACTTCGGGGCGGACGGGGCCGGTGGCTTCGTTCCCGTCCGAATGCGCCGATACCTGAGGGCTGGGATAATCGCCGAGGTGCGAATGGATGTCGATGATGCCGGGCGTCACCCATTTGCCGGTGCCGTCGATGACGATGGTGCCTGCCGGGACATCGCTGTCGGCCATCGCGCCACCGACCGATTTCACCTTTCCATCAACGAGCAGCACCATGCCATTTTCAATCCGCCCGCCCTCACCGTCATAAATCGTGGCATTGCGGATAAGCGTTGGGGCGCTTGGGTAGGCTTTGTAGGTCGAGGGGAACGGGTCCGCATTCCACTTTGCTGTGGCGGGTTTGGCCGTGGGCTTTTCAACCTTGGCCGACGTCGTTGCACAACCGGCAAGCAACAAGCCCGCCACTAAAACGACACGCATTACTTCGTCTCCACAGCGTCATCCTGAAGCGTATCAAGGTGCATCCAGCGTTTCACGACCGGCGAGAACAGCAGGACGCCGACGCCGACACCAATCGAGATCCAGCCGAACATCTGGTAAACGTCGAGGAGTCCCTGCTTGCTCATTTCGCCGCCTTCGCCACCTGTGGCCTCACCGATTTTGCCCGCGACGAAATTACCGACCGCCGTCATGTAAAACCATGCACCCATGATCAGCGACGCGAGATATTTGGGTGCGAGCCGGTTCATTGCCGACAGGCCGACCGGCGAAAGGCACAATTCGGCGGTCGTCGCGAACATATAATAGAGGAAGACGAGGTAGACCGGCGTCATCGCGGCAAGGCCATAAGCCGATGCGCCCCAGACGAGCACCAAGTTGGCCAAGCCCATCTGCAACAGCGCGAGGCCGAACTTGGCCGGGGCTGACGGCTCCATGCCCTTGCGCCCCAGCCATTGCCACAGCGCCGCAAAGAAGGGCGCAAACAGGATGATGTAGATCGGGTTGATCGACTGGAAAATGCCGGCGGGCACTCCGCTACGATCAACGAACTTGTCGGTGAACAGATTCATCGAACCGCCCGCCTGCTCGAACAGGCCCCAGAAAATCGGATTGAGCGAAATCAGGAACAGGATCGCGAACATGCGCTCGCGCGGTTCCTTGGGCAGCTTGAAACTCTCGTAAAGTACATAGCCAAGCAACGCGACGCCCGAGATGGCCAGCAGCGTCTGGATCACACCCTGCGCCTGAACCAGCGCCCAGATCACCGCGACGGCGGCGACACCGATGCCGTAGATTGTCCATTCTTTCGATTTGCTGAGCGGTGCCGGAGCCTCGCCCGCACCGTTCAGAGCCCGCTTGCCAAGGACAAAGACAACAAGCCCCGCGAGCATCCCGATGCCTGCAAGCCCGAAGCCAAAGCCCCAGCCGATTGTCTGGCCAAGATACGCAACAAGGATCGTCCCGATTGCCGCGCCCACGTTGATGCCCATGTAAAAGATTGTGTATGCCCCGTCGCGGCGAATGTCGGTCATGCGGTAAAGCTGCCCGACCATCACCGAGATGTTGGCCTTCAGGAAGCCCGTCCCGACGATGATGAAGGCAAGCGCGGCCCAGAAGACGTTGATCGTCGGATCATTCTGTCCGCCGACACCTTCGACCGTCATAAGCATATGTCCGGTCGCGATCAAAACGCCGCCGAAAATCACGGCCTTGCGATTGCCAAGATAACGGTCCGCCAGATAGCCGCCGAGCACCGGCGTGATATAGACCAGCGCGGTATAGGCCCCGTAGATCACGCTCGATTTCGAATCCGAGAACAGCCAGTGCTGCGTTAGATAAAAAATCAGGATGGCGCGCATGCCATAATAGGAGAAGCGCTCCCACATTTCGGCGAAAAAGAGCATGTAAAGCCCTTTGGGATGCCCTGCGAATTCGGGTTCCTTCTGAATAGCGACCTTCGCGCCGACAGTCAGGAATAGCGCCAGCACAACCACGGCGATGGCGGCAATCCAGTCTGCCTCGACCCATAGTGACATGTTTTTCAAGATTACCGACCCCTTCAGTGACGCTTTCGCAGCGCAATATTGTTGCCGAGCAGACTAGCGGGGAAAACGGGGCTGTGAAGCCAGATTATTGCGCGCTTAAAACTGGGACGGGATAAGCGGTTGTCCGGCAGCACGCTGGGCCTTGAGTTCCGCAACCGCTTTGGCAACGGCGGCAATACGCTTTTTGGGTGACGGATGCGTGCCGTCGGCGAAAATCCCCGCATTTGTCCGCTTTTCAAACCGCGTCCAGAAGGGGATGACGGCATCGACATCATAGCCCGCGCGCGCCATCAGCCAGATACCGAGACGATCGGCTTGATACTCCGCCTGTTTCGACTTGGTTTTCAGGACGATGTGACGAAGGACATTGTGCGCCAATTCATGGCCAACGATCACAGCCAGTTCATCGTCAGTCGCCGCAAAATCGAGCATTGCTGCATTGATCTGGACATAGTTGCCATCGGCTGCTGCGTTGATTGCATCGCCCGCGATGATCTGCACACGCGACACACAACCCATATCGCCCGTCAACTCGATGCGTTCCTCCACACCGGACGGGCGCATGATTTCCAATTCGGCGGGCGCTTTCGCAAGCGCCGCATCGATCATCGATTCAACCTGACCGACCGGCGCATAGCCCGCAGTTGCTCCAACCGTCGGCGTTTCCTGCCCATCAATCACGAAAATCGCGTCGCCAGCTTTCAAGCCTGCACGATCCGCCGCACTCCCCGGTGCAACTGCCGCAACCCCGATACGATCACGCAGCCCAAACTGTGCCGTTGCCGCAGCTCTCTGTCCGGCACGGTATTGCGACAGTGCGTGAATCGACATACCGGAAATTACGGCTGTTTCAGGACAAAGCGCAACATTTGCCGTCTGCAACCGCCAGCTCATTGCCGCAACGCGCGCATCCTCGGCCTGCAACCGGGTCAGCGAGGGGTCGACGGTGATCGTCGCAAGAGTGAACAGTACGAGCATAAATAGGCCTATCTGCGATTGTGCCTGAACAGATGCTGATTTAGCGGGGGAACATGTTCAACGACAACAGTTCCACGCTCGCGCTTCTGCGCACCCGCCGGTCGGGCAAGCCGCGCGACATGGTCGAACCCGGTCCCGATGCGGCCCAGTTGCGGGTGATATTGGAAGCTGCAATCCGTGTCCCCGATCATGGCAAGCTCGCGCCGTGGCGTTTTGTTGTGGTCGGCAGCGACCAGCGCGAACGCCTTTCCGACCTGCTGACGAGCGCCTATCGCGCCGAAAAACCTGACGCCGGTCGGCTCGAAATCGAAGCGATGGACCAGTTTGCAAGGCAGGCACCTACCCTAATCGTCGCGCTATCCACACCGGTTGCAGGCAGTAAAATCCCGCTCTGGGAACAGGAACTCTCGGTCGGCGCGGCCTGCATGAACCTGCTCACTGCTGTCCATGCCAGCGGTTTTGTCGGCAGCTGGCTGACCGGCTGGCCAACCTATTCAGACGCCGTGCGCGATGCGTTTGGCGGACCCGAAGACCGGATTGCCGGCTTCTTCTTCATCGGAACGCCCTCGCGCGACCTCGAGGAACGCCCCCGCCCCGAATATGACAATGTTGTGAAAAATTGGGGCTGACATTCTGCCTGTTTTAGTGTATTAACATTGCATGACAGTGGGCGACTCAACTGAAATCCCCGTTTATCTGCGGCTGCGCGGCCTGTTGTCGGCTGCGATTCTCGAAGGAGCGTATGACGAGGGCGACCAGCTGCCCTCGGTCCGCGCCTTTGCCAGCCAGCATGGCGCAAACCCGCTGACTGTGGCCAAAGCCTATCAGTCGTTGCAGGATGATGGTTATGTCTCGGTCCGGCGCGGCGTTGGCATGTTTGTGGCCGACGGGGCCATTGTCCGCCTGCGTGATGACGAGCGCGAACGGTTCATGACACAGAGCTGGCCGCGCATTCGCGATCATATGAATCGCATCGGCATCGAACTCCGCTCGCTCCTGCCCCAAGAAAGCGTGTAAGGGACCATTCATCACCCTTTGAATAACGGTCTCTACCAGCAACATGGTCTTCAAGAAGTTTTTCGCCCGCGCCGCTGAATCCGAGCCGCAGGTCTATGCCCTGCCAGCGGGACAACGCGTCTATGCGATTGGTGATATTCACGGGCGGCGCGATTGTTTTGATGCTTTGATCGGGATGATCGATGCCGACGATGCGGCGCGCGGGCGAGCAGATACGACGCTCGTTTTTCTCGGCGATCTCGTGGATCGTGGTGCCGATTCGCGGGGTGTGATCGAACGCGCCATGCACATGGCCGTATCGCCCAAATGCATATTGCTCATGGGCAATCATGAGGAAATCCTGATCCGCGCCTGGGAAGGTGACCGCAAGGCAGCAGGTCTGTTTCACCGTGTCGGCGGGCGAGAGACGCTGTTGAGCTATGGCGTCACCGAAGCCGAATATGACGCCTGCGACTTGGGCGATCTCGCCGAACTGGTTGGCGCCCGCGTGCCGGTCGAGCATATCGCGTTCCTGCGCAATTTCATCGATCAATGGCAATGCGGCGATTATCTCTTCGTCCACGCCGGCATCCGGCCCGGCGTTGACCTTGACGATCAGCGCGCGTCAGATCTGCGCTGGATCCGCCGCGAATTCCTCGACGATCCGCGCGACCATGGCGTCATGGTCGTCCACGGCCACTCGATTACCGAAGACGTCGATGAACAACCCAACCGCATCGGCATCGATACCGGTGCCTTCGCCAGCGGCAAATTGACTGCGCTGGGCATAGAAGGTGCTGAAAAATGGGTGCTTTCGACATAAAGTCATCGCGGCGTTTACCGGAGTGCAAGACTGGCGGCATAAGGCGTTTTGGGCAGTCGCAATATGAAAGGGGGACTGAACGCTTATGCCAGCCAAAGTTCTCGCGATATTCGGGACGCGCCCCGAGGCCATAAAACTGTTTCCTGTGATCAATGCATTGCAGGCCGAAGGGGTCGATTGCCGCGTCTGCGTGACCGCGCAGCACCGCGAGATGCTCGACCAGATTTTGCGGTTAAGCGGCATCGTACCCGACCATGACCTGAACATCATGCAACCGGGGCAGACGCTTGATGGTCTGACGGCGGCGTTACTGACCAAGCTGGGCGCAGTGCTCGACATTGAAAAGCCTGATCGGGTCATCGTACAGGGTGATACGGCAACCGCAATGGTCGGGGCTCTGGCCGCCTATTATCGCAAAATCCCGGTCAGCCATGTCGAGGCGGGGCTTCGGAGTGGCGACATTCATCACCCCTGGCCTGAAGAGGTCAACCGCAAGATCGTTGCCACAATGGCCGACCAGCATTTTGCGCCGACCAAAACATCGGCGGATGCGTTGCGGCGCGAAGCCGTGCCCGAGCATCGCATTTTCGAGACTGGCAACACCGTGATCGATGCACTTCTGGCGACCCGAGCACGCCTAACCGACGACCCGTCGATGTGTGCCGGTATCGACACCATCATTGACCGCTTCGGCGGCAAACCCATTATCGCTGTCACCACACACCGGCGCGAGAATTTCGAGGCAATGGCGGGCATGGCAGGCGCAATTGCGCAGATTGCAGCGCGTGGCGATGTCGGGATCATCTTTCCCGTCCACCCCAACCCCAATGTCCGCAGCGCGATGAATGCGCTGGCTGGCAACGACAATATCGCGCTAATTGATCCGCTGGATTATCCCGATTTCGTGCGGTTGCTAGACCGTTGCCATCTCGTCCTCACAGACAGCGGGGGGGTTCAGGAAGAAGCGCCGACTTTTGGCAAACCGGTCCTCGTCATGCGCGAGACTACTGAGCGGCCCGAAGGCATCGCAGCGGGCACGGCAAAACTTGTTGGCACCGATCCCGCAACAATCATCGCCGAAGTCTCCGAATTGCTCGACAACGCGTCCGCCTATGATGCCATGAGCCACGCCCATTCACCCTTTGGCGACGGCAAGGCCGCGTCACGTATCGCGAAAGTTATCGCCAATGCCAGTTAGCGTTCACCCTAAAGTCTGCGTCATGGGGCTCGGCTATATCGGCCTGCCCACGGCGGCCGTTGTCGCGCGGTCGGGCGCATCTGTGCTTGGCATCGATGTGCACCAGTCGGTCGTCGATACCGTCAACGCCGGACAAGTGCATATCGAAGAAGTCGATCTCGACGCGCTGGTGCAGGGTGTTGTTGCGCGCGGGTTGCTTCGGGCCTCCACCAAGATCGAGGCATCGGACGTTTTCCTGATCGCGGTGCCGACGCCCTTCGATGAAAACCATGCCCCCGACATCGGCCATGTGCTGAGCGCCGCGCGGACTATCGCGACGGTGCTGAAAGCAGGCGACCTCGTCATCCTCGAATCAACCTCGCCGGTGGGCACGACCGACGCCGTGCGCGATTTGATCGCCGAGCTGCGTCCTGACCTCAAAGTTCCAAAGGCCGGGAACGGCACCGCGGACATATCAATTGCTTATTGCCCCGAGCGCGTCCTGCCCGGTCGCATCCTCATCGAGTTGATCGACAATGACCGCTGCATCGGCGGGATCACGCCGCGTTGCGCACGCAAGGCTCTCGCTTTCTACCGCAGCTTCGTACGCGGCGCGTGCATTACAACGAGCGCGCGCGTGGCCGAAATGGTCAAGCTCAGCGAAAACGCCTATCGTGACGTCAACATTGCCTTCGCCAATGAACTCTCGATGGTCAGCGACAAACTCGGCATCGACGTGTGGGAAGTCATCCGCCTCGCCAATCGCCATCCGCGCGTCAATGTCCTGTCGCCCGGCCCGGGTGTCGGCGGCCATTGCATCGCGGTCGATCCGTGGTTCATCGTCCATAGCGCGCCCGAAATCACGCCACTGATCCGCACGGCGCGGAATGTGAATGATGCGAAGATCGACTATGTTGTCGGCCATGCGGCGAAATTGATCGAGGCGAACCCCGGTCGCGTCGCGCTGCTCGGTCTCGCGTTCAAAGCCAACGTCGATGATTTCCGCGAGAGCCCCGCCTTGAAAGTGGCGGTGGACCTTGCGCGCAAATTCGGCGACCGCATCAGCATCGTCGAACCGCATACCGAAACCCTTCCCGCCGCCTTCGACGGCACGGGTGCCACGCTGACCGACATCGACAGTGCGCTGCTTGACTGCGATGTGATGATCGTGCTCGTCGATCACGACATTTTCAAATCAGTTCCGCCCGAGGAACGCGAGGGCAAAATCGTCTATGATACGCGCGGCATCTGGTCATGAGCCGCGTTCTCGTCACCGGCGTGGCGGGGTTTATCGGCGCGGCTGTGGCGAAAGCGCTGCTGGCGCGCGGCGATCAGGTGATCGGGATCGACAATCTCAACGATTATTATGATCCCGCGCTAAAACGAGCGCGGTTGGCTGAATTAACAGGGCCGGACTTTACCTTTCACCCTTATGACTTCGCGCTCGACATGCCGCTGGCGAACGAGAAGTTCGACCGCATCATCCACCTCGGCGCGCAAGCGGGCGTTCGCTATTCGCTCGAAAATCCGAAAGCCTATGTCCAGTCGAACCTTGTCGGCCATGTGAACCTGCTCGAGCTGGCCCGCGAACGCGAAACCCCGATGGTTTATGCGTCATCATCGTCTGTGTATGGCAACAACAGCAAGATGCCCTTCAGCGTCGAGGACCGCGTCGACCACCCCGTCTCGCTCTACGCCGCGACGAAGAAGGCCGACGAGCTGATGAGCGAAACCTACGCCCATCTCTATCGCCTTCGATTGACCGGTCTGCGCTTTTTCACGGTCTACGGCCCGTGGGGTCGTCCCGATATGGCCCCGTGGCTGTTCACAAAAGCGATCCTCTCGGGCGAGCCGATCAAGGTGTTCAACCACGGGAAGATGAGCCGTGACTTTACCTATATCGACGACATAGTGGCGGGCGTGCTCGGGTGTAACGACCACGCGCCGACGGATGACGGCGCGGTCAAACCCGGCGGGAGTGTGGCCCCGCACGCCCTATACAATATAGGCAACAACAAGCCGGAAGAGTTGATGCACTTTATCAAGATCATCGAAGCCGCGACGGGTAAGAAAGCCGTCTGCGATTTCCAGCCGATGCAACCGGGTGATGTCCCTGCAACCTATGCGAACATCGACGCCCTGTCGCGCGATCACGGCTATGCGCCGACGACATCGCTTGACGTTGGGATTCCAAAATTCGTCGACTGGTTCAGGTCATACCACGGCGTTTGACGTCTTGAGCCGGTCCGCATGCTTCTTTCGGAATTTCGCCAGTTTTGGGGCGGCGACCATCTGGCAATAGGGGTTAGTCGCACCTTCGCGTTCGAAATATTCCTGATGATAATCCTCGGCGACATACCAAGGCGCATCGGGTTCAATCGTCGTTACGATGGGATTTGACCGGTCCGCCTGCGCGCGGGTGATTGCGGCGCGGGCCGCGGCTTCCTGCTCGGGTGAATGCGGGAAAATGGCGGAGCGATATTGCGTGCCGACGTCATTGCCCTGACGGTTCAACTGCGTCGGATCGTGGATTTCAAAGAAGATGTCGAGGATTTCATCGAACGTCACGACGTCGTTATCGAACACGATCCGGATCGCTTCGGCGTGGCCGGTATTCCCGCCACACACCTCCTTGTAAGTCGGATTTTCTACGTGCCCACCGATGTAGCCGCTTTCCACACTTACGACGCCAGCCAGATTGTCGTAGATCGGCTCGACGCACCAGAAGCATCCGGCGGCAAGCGTTGCGGTTTCAGTGGTCATCGGCATTCTCCGTTCAGGACAGAGATAGGCACGCCCGATCAGGCTGCAAGCTCAACGAAAAAGTGTCAGACACTTTTTGACTTAATGTCGCAATTTGCGTGATCGAAATCACATAAAGTGTCTGACACTTTTTCGTCCTTTGTCCAGTCAGGCCGCAAGCTCTTCGGCACTCAAATCGTAGAGCAATGCCGAACCCGCCGTCGCCGCCGCCGCCTTGCCGAGCGCTTCGGGAACAAGGTGATCGAGATAATAGCGGACCGTCACGCGCTTCGCCTTGTTGAACGCGCTGTCCGATGTCGCCGCCTTGCCCTGCCGCGCCATCAGGCCACCGCACGTCATCACCGAAACCATGTCGAGGAACGGGTAACTCCCCGCCAGCCGGTCGTTCATGCTTGCGCTAAGCATATAGGCGGAGGCTGATTCAACCGCGTCGCAAAGGTGCATCAATGCCGCCTCTCCGGCCCCATCTACGCGGACGTCGGCAATCAAAGCCTTCAACGCAGCACCGCCGTCACCGGTCAGTTTGCGCCCAACCAAGTCCGCCGCTTGAATGCCGTTGGTCCCTTCGTAAATCGGCGCAATGCGGATGTCGCGGTAATGCTGCGCCGCGCCGGTTTCCTCGACAAAGCCCATGCCGCCGTGGATTTGCACGCCAAGGCTAGCGACTTCGCATCCAATATCAGTGCCGTAAGCCTTGGCGAGCGGGGTGAGGAGATCGACCCGCACCTTCGCACCCTCAACACCGGCATTCGCCCGATCAACAAAGCCCGCCGCCGAATAAACCAGCGCCCGCGCCGCCTGCGTCAAAGCCTTCATGCGGAGCAGCATCCGGCGGACATCCGGATGCTCGATGATCGCGCTGCCGCCCTGAATCCGGTCCTTGGCGTAATAAAGCGCAGCCTGCGTTGCCCGTTCGCCGATTTGCACACCCTGAAGCCCGACATTGAGCCGCGCGTTGTTCATCATCGTGAACATCGCACGCATCCCGCCCATTTCGGGACCAATCAGCCAGCCCCGGCAATCATCATTGTCGCCATAGGACAGCACGCAAGTCGGCGAGGCGTTGATGCCGAGCTTGTGTTCAATCGAGACACAACGGACATCATTTGCTTCGGTGAAGCTGCCATCTAGCGCGGACCTGAACTTGGGGACGAGGAACAGCGAAATACCCTTGGTCCCCGCAGGTGCACCGGGGGTGCGGGCGAGCACCAGATGAACGATGTTATCCGTCAAATCATGGTCACCGAACGTGATGTAAATCTTCGTGCCCTTGATGTTGAAACTACCGTCGGCGTTGGGCGCCGCCGTTGACCGCAAGGCGCCAACGTCCGATCCTGCCTGCGGTTCGGTCAGGTTCATGGTCCCCGTCCATTCGCCGCTGACCAGCTTGGGCAGATAAATGGCGCGCTGATCCTCGCTGCCATGCGTATGGATCGCCTCGATCGCACCCACGGTCAGCATCGGGCACAGATTGAACGCCATATTGGCCGTGCCGAGGTCTTCGAGAACCACCGTGGCGAGGCTGAATGGCAACCCCTGCCCGCCGAACGCTTCGGGACCATCGAGCGAACCCCAGCCCCCATCGACATAGGCTTGGTAGGCGGCTTTATAGCCCTTGGGCATTGTCACCGCGCCATCGGCCCAACGCGCGCCAACTGTGTCACCAATCCGGTTGAGCGGTGCGAACTCGCCCGCTGCAAAAGCCGCAGCGCCTTCGAGGATTGCATCGACAATGTCGCTATCCACACCGAGATCGCCGATGCCAGTGATCGTTTCGAGGACAAAGCGTTGTTCGGCGACGGGGGGCATATAAGTCATTGTCGGGCCTTGGCTTGCGTGTGTGCAACACGGCCTATAGCGCGACAAAACCATGTCCCCAAACACCATCATCCGCCCTTACGGCACGGCGGCGATTGCCGAAGCCGTGGCACTGATTCGCGGTGGTCAGCCCGTCGCAGTGCCGACCGAGACGGTCTACGGGCTGGCGGCGGATGCCACCAACGGCGAGGCGGTCGCGCGGATTTATGAAGCGAAAGGGCGGCCGAGCTTCAATCCGCTGATTGTCCATGTGCTTGATCTCGCGGCGGCAGAGCGGCTGGCGATTTTTGATGATGGGGCGCGCGCGCTGGCGATGGCGCATTGGCCAGGACCGCTCACGCTCGTCCTGCCGCGCCGCGCCGACGGCCCGATTGCTTCGCTGGTGACGGCAGGCCTCGATACGATTGCGATCCGCGTTCCCGCGCACCGGGCGATGCGCGCGTTGCTGGCGGCATCAGGCAAGCCGCTCGCCGCACCAAGCGCCAACGAGAGCGGAACGATCAGCCCGACCCGCGCCGCGCATGTGCTGCGGACGCTCAACGGGCGCATCGCGATGGTGATTGACGAAGGCCCATGCACCGTCGGTATCGAATCGACGATCATTGCCTGTGACGAGCATGGCTTGCGCCTGTTACGCGCAGGACCGCTGACCATCGACGGGGCAATGGCGGGTGATAACGGGCGAATCGAAGCACCGGGACAATTGGCAAAGCATTATGCGCCGTCAAAGCCGCTGCGACTCGACGCAGTGGCAGCTGGGTCCGGCGAGTGGTTGATCGGATTTGGCCCTGTTCGAGGCCATGCAACGCTCAGCGCAAGCGGTGATGTGATCGAGGCAGCGGCAAGCCTGTTCGAGCGCCTGCACGAAGCCGAGCTGTCCAGCGCCGCGCGAATCGCGGTGGCACCGATTCCCACCATCGGGATCGGTGCTGCAATCACGGATCGTCTTCGTCGCGCAGCGGCTTGACGCCCGGTGACGCGAATCGATCAGACACAAAAAAGGCGGCATAAAGCCGCCTTTTCCGTATTTTGAAGCAATAGCTTAGGCGCTTGTGGCCTTGCCGTTACCATCGGCAGCGATCACAATACCGGCAATCACAGCAGCGGCTGCGAGAACGGCGATGATGATGCTGCTTCCGCCGCCCTTTGAAGTGCGACGAACCGGAGCGCCAATGCGCGCGGCAACGGCACCGGTCGGCGCGGTCACGGAAAGCTTGCTAGCAGCAGGTGCCGCAGCAGCAATTGTCGGAACGGCGACGAGCGACAGAGCCAGAATGGCCGACGTCGCGATCTTGGAAACGCTCATTTGTAAACTCCCTTAATTCGTCTCAGTAGCGAACTCATCGAAGCCAATGGCATTAAACCAACGCCACGACAACAAAAAAATGGATAACGGCGGAAAGTTTTTCCTACAATATCCGGCATCACGTCAACTGATTGCGAAAATTGCGACCTGCTCACCTGATACCTCTTGTAATATACGGGTTAAAGAATTGTGACAATAATAAACTTTGCGCAGTGCAGCATAATTTCACGGTTAAACCGACCGGAATCAGCGACAAGCTGTGTTTTATATGGAAATCGTCGGCGCATCCCGACGTGATCGCGCCATTAATCCGAATCACGCCGCCGTGACGATGCATCGCATGAAGATCGATACTGACTTTTCCGGCAACCCGATTAAAGCACCCGCATGACAACGCAATTCGACCTCACCGAAGACCAGCGCGCGATCCAGGATATGGCGCGCAAGTTCACTGCCGATGCGATCACACCGCACGCCGCCGAATGGGACGAGAAACACATCTTCCCGCGTGACACGATCAAATCGGCTGCCGAGTTGGGTTTTGCGTCCATTTATGTTTCCGAAGATTCGGGCGGCATCGGGCTCGGGCGGCTCGAAGCAGCGCTGATCATGGAAGCGATGGCCTATGGCTGCGCGGCGACATCATCGTTCATCTCGATCCATAATATGGCGGCGTGGATGATCGACTGTTTCGGCTCGGCGGAGATCAAGGCGAAGTTCCTGCCTGATCTTGTGGGCATGGAAAAGATTGCCAGCTATTGCCTCACCGAACCGGGCAGCGGTTCCGATGCGGCGGCACTGAAAACCACTGCGCGACTGGACGGCGATCATTATGTCGTCAACGGCACCAAGCAGTTCATCAGCGGCGCGGGCGTCAACGACATCTATGTCACCATGGTGCGCACCGGCCCAAATACCCCCGAAGGAAACGGCCCCAAGGGCATTTCCTGCCTCGTCCTCGAAAAAGGAATGGAAGGCCTCAGCTTTGGCGCGCCCGAACGCAAACTCGGCTGGAATGCCTCACCCACCGCACAGGTGATCATGGACAATGTCAAAGTGCCCGTTGCAAACCGCGTCGGCGCGGAGGGCGATGGCTTCCGCTTTGCGATGGCAGGGCTCGACGGCGGGCGGCTCAACATCGGCGCCTGCTCGCTCGGCGGGGCGCAACGCTGTCTCGACGAGGCCATCGCCTACACGAAGGACCGCCAGCAGTTCGGCACGCCTATCGCCGATTTCCAGAATACCCAGTTCATGCTGGCGGACATGGCAACCGAACTCGAAGCGGCGCGCGCACTGCTCTATCTCGCGGCGGCAAAAGTGACGGCGAACGCCCCTGACAAATCACGCTTCTCAGCGATGGCCAAGCGCCTCGCCACCGACACCGGATCGAGCGTCGTTGATCGCGCGCTGCAATTATTCGGCGGCTATGGCTATCTTCAGGATTATCCCATCGAACGCTTCTGGCGCGACCTGCGCGTGCATTCGATCCTCGAGGGCACGAACCAGATCATGCGGATGATCATCGGCCGGGATTTGTTGCGCCAGTGACCCCCAACGTGACTCCCGATCTCATCGTCACCACGGATGGCCAGATCGGGCGCATCCGCCTCAACCGGCCATCGGCAATCCACGCGCTCACCACCGATATGTGCCTCGGCATCATCGACGCGCTGGCGGCCTTTGAAACCGATGACGCCGTCAAAGCCGTGATCTTCGACCATGCCGACGGTCGAGGGTTTTGTGCAGGCGGCGACATCCGCATGCTCGCCGACAGCATGACGGGCGACGGGAACGAAGCCCGCACTTTCTTCCACACCGAATACCGGCTGAACCACCGTCTGTTCACCTACCCCAAGCCAACCGTGGCGATTATGGACGGGATCACGATGGGCGGCGGTGTCGGCATCGCCCTGCCCTGCCGTTACCGCGTCGCGACCGAGAACACGCGCTTTGCCATGCCCGAAACCGGCATCGGCCTGTTCCCCGACGTCGGCGGCGGCTGGTATTTGCCGCGCCTGCCGGGAAAAGTCGGGATGTTCCTCGGGCTCACCGGCGCGCGGCTCGACGGTGCCGAATGTCTCGCGGTTGATCTGGCCACCCATTACATCGCAGCCGCTGATTTGCCCAACGTTATGACAGCGCTGTCCAACAATCTTGACGACATCGCGACCACCCTCAAATCACACGGCACTGGCGCCCCCCTCGCCCGCATCGTCGAAAACCGAGCGTATATCGACCGCCTCTTTGCCGCAGACAGCTTCGCGGGCGTGATGGCGGCGCTCGAAGCCGACAATTCCGATTGGGCAGCCAAGGAACTGGCAACGATCCGAAGCAAATCGCCCTTCTCGACCGCCGTTGCCTTTCGCCAAATGACCGAGGGCGCGGCAATGGCCGACTTCACCGATGTCATGCGAATGGAATACCGCATCGCCGTCCGCGTCCTCGCCCAGCCCGATTTCATCGAAGGCGTCCGTGCCGTCGTGATCGACAAAGACAGCACCCCGCGCTGGACCGCCGACACGTCGGATGCCGCCATCGACGCTGTCTTCGCCCCCCTGCCGCCGGGACAGGAATGGACGCCGCTCGCCCACCGTTCGCCCTGAGCTTGTCGAAGGGTTGTCCTTCTTCTGAACCACCGGCACAGAAGAAAGGGCATGGCTTCGACAAGCTCAGCCCGAACGGATTTTGTTGATGGAACTTGAAATGACTTACGAAACCATCCTCGTCGAAACACGCGGCGCGGTGACTATGATCACGCTCGATCGTCCGCAGGCACTCAACGCGCTGAACTCGCAAATCCTGGCCGACCTCATCGCCGCCTTCTCCGCCTATGACGCCGATTCCGGCCAGCGCTGCCTCGTCCTGACCGGCAGTGAAAAGGCCTTCGCGGCGGGAGCGGACATCAAGGAAATGCAGGCCCAGGGCTTTGCCGATATGTATGGTAGCAACTTCTTCGGCGGTTACGACCGCGTCACGGCGACCCGCAAGCCGTGGATCGCCGCCGTCAATGGCTTTGCGCTCGGCGGCGGCTGCGAACTCGCGATGATGGCCGATTTCATCATCGCGGGCGACGGCGCGAAATTCGGCCAGCCCGAGATCAAGCTCGCCGTCACCCCCGGCATGGGCGGATCACAGCGCCTGACCCGCGCCATCGGCAAGGCAAAGGCCATGGAAATGTGCCTGACCGGTCGCGTGATGGGTGCGGTCGAGGCCGAAGCATCAGGCCTCGTCGCGCGCGTCGTTCCCGCCGCCGACCTGATCGAAGAAGCCCTGAAAACCGCGACGGCGATTGCAGGCATGGCCCCTTTGGCGGCGATGGCAACCAAGGAAATGGTTAACGCTGCTTATGAAACCACGCTCCAGCAGGGCATCAATTTCGAACGCCGCCTGTTCCACGGCCTGTTCGGCACCGCGGACCAGAAGGAAGGCATGGCAGCCTTTGTCGAGAAGCGCCCGGGAAACTGGACGGGGAAATAGCGCTTAACTCGTCACAGACCATTCCGCCGCAACGATCTTGCCCGCCCATTTGATGGTACGCGACAGAAAGCTTTGCCCTGCGGCATCAATGATCACGCGACCCGGCACGGCCTGAACCGCCGCCCGACCGCCATCATCACGCTCGGCAATCAAGCGGACGCGCGACACCGGACTGCGCGGTTTCAGTTTATTCTCGCCGTCGCTGGCCACGGCAATCGGCCCGCCGTTGGTTGACGCCAGCACCGGCAAATCAATCCGTTGCGCCGCGCTCGTTGCGGCTTCCACAAGCTTGGCCGCGCGCGATCCCTGCGACGCATCATCGGGCACAAAGCGCGCCTCCGCGCCCGTCTCCAGCCGCCAGACATCACCCTGCGCCACATAAGCCTGCACATCATAGCGCCCCGGCGTCACGATCCGCGCAGCAATCTCTGCCCCGCCAAGCCAGCGCCCGACATGCAGGTCCGACCCGATGTCGACGACTTTTCCCGCAACCGGCGCGCGCAGAACGAGCTTCGCCCGTCGCGTCTCCACCCCCGCGAGCGATTCGCGTGCGCCCTGAAGCTGGCGCTCGATCACCGCACGGTTCGACAAATCCTCGGCATCGGACATCGCGCGGTCCATCTGCACCGACAGGCGCGCGATCTCGACGCGGTGCAAGGCGACTTCACGGTCCAGATCGGGCGCAACCAATGTTATAATCGCTGCCCCTGCCGCAACGACATCGCCGTTGCCCACATGGATTTTGGCAATCTGCGCCGGGTCACCCGACACAAGCGGGCTATCCCCAATCGGTGAAAGCACCGCCGGTGCCGTTATACTCCGGTCGAGCGGCAACACCGCCAGCACGGCCACCGCAATCAGCGCAATGCCGAAAATCCGGCCCCGCTTGCTGCCACCAATCGCGTCGCGCCGCGTCCACCACGCCGACAGTTCGTTGAAGATAGGACGTCCCACAAACACCACCATTTCGACGACAAAGAGGATGATCCCCAGCGCCTTGAAAAACATATGATAAACCAGAATCGCAATCCCGACGAACAGGATCAGGCGATAAATCCACGTAACAAGCGCATAGGCGATAAGCCCTATTTCGAGCCGCTTCGGAAAATACTCGGGCGGCGCTTCGCCCAGATCGAACAACCGCTCGCGCAGCCACCACCGCCCCAGCGCAAAACTGCGCGGTTGTAGATTCGGCACGCCCAGCGCATCCGACAGCACATAATAGCCATCATACCGCATGAACGGGCTGAGATTGATCGCCAGACTCGCAATCCAGCTGGTCGTCGCCAGCACGAACAGCCCGCTGCGTAGTGACCCATCGGGCACGAAACTCCACAGCAATGTGCAGATCGAGGCGACCATCAGTTCGGCACCGACGCCCGCACAATCGATCATCATGCGCTGCTTGCGCGACATCAACCGCCACGCCGCCGTCGTATCGGTGTAAAGCACCGGCATCATGACGAGCAGGCTGACCCCCATCGTCGGCACGCGGACGCCAAAGCGCGTCGCGGTATAGGCATGCCCAAGCTCGTGGATGACCTTCACCCCACCGAGCGCGACGGCATAGGCAATCAAGCCCTGCCAGTTGAAGAAATAAAGAAACGACGCGACAAACGCATCCCATTGCCGCGCGACGAGCACGAAGCCGAGCAGCGCCATCGCGGCGAAAATCATCAGGCTCGTCCGCGACCACAGCGGCGCGACAAGTGGCATCGTGCGCTGCAGAAACGCGGTCGGCTTCACAATCGGAATGCGGATGAAAAGATAATTGTCGACCAGCCATTTCCACCATTCGCGCTTGCGCAGTTTGCGTTGCGCTGTGAACTGCTCGACCGACGGCCCATTGGGCGTGACGGTCAGGCTGTTCTGGAACGAGAAATCCAGGACGCGGCCAATCGCCTGGTCGGCGTCTTTTGCCGCAACCCCGTCCGCCGCCAGACCTGCGCGGATATGATTGAGCGATCCGGATTGCCACAAAGCAAAAATGCGGAATTCGAGTTTGCCGAGCTGATAAAACATATGTCGCACGGGATCGAACAACGTCCAGCTTGGTGCCCCCGTCACCAGCGGCGCACCGCGTTCGATGCGCAATTCCTGCCGCAATCCGGGGAGCGTTATGTCTTCAGCAGGAGCCGCCGATGCCATCGCATCAGAAGCCGAGATATTGCCGCGCACTCGAAATCGGGCGCTTCAGCATCGAGTAGGCGAGCGGCACCCAGCGGCCATAAACGCGCGCCGTGCCGCGCGATCCAATGCGCGGATTGCTCGCGATTGGTTTCGCAGTCAGCGCAAACGCCAGCACATTTTCAGGCGTCATCCGCGCCTGAAAACTCGCGCGTTCGAGCTTGGCATCGAGCGCCCATAACGGCTGGCTATCAAGCCAGATCTTGACCAGCGCGCCTGCCTCCAGCGCCATTTGCTCATGCGCGGGCAGGTCGATGCGCAGCGACACGTCGCGCGGATCAGCGACCTGCATGATCGCTTCGCCGACATTGACCGCGCGCCCTTCCCATTCGCGGCGGTCTGTATAAATCGCCATGCCGTTCCGCGGCGCATTGATCCGCGATTTGGTCATCATATCAGTCGCATAGGCATGTTCGGCCTGCGCCAATTCAAATTCGGCGCGGGTGATCGAAATTTCGCGTGATTCCTCCGCCGCGCCAAACGCCGCCGTCGATGCACGCTCGACGCGGGCACGCGCAACCGCGAGCTTTTCGGTCGCAATACCGAGCTCGTTGCGCAGCTTGGTATCTTCGAACTGGACGAGCAACTGGCCTTTGCGTACCGGGCTGTTCGGTGGAATTTCAAGGCGCTGGACGACACCGGCAAACGGCGCTG
Source organism: Sphingomonas sp. (assembly GCA_031362355.1). Lineage (GTDB taxonomy): Bacteria > Pseudomonadota > Alphaproteobacteria > Sphingomonadales > Sphingomonadaceae > Sphingomonas_O. The sequence goes on from JANLSJ010000007.1 coordinate 137,553, forward strand.
CAATAACGAAAGGCCGGGCAGCCACAACTTCAACTGGGGCCAGCGCCGTCATGCGCACGGGCAACAGCGCAATGACGCCGAGCACAATCGCAATCCCACGCCGCTCGCGCTTGCCCAGTTTCTTGATTGGCTTGACCGGACGCCCCCCAGCCAGCGCGCGCCAGCCATGCTCGACCGTCTCGGCAATGCGGGCGACGCGAAAGACTTCGCCTTCACGCAACGGGTCGGCGCGAGCTACCAGAAGCCCTGCAAACACAACACCATCGGCATCGCGCATTGGTTGCCAATGCCAGGCGTGGAACGGGTAATCGTCGAGCGTGTCATCGCCTGCCTGCCCGTATGCGGCGGCGTCGAACGCTTGCGCATCGGACACATCCAGTCGCGCAACGCTGGCTTCGATAAATTGGATCAACGGCGCACTGCGATCCACGACCGCGATGCTTGAGGCGGCAATCACGTGATAGCTATCGCCGATCCGCGCATGGCGCAGGACGAACATCTGGTCATAATTGACAATGCGGCGGCTTTCGTTGGCGACATGATAGATCAGCTCGGCTTCGGTCGGCTGACGGCGGACTTCGGCTTCAAACTGGAGCAGCGCCGCGAGTGACGCCTGTTCAGGCGGCACCACACGGGGGATCTGCAATTCGATGGGTTCAGGCGCCGGCTGGCTTGCCACTGGCCGCTTGTCCTTCAAAATTTGCAGAGCCACTCATGCCCGGCAGGATCGTGGCACCGGCACCCGACAAGTGACCGACAACGCGGATCGTCTTGCTGACCGGATCAACCGACGCGCCGAGACGCGCAATCGAACCGCTGACCGTCTGGCCGGTCTCATCAACCTTGAAGTTGAACTTTGCCCCCGGCTTCATCCAGACGAGCCATTTGGACGGCACGATGATCTGGACTTCGAGATTGCTCGCATCCTGAATTTTCATCAGCGGCTGGCCCGTGGCCGCCACTTCATTGGCATGGGCAATCTGTTCGACAACAACACCGCTGAACGGCGCATATACCGCACAATCGCCAAGCTGTGACGAGACCGCAGCGGCTTCAGCACTTGCTTTGCCGAGATTGGCTTTCGACACGCCGACTTCGTTCTTGCCGACGGCTTGATACATGTCGAGTTCGACATTGGTGTCGTACGTTTTCTTGTAAGCCATCGTGGCCGCATTCGCCGCCGCATATTGCGCACGCAGCGTCGAGCAGTCGAAGCTGGCGAGCAGCGCGCCGCGACCGAATTTCTGACCGACTTTAAAGGGCATCGAAATGATTCCGGCCGTCATGCGCGAGGCAATCGTTGCTTCGGACTGCGACGCGATGACGCCACGAATGATCTGCGACGGGTCAACCGCTGCGGGGGCAGCAACCAGCTTCGGTGCTTCGGGAGCAGCAATGGCAACGGGCGCTTCGGCCTCAGACCACTGCTTGTCATTGCCACTGAAGGCATAGGCCGCCCCCGCAACCATGACGAGCGCCGCACCGGCGATCATCAGGGGCTTGCGACTGCGCGGGGCAGCCGCAGGGGTTTCCGTCGCCGCGACTTGCGCTTCGACGGGCCATTCGATTTTTTCATGCAACATGTCGTTATCCGATCAGTCGAGTTTGAGCGCCGTTGCTCGGGCGTTCCACAAGGTTGAGAGGGACGTGCTCAGCGCCGCCACATTTTCGCGGCCCGTCACATCGGGGGCAAATTCGTCGATCCCCATGGCGGAGAACAAATTGGCGTAAGCATTTTGCGCCTGCGCATAAGCGATGTCATATTTGACCTCGCTGACCAGCGTGTTCATCTCCTCGCGGAGCAGCGTCTGCTGGCTCATCGCACCCGCTTTGAAACCGCTGCGGATTTGATACATGATCTTGTTCTGCACCGAATATTGGTGCGACGCGGTGTCGAGTTCACCCGTCAGATGCGCATAGTTGGCGCGGGCGACATGGACTTGGGTCATGACCGCCATGGTCAGCGCCAATTCGCGCTGACGCAGCAGATCATCCTGCGCCTTGATGACTTTTTTCTGCGCTGGCAGCTTGAACAGGTTCAGGATATTCCAGCTGGCGCGGGCACCATATTGGAGCCAGTCGCTGTTGAACAGGAAGCTGTTTGAATCGATGTTCCCGCCGATGACACCGCGCAGGCTGGGCAATGCCGACAGCAGCGCCGCGTCGAGTTCCTTCTTGTTAATCCGCTCGCGATAGTTGATTTCGCGTAGCTCACTGCGGTTGCGCAGCGCGGTCATCACCATTTCCTCGCCGGGCACCGAAACGGCAGGCGGGGTCGCGGTGCGTTCAGGCATGACCAGCGTGAACTCAGTGCCGGGTTGAAGGTTCATCAGCGCGGCCAACTGCGCCTTGGCTATCACCAGTTCGCGCTGGAGCTGCTGAATATTCGCTTTGATGTCGATCAGTTCACGTTGATAGGTCAGCGCGGTGAGCGGTGCCGACAAGCGACGCTCGGCAAGGCGCTCTGAATTATCGAGCGTGGTCGTTACATTACCCTCAAGTTGCTTGAGCTTCGTCAGCAACCGCTCAGCACTGACAGCGCGCCAGTATGACGTGCGGACGTCTTCGATAATGCGGTTGGCGACTTTGCGGCGACGCTCGAGCGCGATCAGCCCTTCATTCGCTTTCTGCTGCGCACGGACATAGGACAGGCCGAAATCGAGCACGTCCCAGCTGAGCGTCAAGTCACCCGAAAAAATGCCGCGGTCCGACGATGTCGACGGCTCCAGCGATTGGCGGCGCGTGATCAGCGAAAGGCTGCTCGCACCCGCAAAATTATTACGACCGGCATAGCCGCCCGAGGCGACCAGTTGCGGCAACATGTCATAGGTCGAGAGGTTCAGCTCGCGCGATTTCAGCGCGGCTTCCATTAGCTCGACCTTATAATCGAGATTATATTTAAGCGCGCGGGCCATCGCATCATAAAGACCGATCGGGGCACCCACAGGCTCTTGATCCGCCGTTACTTTGACGACATTTTCATCGGCGCGCGTGGCGAGTTCGCCCGGCGTGATGGGTTTGGGTGTCACGCTGCAACCGGCCAGCAATGCCGCGATTGATACGCCCAAAATGGCTGTTTTACTCATACCCTGCGTCCTCATGACTACTGTCCTTGTGACAATTCGTTGCTACGGCGTTAACCATTAACAAAGCGTAAAAATTAACCGTGAAATGCGGCAGCCAGTTTATCGGCTTCGTTCTGCGCCGCGCCATGGGCGAGCTGGACTGTGCGATCGAGCGTCGTTGCCGCGGCGGACTTCAGCGGCTTATCAAGCTGGATTTCGCCCGTGGCCCCCTGGATCACGACGGGCGTCTCAATGACTTTCCCATCGCTGCGGATTGACCGCACGATCAGGTGGATTTCATCAACATCCGCCGGACGTTCGATAATCGCCAGACCGCGTTTGTCGAAATGGATCCAGTCGGGCAGCGGTCCCCCGCCACGCATGCGCAGCTGATGTTCGATGATCATCGGATCGTCGCCCGTGCCGGCGTCGCGGACTTCCATATAGATCACCCGGTCACGGACAACCGATTCAATCATCACCTGCTTGTCTGTAATCCCCTGCGGCCGGACGGAGAAGCCGGTCAGCCCCTCAACCTTGAAGTCACCAAAGCGCGGGTCGAACAGTTTTTCCATGCCAAAACGGAAGTCGAGGATGCGCTCGATCTGACCCACCACATTGTCGATGGGCGAACCGTCAACATCGAGCGGGACA